>JANMKU010000212.1:0-32544 GCA_031372205.1 Gemmatimonadaceae bacterium | reverse complement strand
CGCGATCCACAGATACCGCGCGCAAGAACGCTGTCGAGGTGCCGTTTTGACAACGGTATGCCCCGGTAGGGCAAGCGTGTCGAGTAGGTCGTATCGCCCGTGAAAGCTTGAATACGAGTCACCAAGAACTGCTCGCCAGACTCCCTAAGATTCGCGCACCGGACCCGCGCTGTCCAGAACCAAGTACAGCCAAGACACAGGCCACCATGTTCGACGTGCCCGCGACGGATGACTCGCAGAGGCGCTGCCTCGATTCAAGTGATTCACCAGACCCACGTCTGGCTCTCCCGATCCGTTATGGACGAGAGGGCAACACGAGGATCGCGCCTTCGGTCCTCCCGTGTTGGGTGACCTCATCTAGCCTAGCATTGGCGCGATCGATCCGAGTCCGCAGCTCGTCCACGCATTGCGAAATGTCCTTCGTCTGCATTGCTCCGTTAGCCTCACTTTCCACTTGGCGAAGAAAAGCGGACGTTTCGGATACAATTATGCTGTCGTGTCGGGCTTCGTGACGCTTGAGCCCAGGCAGAAAGGTGTGCCATTGCAATGAGTCGTCTGGCGAAAACTGACCGCTATTCACCGCACGGGGGAGTGTGGTGGTCACCGTGACCACAAAGGTTATCGGTTCGACGGAACACGACGTTTTTGCGCCGAAGCCATGCGTGGTATTGAGCGTTGCATTCCAGGCCGTGTAGCCAAGACGCTCCGGAGCTTCCTGCTTCAGGGCGAGAGCACGGTGCTCTGCCACGAGCTCCACGAGTGACTTTCCCGCGAGTGAATAAAAGACCGTCTGTCGACGAAACGTGGGAAGAGACGCTTCCACCTCGCTGGACGAACCTGGCTCGACGGCCATCGCCACGCCATACGTGAACGCCAAAAGCGACAGCGCCACCAGTGAAATCCCTAGTCGCATGACAGCGTTGCCAGTAATCGAAGTGAGGTTGTCGATTTAATGGACACTCGAACTGGAGCAGAACGTAATCCAGGGTGCCGGGAAACACGACCACGTCAGCGACCACCAATTGGCGGTCGCTGACGTCGTTCTACTTGGATGCTCCTCGTGAGGGCGTTAGCGAGTGCCTCGACGCACGGCTACTCCGACGACCGAAAGAGTGAGTACCATCATTCCTCCCGCGACAAACCACGACGTGCCGTCGTCAAACCAACGGCGGACCAGGCCTACGACCGGAACAGACAGAAGCAAAGTCGCTAGCAAAGCCGCTCCAACGTGCCACCGACGTCTCGGACGGTGCTGTGCCGTCAGAATAGCCCCCCAACCCCATATCAAGCACGTCGATGCGAAACCGAGAAGCGCCGCGATGATGTAGTTGACTCGCGTGGGAAGCAGCCTCCCGCCTCCCAACGCCAGAAAGAGCATGACCACGATGATGCTCAGCACTGTTGCGGTTCGCGACCACGACACGACTAGATACACTCGAGATACGGATAAGACACATAAGGGAAGCCGAACTCGTCGTAGTACCAACCAGTCCGCCAATTGCAAGTAACACTACCCCCTGAGCCGCCATTCGTGCCAGCACCGCCACCGCCAGTCGCGCCACCACCACCACCACCAGGACCGCCTCCGCCAGTAGTGCCACCACCAACGGGAGAAGCGCAACTGCCATTGGTCATATAGCCGCCCTCGATGCACGGTGGATGAAGCGCTTCGCAGTGATTGAGGTCGTCAGCAGCACTTGCCGCAACGGCTGCCGCAATTGCCACAGCCGCCAACGTGAAAGGAACAGCGGGACAGCTGATGACTGTCACTGCGCAGGCGGCGACGGCGGCAAAGCTGGTGACAACGGCAGCAGCGAACACGCCGAGTGCATTGTCAAAGTTCGACTGCAAATCCTGGCACGGATTGTCCTCCTGAGCCTGCGCGTACAATGCGTCTGGCAGCACCAAGTTGGCGCCTCCACGCACTAGCCGACGAAACATCGTTTGCAACCCTGACTGCTCGCTCGCGGCCAGTCGACTGGTCTCTGACACGCGTGACAGATCGATGGAGTAATCAGAGGACACGCGTCCCGCTGTGTCAATCTGAACCATTCTTACTTCCGTCGGTAAACTCCTGCCAGCGCGGGTAGTAAACTCGGCCACATGTCGCAGCCGCCCATCGATGCGAATCATCATGCCGACAGGCTTTCCTGAGGCCTTGCCACCTTCGCGGACCATGTATTGCTCCACCATATGGCCGTCAACCCTTGCGCTTCTTACCCGAAAACTCGGCACCGCAAAGAGCCCGCCACCCGCTCCTGATCTTTCGGCCGGCGTTGCACTGAAAGCAAAAGACGGCAACGGGCTACTCCCAGGGGCCGGTCTGGCCTCGTTTCGTGGCTCGGACTGGTCGCGCAATACAAAGGTCGGCCTAGAGCTCGCGGTAGGAACCGAGGGCCCGTCCACCCGTCCCACACCAGTCACCTCTTTGACACCGCCACCAAGCTCATAGACCTTGAATTTGTATGTGACATCGCCACTGATGGACTTATCGGACTTTTGCGCGGCACTCACTTTCCGCGACGAAAAGCTGTTCATATTCGTGACCGACTGTTCCGAGCAGCCAACACCGACAAGAAGCGCTCCAAACACAACGCTCGCACGGCGTATGCCTTGTCTCTTCATAGTTTCATCTCCATGTTTTTGAGAACCATCCATACCAATCAAATCGACGAGAATACACAGCCTGTAGTTTTTCCTCCGACGCCGATTTGGCAATTGAGGGTGAGGCATGACACCGCAAACCAGTATGGTCTTCCGCGTCGTTCGTTCGTCATTCCAATGTTCGGTCGTTCGTTATTGTAGATCCTGAGCCATCGCGTCGCCGCCTCCTGCACGTCCGCGACACTGTCGAAAAGCGTTTGCGCCGACCAATCATAGCGTACCGTCCGGCTGTCCCAGCTTCGTCCATGAGCTGCCGGATACTCGTCGAACGAAACGATGGCAGACGTAGGGATATTCGCCTCGACCCATCGCCCACGATGCGATTGCCGATTCTTGACCGAACCGTTCGACGAGCTGCGCGACGAAGTACCAGTCTCTCAGCACCTCGAAGGGGGAAGTCGTCTCGCCGTCAGCCAGCGCCGTAGAGCGACTGCATTGGTCAGTCCGAGCAACCTAACTCCCGCCGTCGCACCACAGCCGAGGTGCAACTCGTCAAAGAGTGGGAGCAACTCGGCACATCGAGCCATGACGGCATCCCATTCGTTCTTTTCAATCGGCGGAGTCATCGTCTCGTTCACCTCTCATCCTCGAAACGACCGCCTGATTCTTCGCGGCACATCGGTTCGCCTGCCGCTGACAATCGCGGTGCGGTGCGGTACGGTACGACCAACACTCATATTCATTCTGCGTCGGCAAGGGTTGTTTCCATTTACATGTCACTTTCGCAAAGAAGCAATACGTAATTTACGGCGAATTCGATGAAAATCGACGGCTACCTCACAGTATGGGAAGTAACCTCACAGCATGGGAAACGAACTGCAGCCTCAGTACCCACTTGACCAACGCGTAGACCACCGGCGCGTCAATAATGGCTGACGTAACAATTCAGATCAGCGGGTCTTTCACGGTAAGAAAGTCGAACCGGTGGAAATCGCGATCGTGCGTGTACAGCGTCACCACGCCATTCTCACGTAACACCGCAGCCAAGTGCGCGTCCGGTACGGCGTTGGCACGCGCCGGCGCAGACTTGGTGATTTCTCGGAATACCGCGAGATGTTCGACGTCCTCCCCAATCGCTCGGCAGTGCGGAAGCGACAACAACGCTTCGATATTGCCGAGTGCTTGCGCCGGTGTGAGCGGATTCGTGAAAATTCTGTTGTGCGTCGCCATGCGCAGGTAGCTCATCGCCGTGAGCCACGCAATGCAGAACACTTCGGGCCCGGCCGCGCATCGACGTACAAATGCCGTCGCCTTGTCGTAGTGCTCGCTCGTTTCATCCGAAGCATAGAGCAAGATGTTCACGTCGATGCCGAAGCTCATCGCACAGCCCCCATGACCCGTGGCCACGCGGCCCCCGGTCTCCGCGTGGCGTTCATATGCTGCCCTCGTCCATCGCGTCGAGCACCGCGTGCTTGTCGGCCAGATCGATGCGCGCGCCCATGGACGTCGCAACCCATGGAAACGCGGCCGTGTCAGCGGGCGCAACCGTGCCCTTGGCCGCGCCGAGTGCCTGGGCAAGCAAGTCGGACACGAGGCGCCCAAGCGACTTGCCTTCACGTCGCTGGAGCCGCTTGACCTCTCGCAGGATGGGGTCGTCTATATCAATCGTTGTACGCATGATGCGTGATGCTAAATATATTTGCATCAGATGTCAACCTCTGCTGAAATCGTTACGGCTCCGGTGCGCGGTCCGCGCGATGCCGTCTCCAGCACAATACACAAGACACCATGGCCAGTCGTTACCAATTCATGTCGCGCGCCATCCTGCGGTTGCTTGGATAACGGGCCCGGTTACAACTCCTTACTGCACTGCAGCCACGCCTCATCCGCCGCAACGAACACCTCGCGGAGCGCCTCGACCCAACAGCGCCAATCGGCGAGACGCGAATCCAGTGCGCTGCCGGTCAGCGTATCGGCGGCCAGAGCCAGCCGTCCCAGTGCGACGAAGAGTGCTGCCGATTCCTCCTCAAGCACCGCTTCAATCGCGCGCTGCGTGGCCGCATCACCGGGTGATTTCAGGGCGGCCAGCTGCGCCATGCCATTGGTCATCGCGTCGCCAAGCTGTCCCGCATCTACCAGCGTCACCTGACGAAGGGCGTCGGTGACGCCTTCGACGGCGCGGCGCGCGGACAGCAGTGGCCCAAACCACATATCATGCGCGGCACCAGGTGATCCGCGCAGCGAACCGAATGAGCGGAGGCCGCGCGTCAGCTCGGGCATCGTGCAGGCCCGAGCCACGAGGTGCGCTGCCAGCACGCGCAGACGGTCGTCACCCGATACCTCAAGCACGTCACCCACCGACGTGTAGATCGACATGCGTGCGTCGTTGAGCGCGATGCCATCGAGGCGGTCAAGCGGCACACGCCACGCCTTCTCCTTTTCCCACGCGAACACGAGCGTCGCATCGTCCAGCTGCACGTCGGCGTGTCGATCAATCTCGCGCCCACGTACGAGACCGACCACGCGCAGCAGCCCCGGTGAATCGACGTGTGTCATTGATGTGCCATGTCAGTCAAGCATCGCGGCGATCACCGCGACCGTATCCTCAAGGGTATCAAACGCCGCGTGTGGTTCGTGGCTGGTGAGGTCGTCGACTGTATACCGACCGGTCGCGACGCCGATCGCTCGCACGCCAAGCGAGCGTCCGCAGTGAATATCGGCCGGTGTATCGCCGATAATCACCAGATCGTGCCCCATGAGTTCGCGTCCGAGAATTTCGCGCGCGCGACGCTGTGCGACGGTCGGCAGTTCAGGTCGATGTTCGTGATCGCAACCAAACGCATTGACGCGGAATCGGTCGAAGCGAATATCGACCGCACGAAGTTTCGCGCGTGCACCGCGCTCGATGTTCCCCGTCAGGAGGCCGAGTGTCACGTCCGGTTCTTGTTCAAGCGCGTCCAGGAGCGCCGGCACGCCGGCGCAAAGAGTAGCCGCGGCTGCGTCACGAGCTAGCTCGTCCGCGAGTCGTTGCACGTACACGTCGAGCAGAACGTCCATGCGCGCCGAAATGACGGCGTCATCGACACCGGCTGCGCGCAGCTCCTCGCGGGCAATCTGCCGATCAGTTTTGCCATCATAGCGATACGCGGGATCACCGGTCGTGCCGAACAGGGTCTGCAACGCACCCTCCATCGCGCGACGCCCGGCACCATCGGTTCGCAGGAGCGTGCCATCAATATCGAAGAGAACGAGCTTCACACGCGATCCGGGATTGAAGAAGCAGCGGGCGCCGCGTGCACTGGCGCGGTGCGCGACACCACCAGCCCAGCCATGATCAGCGCCGCGCCGAGAAGTTGCCATCCGGTCGGTTGTTCACCGAGCATCAGCGCGGCCACCGCAAGGGCAATGATCGGTTGCAAGTTGCCATACATTGCCGTCCGCGTTGGTCCGAGCACCTTGATGCCGCGATAGAACAGCAAGTAGGCGATGACCAACGCGCCGATGCTCGCATAGAACACCGCGCCCCACGTGCGCGCACTCACGGCGCTCCAGTCCAGGTGCGCCATACCTGGCAGAGCGAAGAGCAGGATGAACAATGCGCCACTGCTCAACGTGATGGCCGAGAGATGGATGGGATGCGCGCGCAGCGTGTACGGTTGCAACAGGACGCTGAAGATGGCCCACATGATGCTTCCCATCGCGATCAGTCCGGCCCCCAACAACGCCTCACCACTCGACGCCACCGCGCTGGCGCTCCCCACCACGCAGGCAACACCGGCGAGCTGAAAGGCGATACCGCGCCATCCACGTGTGGAGAGCTGCTCACGACCAAAGATGCGTGACACGATGGCAATCCATGCCGGACTCGCCGCAACGATAAGCGACGCGATGCCCGCGCGTGTATGCGACATGCCAAAGATGAACAAACACTGATAGAACCCGTTGCCGATCACACCCAGCGCCAGCAGCGCCCATACGTCTTGGCGTGCGGGCATCGCCTCACGCAGCGACAGACCAATCGCCCACAACACGGCCGCAGCGACCGTGACCCGCAGACCGGTAAACGTCAGCGGCGACATGCCGATCAGCCCCGTCTTCACCACACTGTAGTTCACGCCCCAGATCACGGACATGAGAATGAGTCCGACGTCGGTCGGGCCAAAGGTGGCGCGATGCGACGAGGCATGTGCAGTAAGCGTAGGCGCGGAAGACGACATGCTGAAAGTTAGACAGGCGTCCCCACTCCGGTATACTTTTCTCTATGCATGTTTCCTTCACGTTGTTCGCCGACGCCGCCAATCTGTCGCAGGAAGGCAAGCTCAATGTGCTTGGCGTCTTTGACGCGGTGCACGTCGGGCAATTCCCCGCCCTGCACCCCCGTGCGACGCTCGTTATCCGGCTCAAGGGTCGGCCCAATGACGCTGGCACACACCCGATGACGCTCCGCTGGATCAATCCGCGTGGCAATGAGCTCTGGTCGTCAACGGCGGAGCTGGCCATTGCGGCGGTGCCTGGTCAGTCCGAGGATATGGACATGCCAGTGATCATTCAGATCGACCTGCCGCTCGATGTCGTCGGTGACTACGCCATGCGCGTCGAACTCGACGGCGTTCGTCACGCCGAGTCGGTCCTGCATGTGCGTGGCGGTGCACCGCCGACGGTGCCGGCGGCACCAGGTCAGATGATCAGCTGATGATCAGCTGCTGATCGCCTGATGTAGATCGGCCGCGTTCGGATTGCAGCGCTGTCACGGCTACAATATTCGCCGAACGGCAACGCATTGTGCGCGCAAACGTGTGGTGTACTCGTCCGTGGCGTCCATCTGCTCAATTGCCATACCGCCGCGCAACAGCGCACTGTGCGCCATGCGACCACCGCCCAGCGCTACGCCGACATGGGTGATGCGCTGATCCGCTCGGTCAGAGAAGAACAGCAGGTCAGCCGGCGCGTGTGATGCGGCCTCTACCGACATCATGGAGCCCAACTCCGCCTGCTGCCACGCATCACGCGGCAGATCAACACCGTGCAGAAGAAACACGCGCTGCACGAAGCCGGAACAGTCGCATCCCCACGGCGTCACGCCACCCCAGAGGTAGCTCGCGCCGCAATACAGCGAGGCAGCCGA
This sequence comes from Gemmatimonadaceae bacterium, assembly GCA_031372205.1. Lineage (GTDB taxonomy): Bacteria > Gemmatimonadota > Gemmatimonadetes > Gemmatimonadales > Gemmatimonadaceae > Gemmatimonas. Next base: position 24,815 of record JANMKU010000212.1, on the reverse strand, counting down.
ATGCGCGACCGCCGCCGCATCCGCAGGAAAGCGAGCCGCCCGTTCATCCGCACGAATCCAGTCGCCATCGATTACCTCACGCCCAGGCGCAATCCGCCCACTGAGCGGCAGCGCGTGCTCCGCCCCGTCACGCGTGCGCACGCGACAGTCGAGTGAAATAGCCCAACTGCTCTCATCGCCGCGCCATGGCTCCACGTACCCGCGATGCAGCCATCCTTCATACGCATCTGCACCACGGACACGAAGCCAGTCACCGTGACGCTCGAGCTCCAACACCACGTCACCGGCCACCAGCTGCGACGTGAGCGTTGACGCAATGCGCGCCTCGCCGAGCACCGGCGCAACCGCTGCGCGGACGGTATGTTGCAACGCCAGGGGTGACGCGCGTCGCGAGACGGGTGGGAGCGGAGTGGTTGCCGTCATTGCTGTTGGATTGCCGACGCGTTCACGAGTTCGGCGACGCGCAGCGCGAGATCCGTGAGTCGGAACGGTTTCGGCAATACAGGACGACCCGTGGCTCTCACAAACGCCGAGGCAGACGCACTGTGCATGTCGCCAGTGATGAACAGCACGCGCATCGCCTGCGCGGGATCACGCTGCTCAAGCGCGCGATACACGTCATCACCCGAGAGGTCGTCCATGCGCAAGTCCAGCAGGATGGCGTCGAACGACCGCGCCGCAACGTGCGTCAACGCTTCCTCGCCACCAGCGGCCACGTGCACGTCGTAGCCCGCGCTTTCGAGATAGCGCGCCATCGCGGAACGCAGCGTTGGCTCGTTTTCGACCAGCAACACGGACGACGACGACGCGACCGTGCGTAGCGGCTCCTGCACCGGTGCGGCAGTGCTCACGGCGGCATCGACAACAATCGGTAGCGTGAGGGTAAACACAGCGCCACCGCGTGGCCGTACTGTGACGTCAAGCTCGCCACCGTGCTCGCGCGCAATCGCTCGCGAGATCGTCAGCCCGTATCCGCGCCGTCCGAGGGCAGCACGCGAGCTAAACGTCGGTTCGAAGATGCGCTGCATCTGCGTCGGAGCAACGCCGGGGCCACTGTCAGCGACGTCGACGAGCGCCACGTCGCCTACAATCCGCGTCGTCACATGAATCTCACGCGTGCCCGTCCATCCATCGAGGGCGTCCTCAGCGTTCGTCAGCACATTGATCAGCAACTGTCGCAGCTGTCCGCCATCAGCGCACACCGTAATGGGAGTCGTCGCGAACGTCGAGACCAGCCCAATACCACGACGCCGAAGACTATACCCATGCAGTTCCAGCGATGCCGCCACCACGCGATTCAGGTCGATGGTTGCTCCGTCCTTCATCCGCTCATTGGTCGACGCAAGCAGCTCCGCAACAATCCGCGACGCGCGACGTGCTTCGTCTCGAATCTGCCTGATGGCTTCGCGGTCTGCCGCCGCGAGCGTTGGCGAACTGACACCAAGCTCGGCGACCGCGAGAAGACTGGCCAGCGGATTGTTCAACGCATTTGCCACGCCGCCGAGCAGCTGGCCGACGGAGGCAAGTCGGGCGTGCTGCGCACTGGACTCGCGCAGGATCTCCTCGTCCGTCGTGTCGCGCATGATGCCGAGCCCGCCGGTGACTTCGCCATCAGTGAGGATCGGCGTCGCCGTGAGTGTGCCGACACGCAGCGCACCGTTGCCACTGTTGTAGTGAATCTGCATCCGATATTGCCCGCCGCTTCGCACCGCCGCGAGCAGGACACCAACCTCCGCGTGATCGCGCGGATCAAACACCGCAGTGGACGGCAAGCCGATCAACTCGGCGTTGGTCTTGCCGACGGCCGACTGCATGGCGCTGTTCGCGGACGTGAACGTGCCGTCAAGATCGAACGCGCAGATGCCGTCCATCGCCGACTCCACCAGCAACGCATAACGGTCGCGCGTCCGGGCGAGTTCGAGCGCCGCCGAACGCTGCTCGGTAATATCGCGCAGGCAGGCCACGGTCCCGGTGATCTTGCCGACCTCAAACATCGGGGCTGCCGTCACCGAGACGAGTCGTCGCGTTCCACTCGCGTGCAGCACCTGACACTCGTACTGCTGGGCGCGCCCTTCGCGACCGCGACGCTCACGGTGCTGTACCTCCGCCAACGATTCAGTCGCGGTGAGCTCGGCAGACGAGAGCCCAATCAGGATGCCACGCCCGAACAGGTCGTGTGCACCGGCATTGGCGAATGCGATGCGGCCATCGAGTGCGGTGATGACAATCGCGTCGGTCACTGTTTCCAGCACGCGCTGGTGTCGCTCCGCCAGTTGGTGCGCGTGCGTCACATCATCAAAGGTCAACACGCAACCGCCGTCGGGATGTGGCGCCGCCAGCAATTCGATCAGGCGGCCGGTCACGACATCCTTCACCGCGTGACGGGTGACGGTCCCGGCCCTCATCGCGCGAACGATGAGGGCCGTGAGCGCCGTCGTCGCGTCCGCGGGACTGCCATCGAGGAGGGCGTGAGCAAACGGTTTCCCGAGCAACTGCGGAATCGAGACACCACACAACTCTGCAGCACGTGCATTGCATCGCCGCACACTCTGATTTTCCTCAAGCACCACCATGCCACTGGCGATGGAGTCGAAGGCGACCTTCCACTCACGTGTCGCTCGTTCAACTTCTTCGAACAGTCGCGCGTTGACGATGGCCACGGCGACGTGATCGGCGAGGCGTTGCAGAACACGGGCATCATCGGCGAGGAACGCCGCGTCGCGATTGAACACCGCGATCGCCCCGATCGTCCCTCGGCCTGTCATCAACGGCGCAATCACCGCGCGTCGAATCGGCGATAGGCGAAGGACGGCACGACTGGCGGCCGGATCATTCTGCACATCGTTCGAGACGACGAGTTCATTGGTCGTGATGGCGCGACCGAGCAGGCTGCCCGCGACTGGGACATGCACACCGGCCAGTACATCGGCCGTTCCAACAGCGGCCACGATGTGCAGGTAGTCATCCTGACGGAGTGAAATGCACGCGCCTTCCGCGCCGAGCAGGGCGACGGCATGTCGCAGGATGAGGCGCAGCACCTCTCCCAGTCGCAGTGATTCACCAACGGCGCGTGCGACATCCGCGAGCGCTTCCGTTTGTCGTCGTTCCCGCTCGCTTTCCGCATACCGTCTGGCGTTCGCGATAGCCGTCGCCGCTTGCGATGCCATCGTGGCCAGCAACTCCTCGTCCTCCGAGCTGAACACCTCACGCGTCCAGGCGAAGACGGCCAGCACGCCGATGAGTTGAATGCCAGCCAGCACTGGCACGGCCAGCACCGATGACGCAGGAGTGTCATCGCCTACGACGTCATAGGTCGTCATCGGCGGAGCGAGTCCCGCTTTCTCACGTACGCGATCAGCGTCGCGATCACCATATCGGGCGGGACGACCGCTGCGTGCAACCTCCGAGATGATCCCGTCGCCGAGGCGGACTGGTTGTCTCGGGCGTTCGACGCCGCGCACTGATCGGATCGCAGTCGAGAGGATGTCGTTGTCGAGATCCGGCAACGCAATGGTTACGCCGTCCGCGCCGGTTGCGCGCATGACCTGTCGGCACAGCTCACGCATGATTTCCGGCTCATCCAGCGACCTTGCCAGCGCGGCGCCAGCTTCCTGCAGCCGCTGCAACCGCTCCGCTCGTCGTTGCGCCAGCGAGTGCAACGCGTCGTACGCGATTCGCGCTCCGAGATGCCGTGCGAGGCTGCCCAGATCCCGACACATGGTGGCGGACGGACGTCGTGAATCTCGTGGAGCCGCGATCTCGACAGTCCCGATCAGTTCGCGCTGCGCGCCGTACAGCAACGCGAGTACGAGATCGGTCGGAAGCCAGGCGGTGGCGTCGCTCCTCGTTGCCGGCTCGGCCCCAAAAAACTCCCGCGACACCCAGGGATCGCTGCCATCAAGCAGAAACAGCTCTTCACGGCGATACCGCTCGAGATGCACGAGGCGACGACGCCATGTCGCGCCCGGCAACGGCTGCAACGCGTGTCCGTCCGGTTCGCTCGGCTCCATGGCCGCCGACAGCGCGATATTGAGCGACGCATCGCGCGTGGTGATCAGCACGCGGTCAAAACCGAATGCGCTAAACGCTGCGACAGCCGCGCGCACGCGTTCCACCGGCGATTCCGCGCTGTCGATCGCGTGCAGCGCGTCAGCGAGTTGGAACGGCGTCACACGAGAATCCGGAGATAGCGTCGAGGGCATTCGGTTATGGAAGACGAACGTTTCGGCTGCGCGAAACAGTCCGTGCGATCAGAACGTCCACGAGCGGAAGAAGTCGAAACCGATTTGCGGCGGTGTCTGCTGGAACGTACGCGAAATTCCGAGTCGGCCACAAGCTTGGGCACTGGAGCCAGGCTCGAGTCCCAGGGCGACCGACAGTCCGCGCGAAAAACGACGCTCCACTTTGGCTCCAAGTCCTTGCGCGAACACCGAGAGCGCGTCGCCACCTCCGGCCGTTTGCGGCGCAAGTCCACAGAGACCCGTGCTGAACGTGAAGTACGTGTTTTTGGCGATTTGCCCGCCAACACCGACGCGCGTCGATGCCAGAATCCCAAGGCCCGTGTCGCGGGTCAGCACATCACCCGGTGCGAGCGTGGTCGGCTCCACTTGCACGACATCGAAACGACCGCCGGCCAGTCGGCTGGATAGGTAACTACCAGCGAGTCGGAGCGCGAGTGTCGCGCCTTGCTCCGCGTATGGCGTACCGCCGAGCAACTCGTATGCCGGCTCGCCCGTCACGAGATAACTCAACATGTCACTTTCCGGTAGCGGCGGATTGTCCGCGCTCGACAGCGCGAGTGTCGGTCGATCCAGCGTGCCACCGAGGGCCACACGGATGCGCACGCTCTGCCGATTGGAGTTTGCGCGCAACTTGCGCACCGTGTGTAGCGCGGTCACGTCAAGTGCTGGTTCCAGATCCGGATCGCCGAAGAAACGAACGACGCCGCGCTCTACTTCAAAACTCGGTCGTGCGATTCCGAGATTCACCTGGTACGTGCCGCGTTCCACCGTCAATGAGTCGGAGAGTGCGAGCCGTGGTGCGTCACCGTCTCGCCCTGCAGAGCGCGTCACGCGCAGTGCTCCGCCCAATTTCAGGTTCGCTTCCGGGGAACGCAGCCAGACATCGTCACCGATGGACACCAGCACATTGTCCAGCACCAAATTGCGCACCAGTGAGGCCGGCGCTGTTGGCAAGAGGGAGTTGAGCGCAATGGTGGTGGTATCGACCACGTCGAGATTGTCGGTCAAATCAAGACCGCGGCGGGGGGCGAGTGCGCGGATGTACACGCGACCACGTTCAATGCTCACGGCGCCGGTGATGCGCGGCGCGGTGCTCGGTCCCGTCAGGGCAATCGGCGTCGTGGTGGTCAGTGTGAGCGAAGCCGTGCGCGCTTTGTCGATGGCGAGGAAGTTGTTGGCCGCCATCCGGAGATCAAACACAGGACGAGCGGGATCATGGAAGTTGATCGTGCCACTTAACCCGATCGAGTCCAGGGGCGTAGCACCGGTCGCGCCGAAGCGACGCACGTACACGGTGTCGCCAGCCAGACCAATGTCCGCCTGCGCGCGCTCGACGCGAATACCAAGGTTGTCCAGTGACAACGCGGCGCTGTCCATCAACAGCTGCCCACGAAGCTGCGGACGTTTCCAACTGCCGGTCAGATTCACATCCGTCGTCAGGTGCCCACGAGCCAAACTGATATCGGGGAAGAGGGCCTCAAGCAGCGTCAGGTCGGTGCGTGTGCTCACCAGCCGACCGGTCAACGGTGCGTCCCGCTGTCGTCTGCGACCGCTCACCAGCGCTAAATCAAGTGGGAGCTGCGCCGTGGCCTGCAGCGCCGGCTTTCCGTCAATGTTCAGCGCCGCGTTCACGGCCAACCGCAGTGAATCGTAGTGCGCGTTGGCCACCAAATCGCCAATGCGCAATCGCCCTGCCGTCGCGCCGCTGAGCGTCACGTCACCGTCGATCCGTGGAAGTTCGCGCGTCCCACGCAGCACAACGGTCGCGTCGGCGCGTCCACCAGTGAGGCGACTGGTGCGCAGCAGCTTGCCGATGTCCGCGAGCGGAACGCGATCCATATCCAGACGACCAGCCACGGCGCCAGAGTCACCAAGCGATCCGCGCAGTGCGAAACGTCCGGTATCCGTATGCAGCAATACCAAGGAATCGAGTGTACCCGTCGCACCACGGGAGACGCGCAACACCGCTGGCGCCGCGAGCGAAAAGCCGCGCGGCGCGGCAAAAGCACTATCCACGCGTATCGTCAGCGTATCGAGCACAATGACGCTGACACTGTCGCGGCGCGTCACGCCGCCCGCCAGAGCGACACGCGACTCAGATGGCGTGCGCAGTTCCAGACCAAAACGTTCCGCCAGTCCCTTCCGCAACGTCGCGCGCCCGGAGGCCTCGGCAACATCGAGTCCAGCCAGCGCCGCAGAGTCGAGTGTCATAGTCAATGCGCCAGTTGCGCTGCGCAGCACGTCGCGCACATCCAGGGTCACGGTCGCCCGCTCCGCCTTCGCACCGCCAAAGGCGAGGGCCGTGCCGTCTGCGCGTCCGTCAAGTGCAAGTCCGACGGCATCAAGTGTGTCAATGGAACCGATCAGACGACCACGCATCTCCATTCGACCGCGCAGTGTATCGGTCGACTCCACGAGTGAGCGAACCAGTGTATCGGCGCTCCGAAACCACGGTCGCACACCGCCCAGCGAATCGACAAACACGGCAAACGTCATCGTATCGCGACGCGACGCCACAAGACCCAGTCCACCGCGCGCGGTCGCTCGCAATGCAGAGCTCTCAAAGGACAAGGAGTCCAACCGCACGTGCCCGGAATCGAATGCCGCGATGGCCGTGCCACCAAAGACGCGCACGTCGGCGATCGTCGAGAGCTGGTCGATCGTTGCGCGTATCGGTCCACGCAACGACGTCAGCGAGGCGCCCGTCAGTGCGACATCACCAACGGCGTTGATCGAGCTGAGCGGATACGTCGCATCGCCAAACAGATTCTGCAGGTTCATACCGCGCGTACGAAATGTTCCCGTCGCTCCAAAGTCTGGCTCAAACGCATCCACGCGGCCGTCGAATGTTACCGCGCCGCCCTCGCCGACCAATCGCGTCTGCAAGGCGAAGTCCTCCGCAAGCCCGCTGGCCCGAATGCTCCCCACCGCGTTGCCCCGTAGTGGCAACGATGGGTACGACTTGGACAGCATCGTATAGTTGAGCGGCGCGGCCTGCATGTCGACGTCGAAGTACACACCCTCGGTGCGCACCGCATAGCGCCCGCTGCCGGTAAAATGTGACGGCTGCCCGATGCCGTCGATGTGCAGCAGATCGGCTTGCGAAAAACGCGCCATGTACCAAAGCGAATCGAGCCGTAGCGACCCGCGTACAATGCCGTTCACCTCAGGGAACGACGGATTGACGAAACGCGGCGTGCGCAGATCGAGTGCATCAATGCGCAGGTCCAGCCCGTTCAACAATGCTTCCGACGGCCGGTAGATATTCATCGCGCCGGTTGCATAGACACGTGACACCGCGCCCGGTACATGCGCGTCGTTGTATGTCAGCGTGGCCTCGTCGAGGGCCCATCGTGTCACCGGTCCGCCGCGCGCCACCACGCGACCACTGAGATCGCCCTGCCAGTCGTAAGGAAACGGTCCGAGGTTGAATTGCTTGAGCAGGTCGGTATTCGCCGGCACAAGATCGAGACCGACATCCGTTACGCGCAACACGGGACCGCCCACGCCAAACGTCATCCGTCCACGTATGCGCGATCGCATGGACCGTGCGTCCATGTTCGTGAGCGCGTACTCCATGATCGACAAGTCAGCCGGGTCGTTCTTGATCACGATCGACGTGCTGCCACCGCCAGTGCGCGGCAGCGACTGGTCAATCCATGCCACATCTTGCATCGCCACGGTGTCGCCGCGCAGTCGTACATCATAGCGCACAGGAAGGTTGTTGCCCCACACCACCTTGGCGTTTCCGTGCCCGCTCGAGTTGGCAAGATTGAAATGCGCATCATCAAACCAGAGCGAGTCGTCCAGCTTGCGTACCGTCGTCCGCATGTTGCGAAACCAGAACGGCGGATACACCCACACGACGTCAAATTTCTCAAACGCAAAGCGCTGGCCGGCAGAATCCGGATCGGCAAGCCGCGACTTGCCGAGCGCCAAGTCGCCGCGCACAAAGCGCCAGACTCGTACAAAACGTTTGTCGTCGCGGACCACTTCCCCGTCCAGTCGCGACAACTCGTAGGCGATGGCACTGTCGCGCTTCGCGCCCCTGAGCGAGTCATTCGGCGACCACGGCAACCGAGCGATCAGCGTACCGTCGTGCACGGTGGCCGTATCAATCTGCACAAACTGTCCGAAGCTTCCGGGCCGCTGTGGCAGCTTCGGGCCACTCTTCCGCATCGCCCGTTTCCAATTCCAGTCGTCGTTCCCATAGTCCACTAACGTCACCACAGGATGCGTGACCTCGAGTGACTTGAGGATGATACGTCGATCCAGCAGATCACGCGGATCATACGTAACACGAATCAGACCCGTGCTGATGAACGGTTTCCCATTTGGTTCCGTAATCGACAACGAATCAATCGTCAGATCAGTAAAGAGCGTGCCACCAACGCGCCCTACATACACCCGACCAGGGATCGCGCCCGAGATCGTCGGGACCAGCGCGCGCATGATCAACGCGCGCCCACGATCCGTTTGCGTGAGCGCGGCAATCGCGCCCACGCCGAGCGCGCCAAGAGACAGCAAGGCGGCAGCGGTGCCGAGCACCACAGTGCGGCGACGAAGCGCCATCTAAAACGCCTGCCCGATCCAGATGCTGGGGTTCAATCGACGGAGGAACCCGCTGCCTCGCGTCGGCCGAAACGTTGCCGCACAGGCACCAGACTCCTGCACTGGCGGTGCGCCAGCGGTCGTCCCTGCGCGTACGGCCAGCGTGTTGCCAGGACTCACGCAGTAGAGCGGTGCAACACCAGCCTGCAGTGGCGCATTGAAGTACGCGGCACCACTCGGCAATTGATAGCCGTTATAGCCAAAGTCCACGCGGATCGCACCGAACGGTGACACGATGCGTACGCCAACGCCGGGCGTCACCTTGATCGATGGACCATCGGAGAGCAGTGCACCGCTCTGCGTACCGCGCGTGCGATTCCACAAACGACCGGCATCGGCAAACAGCGCCAGTTGCAGCAGCCCCGGTGCCACAGGACTCGGCAGCTGCACTTCCGCGTTGCCGACGACGAGCGTGTTGCCGCCCGTCGGCACCACCCGTTCGACACGCGCGGAATCGGCCCGATAGAACGTTTCGCCGTTCTCGCGCATCGTGCTGTACCCATCCACGATGTAGACGGCTGGTCCCAATTCGTTCTGACGAAAGCCACGCACGGTGGTAGGACCGCCCGCGTAGAGACGTTCCTGGGGAGGAATGAATCCATCGACCGACGGCTGCAGGCCACCAGCAAACACCATCCCTCCACGCAAATGCAGGGTCAACGTGGAACGGCCACCGAGCGCGCCGTACCACGTCGCATCGCCCGTGCCACGGTTGAACTGCTGCGACTTGTCCGAACCAATCAGCGTCGACGCATGCCGCGCGGTGAAGCGCACCGTGCTGCCCGCGGACGGACGCAGCGGATCATTGACGTGTGCCCGCACGATCGAATACTCGAGCGCCGCCAGGCGTGTATTGCGCTGCAGAAAACTGCGCGCGTCACGATCACAGGCGTTGAACACCGCACAAAAAAACGCTGGCTCCGCTTCCGTCCGCCCCAGTTCCACCTGATACGACAGCGTACTCGGAATTTTCGCTTGCAGTGGGTTGGTTACCGACAACGCACCACCAATCGGCGCACGTCGCAAGAAGGCGCGGTACTCGGACAGCGTAGAACTGAATACCGTCAGCGTCGGCACACGCGACTGCCGCGCGCGCACGGGCTGCCGCACGGTCATCGCCGCGTAGTAGTTGAGCGTCCTGCTGTAGGGGTCCGTGCGCGCTTGCCCCTGACACAGCGCGCTGGCCCCATCGAGCGGTGCACCGATGCCGATCTTGCTCACGCGGGCCACGAGTTCCAGTCGTTGCGCAAAGGGCAGAAAGTCTCGGTCGGTGAGTGAGCCCTGCATGCGGAAACAATCGAGTGTCGCCCACCCCAAGCCACCGCGCGCCGCCCATCGATCCCCTTCGACAAGACGCACCGTCAGATTCACCGTCGAGTCACCGAGCGGTTGCAGACTGTCTGGCGACAATTCGACGCGCTGAAACCCGTCGGTTTGGTAGAGATTGCGTTGCGCGTCGATGATCGCCCGTGCTGAGTAATAGTCGCCTTCGCGCAACGCCATCGCTCGACGAATTGTGACGTCGGACACACGACGCGTGCGCTGCGTCGTATCAACCACGACGGCAATGCGTCCCAGTCGCGCCCGTGTGCCCGGCACGACCGTCACCTCCACATCGGCCGTACGCGTTTTTGTATTCGTCGTGAACGCGAGCAGTGCCTCCGCCTGTGGCCAGCCCAGATTGCGCAGTCTTCGCACCAGCGAATCGCGACCCGCCTCGAGCAGCCCGCGGTCAAATACGCCGTTGACGCGCAGTGGAAAGTCGCGCGCCGCGACCTCGACCTCGGGCTCCGTGGACACGCCACGCAGCGCGAGGGACGTGACGCGCAGCGGTTGTCCCTCGACAATCGCAAACGTCACGTCGATCACCCCACGACGCAGCGTCCGCACCAAGGTATCAACCTTGACGTCAGGGAATCCGCGACGACGATACAGCGTCTCCAACCGCTGCACATCGCGTGCGAATTCCACCGGATCGATACAGCGCCGCTCACCAATGACCGGGAGCCCCGAGAACGAAGACGGCAATGTGACGACAGTTGCCGCGAGCGCCGAGCTCGAATACTCGCGATTGCCCGTGAACCGCAAGGCGCGCACTTCGCGGTCGCCGCGTTCACAGGACAGGTCCTGCGCAGCGGCCGGCACGGCGACCGCCGAGGCGATGAACGCGGCGCAGACGATCGCGAGGAGGCGGGAAACGAGGACGTTGGCTCCGCGCACGCGGTGAGGCACTTCGGAATGCAAGGAGGAATGCCGTCAGTCGTCGGTCGATTCCGTCGGTAGATTGTCTCTCAAAGCTCTCCCGTCACTCGCCCTCAGTCAACCACGACACGCATGCTCGCCCCACGTGCCGCAGCCCGACCTCTCCGACGCAGCGCGCTCTTCCTCGCACTCGGCGTGTCTTGCCGCAGTGCAGAGACAACGGTGGATCGACATGTGCTGGTGGACTCCCGAGACTGGTATGATCCGCGTTCACTCGATCCGGCACGATCTACCGACGTGCCCACGGGACGCGCCGTGGCGTACCTGTTCGACGGACTGACGCGCTTCACACCCGATGCGCGCATCGAGCCCGCACTCGCCACCAGATGGGACGTTTCAGCGGACGGGCTGCGCTATACGTTCCACCTGCGCACGGGAGTCCGCTTTCACGACGGCACGCCGTTCGTCGCCAGACAGGTGCGGCAGTCCTTTTCCCGCGTGCTCGATCCAGCAACCAAGGGCGGACAGGTCTGGCCCCTCTATCCCATCAAAGGCGCCCGCGCCTTCGCTGATGGCAAAGGCAAGACACTCGGCATCGACACGCCGGACGACTCCACCGTCGTCATCACACTGGAAGAAGCATTCGCGATTTTCCCGAAACTGCTCGCCATGCCGGTCGCGTCGATCGTGCCGGATAAGGTCGGTCCCGACTTCAGTGAACACCCAATCGGCACGGGCCCGTGGCAGCTGGTCGCGTGGAAGCACGATGACTACCTCAAGTTCGCACGCAATCCCAATTACTTCGGCGGCGCGCCAACCATCGACACGTTGCTCGCCCGCATCATCCCCGAACCGTCAACGGCAGTCGCCGAGTTCGAGAGTGGGACGGTCGACATTCTGTATGTACCGGAAGACCAAACGCGCGCCTGGGAAGAGACCGACACGCGACAAGCGCGACTCACCAGTGCACCGGCGCTCCGCCTCTGGTACATCGGCGTCAACACGACACGCGGACCGCTCAAAGACGTACGCGTGCGCCAAGCCATTGCGCATGCGATTGACGTCCCCACACTCCTCAAACAGTTGCTGGCTGGTCGCGGTCGTGTGGCGGCCGGCGTCATTCCGCCATCGCTCGATGGCGCCGATACAACGCGACTTGCTTTTCGGTTCGACAGCGTCGCTGCGCGTACACTCCTCGCCGCGGCCGGCTTCGCCAGCGGCATCGACCTCGACCTGTGGTGCTCGCAAACCGCGCCATTCCCTCGCCTCGCACAGTCCATCCAGGCGTATCTGGCAACCGCGGGCATTCGCGTCAAGATTGTGCAGCGCGACGCCAGCTCCATGCGCGCCGCGGCGCGCGCCGGACAAACAGACCTCGTCCTGAAAGATTGGTACGCAGACTATCCCGACGCGGAGAACTTTCTCTATCCGCTGCTACACTCCGCGACACGCGGCGCTGGCGGCAACGTCTCCTTCTTCAGTAACAGCGCCTTCGATCAGCTGGTCGACGCATCGCGTCGCGAAGCGGACGCAATCAAACGCGCCGCACTGTATCGACAGGCCGACAGCCTCGCCTATGCCAACGTTGGACTGATGCCACTGTTTTTCTACAACGAACTGTACGCCATTCAACCGTGGGTCCAGGGGTTCGAAGTGCCGGTGATTTTCAATGGACAGCGGTGGACGTCCGTACGACTCGGCATGCCGCAGTCGCCGCCTTCGCCAAAGCCCTGACAGCGCAACCGCTCTGACGGTTTTCATTTACACGACACCCTGTGCTCTCGTTGCTCGGCCGCCGACTGCTGCTTGCTGTTCCCACGCTGTTCGGCGTGCTAGTCGTCGTCTTTCTGCTGCTCTACGTGGCGCCGGGGGATCCCGTGCAAGCCATGGTCGGTGAGCGCGCGGATGCCGCAACGATTGCGCGTCTCCGTGCCGAATTACGACTCGATGATCCGCTACCATCACAGTTCGTCCATTACGCCACCGGTATTTTGCGCGGCGATTTCGGCCGGTCGTATATCACAAATCGGCCCATTGTGCAGGACATCGCCGAACGCTTTCCGCGCACACTGCTGTTGGCCACCGCCGCCATGCTGCTGGCCACGCTCACCGGCATCACGATTGGCGTACTCGCGGCAATCCGCCCCAACGGTTGGTTCGACCGCATCGCGCTGGCCATCACCTACCTCGGCATCTCCTTTCCCGTCTATTGGATCGGGTTGCTGCTCATCGTGCTGTTCGCCGTCACGTTGCGATGGCTGCCGGCGTCCGGGTACGGCCGGTGGGAATTCCTCGTGTTACCGGCGCTGACACTCGGCTCTCGCTCCATCGCTTATTTGGCGCGCGTCACGCGTTCCGCGATGCTTGAAGTGCTCGGCGCCGACTTCGTGCGCACGGCGCGAGCCAAGGGACTCGCGGAACAGGTGGTGATTGTGCGCCACGCGCTCCGTAACGCACTCATTCCCGTCGTCACAGTTATTGGCCTCGACTTCGGTGCGTATCTCACCGGCAGCATCCTCACCGAAACGATCTTTAGCTGGCCCGGTATCGGACGATACGTCGTCCAAGCCATCTCACGACGCGACCTGCCGGCGGTGCAAGGCGCGGTGCTCTTCCTGTCCGTCGTCTTCGTTGTCGTGAACTTGCTTACCGATCTTGTCTATCAACGCGTCGATCCGCGGGTGCGCGTGTAGCGTGCACCGACACGCCGCTCAGTCGTCCTTCTGACCAAAGACCGCGAGATTCGAGCTGTGTCCCGGATTCACTTTCTTGTCCGGATAGATCCAGTGCACGGCCTGATTCACCGCAATCGCCGCTTCGCTGAACCCCGTGGCGATGAGTTTGAGCTTGCCCGGATAAGTGGTGATATCTCCGGCTGCGTAAATCCCTGCACGCCCGGTTTCCATCGTGCTGCTCACCAGCACTTCGTCCTTCGCGATGTTGAGCCCCCATTCGAGTAGCGCGCCGAGATCGCTGACGTAACCGAGCATCGGCAGCACCACGTCGGCGCGCACTTCGCGTGTCACTTTTGTTTTGATTTCCTTGAGACGAACACCGACAATCGCATCGTCGCCATGGATGGCATCAAGCTCGTGGAATGTGTGCACATTCACGCGACCGTCACCGACCGCTGCAGCGGCCATCACTTCCGTCACTGTCGCCGCATGGGCGCGAAAACGATCACTGCGATGCAGCAGGGTCACCGAGGCCGCGCGCTCGCGCAGCTGCGCCGTCCAATCAAACGCGGAGTCGCCACCGCCCACGATCACGACGTGTTGCCCGCGATAGCGCTCAGGGTCGGTCACCATGTCATGCACACCACGACCATACCACGGTTCAGCAAACGCTTGTGGCAACCGCCGCGGTCGAAAGGCGCCAATGCCCGCCGCAACAATCACCGAGCGCGTCGGGAAACGATCGGTCTCGGTCACGAGCACAAAGTGGCCGTCCACTTCTTCAAGCCCCACGACACGCTGCCCGAGATGCGCTGGCAGTCCAGTCTCTGTGTGGAACTGCGACGCTTGTTCCGCGAGCGAGCGCACGAGGTCCTTGGCGAGCACTCGCGGCAACCCGGCCACGTCAAAGATGTACTTCTCCGGATAGAGCGCCGTGAGCTGCCCGCCAAGCTCGGGCAGCGCATCGACGATCTGCGCCGTCGCGCCACGCATGCCGGAGTAGAAGAGGGCGAAGATCCCGGTCGGGCCGCCACCAATGATCGTGATGTCGCGGATGGGGTGTGTCTGCATTTGAGATTCCATTGCTGAACGGTAGCGGTGACTACTTTTTATGTCTATGAAGATCTACACACGAACGGGAGACGAGGGTGCCACGGCGCTCTTCGGCGGCGGACGCGTGGGCAAGGACCATCCTCGGGTCGAAGCCTATGGCGATGTGGACGAACTCAACGCGGCACTCGGCATGGCCCGCGCCATCGAGATGATGCCGCGCATCGACGAAGTCCTCGTGCCGATTCAGAAAGACCTGTTCGCGATTGGCGCGCTGCTCGCCACGCCCGATCACGACAAGATGAAGGAACAGCTCAGCAAAGCGCGCGTGGATGACGATCGCATCGAACAGCTCGAGCGGGCCATCGACGCCTGTGAACAAGAGCTGGAGCCGCTCCGAAGTTTCATCATTCCGGGCGGGACGCCCAAAGCTGCTGCGCTGCACGTCGCGCGCACCGTCTGTCGTCGCGCCGAACGTCGTGTGGTGCATCTCGCGATAGATACAGAGCTGCCGCCATTGGTGGTCATCTATCTCAACCGGCTTTCCGACCTGCTCTTCATGCTCGCGCGCGTCGCGAACAAGCGGGCCGGTGCAGGCGAGGTCACCTGGTAGTGACGCTCGGCGATCCGCTCGACCTGCCGCTCACGTATCCGATTCATGTCGAGCGCGGCGCACTGTCGGTGCTCGGCGCCGAGGTTGCACGCTGGGCGCCGGCGCATCGGTACGCGATCATCGCCGATGCAACCGTGTTGGCCGCGTACCGTGAGCGCATCCTGTCGGGCTTTCCCGAGGCGCGTACCCACTGTTTCCCGGTGGCACCTGGTGAGCAGGAAAAAACTCGCGAACGCTGGGCGCAGCTCACCGACGCGATGCTCGATTGGGGCGCGGCGCGTGACACCACCGTTGTTGCCATCGGCGGAGGTGTGGTGGGCGATCTCGCCGGATTCGTCGCGGCAACGTACATGCGCGGTGTCCCGTTGGTACAAGTGCCAACCACGCTCCTCGCCATGGTCGATGCGTCGGTGGGTGGCAAGACCGGCGTTGACGCACCATCCGGCAAGAATCTCGTTGGCGCGTTTCACGATCCGCGGGCCGTCCTGATCGATCCCGACGTGCTCGCCACATTGCCAGACGACGTCTTGCGCAGCGGGCTCGCGGAGATGATCAAGCACGGTGTCGTTGCGGATCGCTCGTACTTCGAGTTGATGGTGCGCGAGCTCGAATCGATACGGCTCGACGGTGCCCATGCCGCGACACTGTCGTCGCTGGTTGCCGGCAGCGTGCGCATCAAGGCCGCGGTAGTCGCCGAAGATTCCCGCGAAGGCGGCATGCGGCGCATCCTGAATTTCGGTCACACGATTGCGCACGCCATCGAACGCGAACTGCACTACGACATGCTGCACGGCGACGCGGTGGCCATGGGCATGGTGCTGGAAGCCGAAATCGCCGAGCACATTGGCGTGGCCGGCACTGGGCTGGCGGGGGCGATCCGTGATACGTTGTACCGCGCGTCGTTGCCAACGGTGTTGCCTCTCGACCGTGGGCTCACTGCCGAATCGCTGCTCAGTGCCACGCGCGGCGACAAGAAGTCGCTGGGCGGTGCCGTGCGCTATGCCCTGCCCCGCGCGATCGGCGAAATGGAATCGGCTAGCGGTGCGTGGTCGGTAGAGGTGCCAGACCACGTTGTGCTCGGCGTGATAGGCGATGCCCTGCAAGCGAGTTAGACAGGCTCGACCGTAGTTGGCAAACGTGCGGTTGTCGTTTGCTCTGCCGGTGTCAGTTCGGTCCTCAGCCGCGTCGGCCGACGCTGAGCAATTTCCGAACCACGTGCAATCTGTTTTCCATTTTGAGGTAAACAGCGTTATCACATAATGTTACACGACGAATAATGATACGCTCAAGGGAAATTGACCACAACTAGCCTAAACTGTCGCACCTGTACAACATGTAACGAGTTATCGCGTTCGTGGCCTACAGTATAGCTAGGCACGCGACGTGGAAAACTGTGTGGAATATCGCAAAACTTTTCGTTGACCGGTCCGAACCCCGCCATTATCGTGGCGGTCCCACCACCAAATCGGACGCGCAGTAAGTCCGATCACCCGGCAACGAATTGGAGAGGGCGCGCATGCCGTCAGCGACCGCCAGCAGATCCGCTGAGACTCGTTCTCAGCGCGGATTCTTTCGCTCTTCACCCTCCACCGCGTTCGATCAGTACCTGCACGACATTCAGAAGCTCCCGCTCATCACGGATGTCCGGGAAGAGCGACGACTGGCGCGACTCGCCCAAACAGGCGACGAAGCGGCGGCCGAACGGCTGGTGACGGCGAACCTCCGCTTCGTCATCTCCTATGTAAAGAAGTATCAGGGACACGGGCTCGACTTGAGCGAACTCGTGGCGATTGGCAACGAAGGACTGCTCAAGGCAGTCAAGAAGTTCGATCCGGATCAGGGCGTGAAGTTCATTTCGTACGCGGTATGGTGGGTACGTCAGGCGGTGCTCAAGGCCCTGGCCGAACAGACACGCAGTGTGCGTATCCCGCTCAACCAGAACTCGCAGCTCATCCGCCTTGCGCGTGCGGAGATGATTCTCTCGCAAGTACTCAACCGCGAGGCCACCGACGCCGAAGTCTCCAAGCTGTTGCAAGAGCCCGTCGAACAAATTCGCTCCGCACGACAAATCACCAGCACCGAAGTGTCGCTGGACGCACCAATCGATCGCCAGGATCGGGACGCCTCCACACTCGGCGAACGCTTCGCTGGCGAAACGCATGCAGACATTGAAGAGTCCACTGACTTCAAGCTCATGCGCGAGTTCATCGACCGCGTCTTCCGCAAATACCTCACCCCGCGCGAGCGCAAGATCCTGTACTTGTATTACGGTCTCGACGAGGGGGCAGAAGCGATGACCTTGGAGCGCATCGGTGCCCTCATGGGCGTGACGCGTGAACGCATCCGACAAATTCGCGAACGCGCCTTCGAGAAACTCCGTGAATCCCCCGACGGCCACGCCCTCGCCGGCTTCTGGGGCACCGCGTAAAATCACGCGGGCCGCGAAGACGGGTTTCACGCGGAGACGCGGTGGCGCGGATTTTGCGCTCGAACCCTTTCCTCCCTGCTCTGTGTTTCTCCGCGCCTCCGCGTCTCCGCGTGAAAGCAGTTGACGATCAAGCAATGTGCGTCAGTATCCCGTTCGATAGCGATGGGCGTCCGTTTCACTCGGACGCCCATTCGCGTTCCTGAGGATGACCGCCTGAGTCCAATTCGCGGCATGCACGCTGTGCAGTAACTTCCACCGATGCCACTCGACGCCACCCTCATCCGCACCCTCGAATCGATCGTCGGCGGGCGATGGGTCCGGAAACGCGCCTCAGAGCTCGCCGCCTACGACGCTGACGGCCTGCCCGGATATCACGCCACCCCAGGACTCGCCGTCTTCCCCGGCACGCGCGACGAAGTGGTCCAAGTCGTACGTGCACTCGCCGCCGCCAACGTCCCGTTTGTCCCGCGCGGCGCCGGCACCGGTCTCTCCGGCGGAGCATTGGCAACCGGCACCGCACTGATCGGCCTCAATCGACTCACGCGCATCCTTGAAATCGACGCACCGAATCGTTTGGTGCATGTCGAGCCGGGTGTCGTCAATGCCAAACTCTCTCGCGCCGTTGCGCCCTTCGGCCTCCAGTATGCGCCGGACCCGTCCAGCCAAACGGTCTGCACCATCGGTGGCAATGTCGCCGAAAATGCCGGTGGCCCGCACTGCCTCAAGTACGGCGTCACACTCAATCACGTCGTCGCGCTCGACGTAGTCCTCCCCAGCGGTGAGACACGCCGACTCGGCAATCCCTATGGCGAAACCGACGGATACGATCTACTGGGAGTCTTTGTCGGATCGGAAGGATGCTTTGGGATTGCGACGGATGTCTGGGCACGCCTCGTACCATTGCCCGAAGCGGTGCGCACCATCCTCGCCGACTTTTCCAGTATTGATGCCGCCGCGCGCGCCGTCTCACGCATTGTTGCGACCGGCATCGTGCCAGCTGCTCTCGAGATGATGGACAATCCGACGATACGCGCCGTTGAGGCATCCATTTACGCCGCCGGATATCCGATTGACGCGGCCGCCGTATTGCTCTGTGAAGTCGACGGCTTGACTGACGGACTCGCCGACGATGTTGCAGCAATCACAACTTGTTGCATGGAGAGCGGTGCGCGCGACGTGCGCGTTGCCACCACCGACGAGGAACGCACGCGTCTCTGGCAGGGTCGCAAGAAAGCGTTCGGAGCCATGGGCCGCATTGCGCCGTCACTGGTCGTGCAAGATGCCGTCGTGCCGCGCACAAAACTGCCCGAGATTCTCGCCACGATCCACGACATTGGTGAGCGTCACCATGTCAAGGTGTGCAACGTTTTTCATGCGGGAGACGGCAACCTGCATCCCAACATTCCGTACGACGCCAGCGATCCCGACGAGTCAACGCGCGTGCATGCGGCCATGAAAGAAATCATGCAGGCATGTATTGATGCCGGCGGCACGATTACCGGCGAACATGGCGTTGGCCTCGACAAGCTACCCTACATGTCGAAGCTGTTTGACGACGATTCCTTAGCGATGATGTGTGCTGTCCGCGAAGCATTCGATCCGGATCGTCGTGCCAATCCTGGAAAGGTCGTACCGATCCACGCCTGTCGTGAATGGCACGGAACACCGGCGGTGCGCGCCGCAATCCTCGCCCAAACATGACCGCGGCCACCGCGCTGTCACCAACATCACGGCCTTGCGACACGCCGCTCACTGTCAGCGACGTGACCGCGCTGCTGGCCGATGCACACGCCACGGCGACTGCGATCCGCATCGTTGGTAGTGGCGAATGGCTCGACGCTGGTCGACCCGTGCAAGCAACGCGCGCAGTGCACGTTCGCGGCTTGTCGGGCATCGTATCGTATGTGCCTGGCGATCTTGTAATCACGGTACGCGCCGGCACAACGCTCGCCGAGATTGCGCACACGACCGCACTGCACGGGCAATGGCTGTCACTCGACCCCGCCGGTAGCGATGACGGTACCATCGGCGCGACGATCGCAACGGCATCATCCGGACCACTGGCGCTGAGCGCAGGGACTGTGCGCGACCTCGTACTCGGTCTCGGCTTGGTGAGCGGCACTGGCACGCCCATTCGCGTGGGAGGACAAGTCGTGAAGAACGTCGCCGGCTTCGATCTCGTGCGGCTGGCCACCGGGGCGTATGGCACACTGGGCGTGCTCACCGACGCCAGCTTGCGGTTGCACGCAAAGCCCGCCCGCGATCACACCTACGTCGTCACTGTGCCGGCCGATCGCACGCCGATGGCCGCCGTACAGTCACTCGGATTGCGCGCGCTATCGTTTCAGGCACTGGAAATACTCAACGTGGCCGCCGCACAACGCATCAGCGTCGGCGACGGATCGCAATGGGCGGTCGTGGTCCGGATCACCGGCAATGCATCGCGCGTGCATGCGCAACTGGCTGCGCTTGCACCGCTTGGCGTTGTGACGGAATCCGACGCGCACCTCTGGACCGCGCTCCGCTACGATGACCGTGGCAGCGCGACGCTCCGTGTGGTCAGCGCCCCGTCGACACTGAACGAGACCATGGCACGCGTCGAACGCGCACTGGCAGACGTGGGTCTATCCGCAGCGCAACTTCGCATCACGCCGCACCGTGGTGCGATCCGAATCGTGATTCCGCACGCAATGGGTCCAACCGCTGCCGCAGCGACAAGTGCTCGCGTGGCAACGTGCGTTGCGGCGCTGCGGGACAGCATCACGAGCGGCAGTGTGATCGGCGAACGACTGCCAAACGACGCGTGGGCACACCTGCCACCATGTACACGCGATCCGGTATCGCAACGTATTCGCGATGCGTTCGATCCACACCGCGTGCTCAACCGCGGCATCTTCGGCGAGCATGCATCATGAGCGCGACAACTAGCATCTCACCGCGCAGTCACGCGACACCCTGCGCTCTTCCAGGCTCGCCGTTGGCCGACGCATCGGCTGGTCTCGATGCCTGCGTCCACTGCGGCTTTTGCCTGCAGGCCTGCCCGACGTACGTCAATCTCGAAGACGAAAACGACAGTCCGCGTGGACGATTGGTGCTCATGCGTCGACTCCTCGACGGCGAGATCGCACTGGACGATCCAGATGCAGGCGTGCACATGGATCGGTGCCTCGGTTGCCGCGCCTGTGAAACAGCCTGCCCGTCAGGTGTACCGTACGGCGAACTGCTCGAAGCCACACGCGCCACGATGACCGCCGCGCGAGGTCGGCCGTGGGTCGCGTCGCTAGTGCTCGCCATCTTCGCGCGTCAACCACTCCTGCGTGCGGTGCTGCTGGCCGCGCGCGTAGCACGAGCGACACCGCTCCCGCGTTTCCTGGCCCGCGTGCTCCCAGCTCGGCTTGCCTTTCCGTTCGCCATGCTGTCCTCCACCGCACCTCATCTGCGCGCGTCGATTTCAAAGCGTTCCGTCGGCGCGTCGACGCCACTGCCGACGCGTGGAACCGTGACGTTGCTCGATGGGTGCGTCATGGATGGGCTGTTCCGTCATATCAACGACGCCACGCAACGGGTACTCACCGCCAACGGCTATGATGTCAGCGCGGCGCCGGGGCAACAGTGTTGCGGCGCCCTGCACGCGCATGCAGGCGACCTGGAAGGCGCTCGCACGTTGGCGCGCGCCAACGTGGCGGCGTTCGAGGCAGCACATACACAGCACATCGCCATCAACTCGGCTGGCTGTGGCGCCATGGTCAAGCAATACGCGCATCTGTTGCGCGACGATGCCGAGTGGCACGATCGCGCGGAACGGGTAGCGTCGCGCGCGCGCGACGCGTCGGAGCTCCTCGCCGACGCAGGGCCGCGCGTTGGTGGAACCCTTGCCTTGCGCGTCACGCACGATCCACCGTGCCATCAGATGCACGCCCAACGTGTCGTGCGACAGCCACTGCAAGTACTGCGCGCCATTCCCGGGCTCGAACTCGTTCCACTCGAAGACGCTGATCAGTGTTGCGGCAGCGCCGGCATTTACAACCTCATCGAACCGGACACTTCCGACGCTGTCCTCGCACCAAAGCTCGCCCGCATCGCCGAGTCGAAAGCCGCATACGTTGCCACCGGCAATCCGGGGTGCATGATGCAGCTGGGCGCGGGCTTGCTGCAGAGTGGCTCCGCTACCCGTGTTGTTCATCCAATCGAACTGCTTGACGCCTCGTACGCCGCGCAATCTTCGCCGTGACGAACGCAGCATGACAGAAGTGCAATGACGGACGCTATGACGGATCCCCCTCGTGCACTGATCGTCGCCTTTGACGGGCTGATCGCCGACACACACGTAGCGCGCACGCTCGCCATCGGTGACGCACTCGCGGCTGAAGGAACGCCGAGCGATTCCGAATACGTGGCATCGTTGGTCCTGGGGCGATCACTGGACGAAACGGTCGAGGCCGTGCTGCACGCGGACGCAGCGGCCCGTGGCGCCGCAGTAGACCACACCACGCGCGATCTCACCGTTCTGCGCGCCCGACGCGCATACTCGGCGATGACCGCACATGGATTGCCGCTCCGACCCGATGCGGTCGCGTGGATCACAGCGCACGCGGCGCGCGGCGCGCGCGTGGTGTTGCGGGCAGACAGTGCGCGCGTTGACGTGGAACTGCTGCTGCGCCTCTCCGGACTCGCCGACGTGGTGGCCTTCACGCGGTGCGCCGACGATCTTCCGCACACGCGTGGCGAATCCTCCGTGCGCAGTGCGTGGCGAGCCATCGCCGCGCGGTGTGCCGCGCTCCGGCTCGACCTCAGTGCATGTCGCGCACTGGAGCCATCGGCGGAAGGAACTGCGGCAGCGCACGCGTATGTGTCTGATGTTCGCCTGACGTTGTCTCTCACGGAGTGAGCGCATGATAGAAGAGTTTTCTGGAGACACCGTGCAACATCACGTCCGCGCATCAGCGGTTGCATTGAACGAGCACGATCTCGTCGCCTATGACGCGTTGCGTACCGGAGCGGTGTGTTTCGAATCGGCTGAACGCTGGATCAGTTTTCGTGGGGAGAAGGCGGCAGACGCGTTGAACGGGCTTGTCACGAACGACGTGGCAGCCTTGCCAGCGGGCGAATGCATTTATGCTGCCGCCCTGAGCCCCAAGGGCAAGGTCATCGCCGACATGCACGTGCTGCGCGTGGACGAGACCAACTTCTTGATGGCGGTGCCGTCAGCCGCCGCGGAAGGGTGGCTAGCCCTTGCCCGCAAGTATGTGAACCCACGACTGGCGAAAGTAGCGGAGGAAACAGATCGCCACGTGGCGTGGATGCTCTGCGGCGTCGGCGCAGCAGCGGCACTGGCCGCGTGGACTGTAGCATCGACGTCTGTGCGCGTAATTCGCATGCCGCTCATCGGCGAATCAGAGGGTTTCATGCTGATGGCTGATTCCGCGAACGCGACCACAGTGCGCGACCATTTGCGCGCGCGCAACGTGGTGTTCGGATCGCAGGAGCTGTGGGAGGTGTTGCGCGTCGAGAGCGGCCGGCCGCGCTGGGGCGTGGACATGGACGAGCAGACCATTCCACAGGAAGCAAACCTCGACACACTGAACGCCATTTCGTTCAGCAAGGGGTGCTACACGGGCCAGGAAACGGTCGCGCGACTGCACTTTCGTGGGCATGTCAACCGACAGTTGCGCGGCCTGCGGGCTTACGAGCCTCTGTCGCGCGGCGCCACCGTGACCGACACCAACGGCAAGGAGGTCGGAGACGTGCGCAGCGTGGCAGTCTCTCCGCGGTATGGCGCCATCGCGCTGGCCATGATTCGGCGCGAGGTGGCGATCGGCGACTCGGTGCAGCTCACACTTGATGGACAGCAACACGCAGCGCGCGTGGTCGCTCTGCCGTTTACTGAGGAATAAAATACGGGGCGCGCTCCGAAGAACGCGCCCCGCACCTTATCGCTGACGCGACAAGATTACACCATCAACTACATCTTCTTGGTCGTGTCGCCGGCCATCGGCGCCATCGCCGAATCCTTCTTGGTCGAATCCACAGGCGCCATGGCCGGAGCAGCAGCTTCTGGAGCCGGAGCGGCAGCAGCGGCAGAATCGGCGGCGGGAGCCTTCTCAGCAGCGGAGCAGGCGGTGAGCACGGCAACTACGGCAAACAGGGCAAGACGCTTCATGTTGTAGACTCCGAGGTGGTGGCGTACGAAAATGCCGAGCGGCAGGATAAGCGCCCGGCTCCCCCCGGGTTTAGTCGGCGGGTGGACTGCAGCATGAAAGGTACTGTTTTCGGTGGAGCTGTCAACCCCGCTGAGCTCGCAGCCTTTGGTGTCCAACTCGTGATGCAGTAACGCGTTCGGAAGTCGTGGGAGGGATTCTTCAGGCCCTTTTGGTGCTTGTTGGCACAACTGAGCGACCGTACGCGCTCTATTTTGAGATGGGATGTCGTGCTGTGCGTCGTGGCAGACGGCGGCAGACTGCCATCCGGTCGGCAGCTGTCGACGACATTGCGAGCTCAACCATTCCAACATCAAATCCAGACCCGTGTCCCGTCTCCCTGACTCCCTTGGCGCACTGCGCCGCTCGACGTTCGCAATCAACCGCACCGCCGGTGTGAAGGACGAGCTGCGTCGCAATCTCATTGCGCGGCTGCGTGAGGGCGGCCCGTTGTTTCGTGGTGTGCTGGGCTATGAAGACACCGTCATGCCGCAGATCGTCAACGCGATTCTCGCGCGGCACAATTTCATTTTGCTTGGCCTCCGTGGTCAGGCGAAGTCGCGAATTCTTCGCGCGTTGGTCAGTCTCCTCGATGAGCAGATGCCTGTCGTGGCCGGCAGCGAAGTGAACGATGACCCGTTTGCGCCTATTTCAAAATTTGCGAAGATGCGCATCGCCGAACTGGGTGACGATACACCGGTTGCGTGGGTGGGTCGCGATGCGCGGTACGTGGAAAAACTGGCAACACCCGACGTAACGGTTGCGGATATCATCGGTGACGTCGATCCCATCAAGGCC
>JANMKU010000084.1:0-6227 GCA_031372205.1 Gemmatimonadaceae bacterium | reverse complement strand
GTCGGTCGACACCGATACGAGCACGTCCGACACCTGCGCGATCTTGGCCAACGGCTTGGCCGGCGCGGTTGACGAAGCGGATTTCCTCGCGGTCCTTACGGCCGGCTGCCGTCGCATGACGGAGATTCTGGCGCGTGATGGCGAGGGCGCCACGCGACTCATTCGCGTCGCGGTGCGCGGGGCATTGACCGACGCCGAAGCGCACGTGGTGGCCAAGTCCATTGTCAACTCCCCGCTCGTGAAGACGATGGTGCACGGCGCCGATCCGAACGTCGGCCGTTTGCTGATGGCCATCGGCAAGTGCTTCGACTGCACCATTCGCCCCGACGCAACCGACGCGTGGATCAACGGCGTGCAGGTGGTGGAGCACGGTGAACGATTGTCGTTCGATGATGCCGTCGTGCGCGACACACTCAGGCAGGAAGTCGTGGACCTCGACGTCAGTCTTGGCGTGGGCTCCGGGAGCGCGCGCGCCTATGGCTGCGACTTGACCAAAGGCTACGTCGAAGAGAATGCGTCTTATTACTCGAGCTGAGGCATCGCGGGACTAGCTACTTCGCTTGCCAAGGACGGCCAGGTCGGCAGTCCCGTAGCCACTGATGATCAACTCGTCCATCTGATCGGCCAGCGCGTGCAGCAGGGGTGTTGATTCGTCGCCGGCCGTTTCGACCATCAGCCGCACGTCCTTACGCGCCACATCCAGCGTAAACTGCGCGTCGAAGGTGTCGGTGACCATCATGCGGCCGCGCGTGTTGACCGGCCCATTGAGATTGACTTTGGCGAGCATGTGCATGACGCCTTCGCGGTCGACCGCGGCACCGTCGGCCATGCGCATGATGTCGGCTACGACGCCCACAACCGACAGCGTCGCGGCGTTGCCAAACAACTTGTACACGGCCGCCAGATCAGCGCGTTCGCCCACGTGCCACAGCTCGCCCGTCATCTGCGTCAGCGCGTCTCGCACCATGTCAACGCGAGCGGTCGGTCCGGCGACGAGCATCATGCCGGTGCTCGTGCGGGCGGCGCCAGGACCCATCATCACCGGGGCGTGCAGGTAGTGCAGCCCCTCCGCATCCAGTGCCGCTGCGCGCGCCGCCGTGCGTTGCGGTTGGTTGGTGGTGTGATCGACAATCACCGTGTTGGGGCCGAGTGCATCCCGACAGTTGGCAATCGCCTCGTCGACGGAATCATCATCGAGCAACACCAGGTGCACACGATCCGCGCCACGCACCGCGTCGGCGGGTGAGTCTGCCGCGTGCGCACCCAGCGCCACGAGTGGCTGTGTCTTTGAGGCGGTGCGGTTCCACACAACTACGCTGTGCTTGTCCGTCTTGAGCAGCGCTTCGACAAACGCACTGCCCAGCAACCCCATGCCTAATACGGCGATGCGACTCATGGCTGGCGACTCCGTTGTGTTGACGTGGACATCGGGGCACGCCGATGCTTCGTGCTCTGCTCGTAGCCGTACGCAAGTTTGATGAGCGTCGCCTCGCTCCACGGTCGCCCGAAGAATGTCATCCCGGCAGGCAACGTATTGCCACGCGTGTACCCCATCGGCACGGTGATGGCGGGGAACCCGGTGCTGGGCGAGAAGAGCTGACTGTTGTCGCCATGTGGCGTGTTGAGATCACCGATCAGACGTGGCGGGTTGCTCCACGTGGGATACACAAGTGCATCAAGTTTGAGCGAATCCATCATCTGCAGCACGGCAACACGCAGCGCATCGCGCACTTTTTCGCGGCTTATGCAGCCGGCGCTCTGCTCAGGCGCTTCGGTGGCCTGCGCTGCATCGCGCAACCGCTGCTCCACCGTCGGATGGAACTTGCGGCTGCGCACAATCTCATCGATCGTTTTCACCGGCGCATTGGGGCCACGCGCCGCGAAGTAGCGTTCGAGATCGGCCTTGAAGCGATTGCACCCGCCCTGCTGCCGCCGCTGGATCACGTCGAGCGAATCAACGCGTGACGGATCGACAATCACCGCGCCCTGCGCCTTGAGCGCGTCGATCGCGCGCAGGAAGACTGTGTTGACTTCGGCATCGAGCGTGGGTCGTTCGTAGGCCTGACGCAGGATGCCGATGCGCGCACCCTTGAGCGCGCCCGGCACCAGTGCGGTGCGATAGTCGCGTTCGCGCTTTCCATCCGCGGGTGCCGTGACAGGATCGTCCGCATCACTGCCCACGACCACGTCAAACACCGCGACGGCGTCGGTAACCGTACGCGCCATTGGCCCGGCCACGTCAGCCACCGCATTGAGCGGCACTACCCCAGCTCGCGAGGTAAGCCCCATCGTGGACCGAATACCAACAAGGGCTTGATGCGCGGACGGTCCGCGAATCGAGTTGCCAGTATCCGTGCCGAGTCCCACCTCACCGAAGCTCGGCGCAACCGCTGCCGCGGTACCGCCACTTGAGCCGGCCGTGACGCGATCGAGCGCGTACGGATTTCTCGTGTACCCCGGCAAGATCGAGCTGACCGTTTCGTATGGCGTAAACGCCCATTCGGCGAGATTGGACTTGGCCAGCACAATCGCACCAGCGGTGCGAATGCGGTTCACCATGGTCGCGTTCTGCGGCGGCTTCCACCCTTCGAGCGCCAGTGAGCCGGCGCTGGTTTGCATATCCGTCGTTTCAAAGTTGTCTTTGACGATCATGGGAATGCAGTGCAGCGGACCGACTGGGCCACCCTTCGCGTACTGTGCATCGAGCGAGTCGGCAATGGTGAGCGCCGCCGGATTGAGCGTGACAATGGCATTGATGGCCGGCCCGGTCTTGTCGAAGGCAGCAATCCGATCGAGATAGAGCTGTACCAGTGCGCGGCACGTGAGGGTGCGCGCGCGAAACGCGGCATGCACCTGCGCGATCGTCGTTTCTTCTACGCGGAATGACGTGCGCGTGGTGGGGCGAGGTCCGGTGCCGGGCTGCGCGAGCAACCGCGTCGCGAGGACCAGCGGCGAAAGCACGATGACAAGCACCAGCGACGAACGATGCAGTGAGTAGCGCGACATGGCAGGGGCGGAGGGAGCGTGGGATAGCTGGCCGAATCTAGCGCTCCGCGAGCGGGCAACTACGCTCAGATTGTCCCGCCAATGCTGCCTGGGCTCTGTATGGTCTCAAGGTCCTCTTGCGCTACGACCGCCATTTGCTCCATATTAATAGCTCATTTGGCCCTGCCAGCCATGACAGACTTTACCTACGCCTTCGCCGCGCACGACCTCGTCGCCGTTCTCGGTGGACCTCGGGTTGTCCGCGAGCCGGTGCAGACGTACATGGACCTAATGGATCTCGCCGCCGAGGGGCTCCCGCGCGCGGCGCTGACCGCGGTTGCGGTTGGGGCGTCCCCCAATGCCGGTGCGGCGCTCACCGTGCGTCGGCAAATCATTCCAGACGCCACCTGGAAGCGCCGCACGACCACGCTCAAAGCGGACGAGAGTGATCGCACGCTTCGCCTCGCACGCATCGTCGCGCTCACGCGATTTGTCTGGCACAACGATGCGGCCACCTCGACCACCTTTCTCAATGCGCCGCACAGTATGCTCAACGGCCGGACGCCGCTCGACTGCGCGACAACGGATGCCGGTGCGCAGGCCGTCGAAGCGGTGCTGATGCGGCTGCTGCATGGTGTTGCCGCCTAATCGCGCGCGCACGACCGAGCTCGCGGAACGTGTGCTCCGTGAGCCGCTCCAAGGCTATCGAATCGGCGATCCACGTGTTCCACTGACGAACGGCGCGGGGGCGGCGCTCGTTGGCGGCCGCTGGAACAGCGTTGGGCGACCCGTCGTCTACGCATCACTGAGTTTTGGCGGCGCGCTCATTGAGCAACTCGCGCATGCCAGCATCGGGCGGTTGCCACCGCGCGTGTACGTCGCGATTGTCGTTCCAACTGGCCTGCGCGTCTGCGAGCCGGAGGCGGACGCGCTTGCTGGGTGGGATCGTGATGACTTCGTAGCAAGTCGACGCATCGCACACGCATGGCTCGATGCGGGGCGCGCCGTGGCGCTCATTGTGCCGAGCAAAACGGGCGCACCATTCGAACGTCACATCATCCTCAATCCACGCCATGCGGACTTCCCAGCCCTTGTTGTATCGCCACCCGAGCGACTCGAGTGGGATGCCCGCCTGCATACCCGCGCTGCGCGCACGACGTAGCCAACCACGCGTTCCCTGCCGATGACGACAGCGTTGCCGTTCCTCGATCGTTCACACTCTGTCGCGCCGCTCGACTACAATCGCTGGCGCGTACCGCCCGCGGCATTGGCCATTCATCTCTCGATTGGTCAAGCGTACGCGTTTAGTGTCTTCAACCTGCCCCTCTCGCGCCTGCTCGGCGGCACGGCACCGGCGGTTGGAGACTGGTCGGTGAGTCGCATTGGCTGGGTGTTTAGTACGGCGATCGTGGCCCTTGGGCTATCCGCCGCGTTGTTCGGCCGCTGGCTTGAGCGCGTTGGGCCGAGAAGAGCGATGGTGACTGCGGCGTGTTGCTTTGCTGGTGGCTTTTTCGTGGGCGCGATCGGCATCGCGACGCATCAATTCTGGTTGCTGCTCCTCGGCTACGGTGCGCTCGGCGGCGTTGGTCTCGGCATCGGGTACATCTCACCAGTGTCGACGCTGCTCAAGTGGTTTCCCGATCGACCGGGGATGGCGACGGGACTGGCGATTATGGGATTCGGCGGCGGCGCGATGATCGCGTCACCACTCTCGGTTGCCCTGATGACGCGCTTCCGTTCGGCCGCGTCGCCTGGAGTGGCCGAGACGTTCGTCACGCTCGGCGTGCTGTACTTGGCGATGATGCTGTTCGGTGCGTTCACGGTGCGCGTGCCAGCGCATGATTGGATGCCAACGAGGGCGGCTCGCGTAGCGGGTGCGCGCCCGCACGCACCAGTGTCGTCAATGAATGCGCGTGATGCGATACGCACGCCGCAATTCTGGATGTTGTGGGTGATGCTGTGCGTCAACGTGACGGCCGGCATCGGCGTGCTCGGCCAGGCATCGGCGATGATTCAGGAGACGTTTCCCGGGCGCATTGGTGTAGAGGCCGCTGCAGGATTCGTTGGCCTCTTGAGCTTGGCCAATTTGAGCGGGCGATTCTTCTGGTCATCGTTGTCCGATCGTATTGGACGTGGCACGACCTACATGTTGTTCTTTTCCTTGGGCGCGCTGCTGTATGCGTCGATCCCCTTCGCGGGTCATCGTGCCAGTGTGCCGTTGTTCGTTGGTGCGCTGGTCGTACTGCTCACCATGTACGGGGGCGGCTTCGCGACGATTCCCGCCTATCTGCGTGACGTGTTCGGCACCGCTGAAGTGGGCGCGATCCACGGACGATTGCTCACCGCGTGGTCGGTGGCCGGCATCGTCGGTCCAGTGCTTGTGAACTATGTGCGGGAGTACCGTATTGCGAATGGCGCACCAAAGAGCGAGGCGTATGGCGTGACGATGTACGTGATGGCGGGACTGCTGGTGATTGGGCTCGCCGCGACGATGCGGTTGCGATCGCTACCGGCAGCCATTGTGCAACACGGAGCGCGCGCATGAACAACGATCATCGCAACCAGTGGGTGCCGCTCATTGGTGCGTGGCTTGTGGTGCTGGTACCGGCGATCTGGGGCATTGCGCAGGTGATCAAGAAATCGGCCGCGCTGTTCAGGTAGAAAGCCGCCAATGGATCCAAACCCACTCGCGGCTTTCGCGTGATATCCAGTAGCGTCTGTTGTTGACCGAATCGCAGCGCGGCTACGGTTTCTCCACACGCACCCAGACGTTGTCGTTCACGTTGCGGTCCGGAAAGCGCTTCTGCGGGTCGAGCGTCACCTTTTCAATCTTGCGGCCGCCAAAAACCAGGTTCGCGACAAACGTGCGGCTCCCGTCGAACCACACGTCAACCGGAAACGTCACGACCGCCGTGACACTGTCCGTCATCACCGCGTTCTTCATCGGCCGGATGGCGGGACCCGCGCCAGCGAACTTGACCTCGAGCACCACGGGAGACGGCATCTGTCCGTCCTGCTTCACCGTTACCGAAGTGCGCATGCCAGCCACGGCCACCTTGTCGATGCGGCCGTCAACGCTCTCCGTGGTAAACAGCCACGAATACCAGAACCAACCGAGGTCGCGGCCGAGCGCTTTGTTCATGAAGAACATGTAATCCCATGGCGATGGATGTTTGAACATCCATGCCGTCGCCCACTCTTTGTGTGCGCGTTGCACGGCACTGTCGCCCACAACGCCGCCG
>JANMKU010000205.1:0-8948 GCA_031372205.1 Gemmatimonadaceae bacterium | reverse complement strand
GTTGGTGGCAACGCGACGTTCACCTGGGTCGACGCCGATTTCCTGCGCGCCAATGGCGCGAATCCGTATGGCAAAGAGTTGCCAGTGTTTCAGGTGATGAAAGGGCGCACGGCGGGGTTCGCGCGTTTTGATATCACGCCGGAACTCAAAGCGGGACTCAAGATTCGACCCATGGACGTCACGGCGAAGGACACGCTGGCGTGGTTTCGCACGCAAACGCCAGAACGTCAGGCAGGGATCAAGACGGGATTCACGGAGCAGCGTGAGCGCGATCTGCTGGCGCTCTGGAAGGCGCGAAAATAGTCACCGGCGCTGTTTCGGTATCCTGTCCATTCTGTTTTTTGGGATTCGCGCGACCACCCGTCGCGCGTGACGCGTGCGTTTCAACTCTGGTGGCGCGCCCGTTTGAGCAGCGGAAGCGCGAGACAGCCGCCAATCACCAGCAGCACCAATGTCGACGGTTCGGGTACGGCGCTGCTCAAACCCAAGCTGCCGAAGTCGTTGTGGCCGAGGCCAAAGTCGCCGCCGTTGGCACAGTTGTTTGACACGAGGTTTGCATCCAGTGTCACCGCGCCGTTCAGCGCGATCGCGCGTCCGCACACAATTTGCGCACCGGTGGTGAGCGTTACACTAGCGTTCGCGATAATATTGCCCCAAAAATCCGTGCCGGTGCCGAGCGTGGCTGAACTCCCCACTGCCCAATAGAGGCCGGCCCCAGTGCCAACGTTTGTCAGGGTCACCGACGATGCGCTGGCGGTCGTAAGCGTGCTGCCGATCCGGAAGAGAAAGCTCGCGTTGGCAAGGCCTTGAAAATCAAGATTCAAGTTCCCCGTCAACTGCGCCGACGACGAGAGGAAGTAGACGCCTGGTGTTAGGGTGAGGCCGCCAAGCTGCCCAGCGGGGAGGCCGCTAAGATCGGTGGTAAACGGCGTGGCGTTGAAGGCAGCGAAAGCGGCGATCGCGTCCGCCCGCGCCGTCGCGGCAGCGGCATCGGCCGAATGTGTGGTTCCGAACACGATACCGGGGCCGGCTGGGGTGCCGGGGAAGAATCCGGTGATTGCGCTGCCTGGCGAGACGCCGAGGTCACCCCTGATGCTGGTGAGCCCGGTGTTCGTGACTGTGGCGGCTCCCAGCACGCCGAAGTTCTGCGCCGTTCCCAGCAAATTTTGCGCGGTGGCCACAGACGAGACGCTCAACAATGCGGCAAGCAGTGCGACAACGGGCAATGCTGAGCAGCGGGTTTGCAACGGGTTGGTTCGCATGGTCACGCTTACTCGGTTCGGGATGTCGCCAACGTGCCCCAACTAGCGGCGTCGGGTGATCGCACCTTGAAGAGTGTATGCAACGTACTGCAATTGGATATCGCCCGATAGAATGAGTTCTCGTCGGCGTGACACAATCGCCACGCGAAAAGATGAGTCCACGGCGTCCAACCGTCGCCGGACGTGGGCCGTTCCCGAAACGCGATCACGGACCGACCACTGGAATCTGGCAATGGGCTCGGGGCTTGCACCGCTGCCTGCACGCGAACGGATGCACCGGCCACGTACATTGCTTTCGGACACACGACGATTGCGAACGCCAGCACCGGTGCTAGCGCCACGCCGCTCACCCCACAACTCCCGATGCCAACAACGCGACTGCCGCGCTCATCTCTCGGCACCCTCGCTGCGGCTGTTGTGCTGTCGGGCTGTTCTCGTCATGCGTCACCCAATTCGGTCATGGTTCCGGCGATCACGGACACCGTCTGGTATGTCTCTGCGCGCGCACGCGATGCCGGACGCGACACCCGTCGGCTTGCCGACTCCCTCGAATATGGGATGGTCGTGTCGAGAGTACGAAGCAATGGTGATCCCTTGACGCACAGCGTCAATACCATAGCCGTCGACTCCGTTCGGCTGAGCGCACGAGCGTTCACCGCCGCTATTCGTGCCCGCGTGCGCGGGTCAGTCGGTGATTCGCTCGCAGTGCTCATGGTACACGGATTCGGTACCTCGCTGCATGAGGCGTGGGACTATGCGACGCAGGCGCACGTCCGTTCGCGGTCGCAGGCCACGTGGGTGGTGTTCTGCTGGCCGTCGAATGGTTCGGGTGTTGTGTGGCGCCGCCCGGACCAGATCCTGACTCGGGCCTACCGCGAGGACTCAGCGGCGGCCTTCGCAAGTCGTGCCTCCTTCTCTAGTGCTACGCAGGAGCTGCTCGCGGCAATCGGCGGGGCGCACCTGCTGGTCGTATCACACTCGATGGGCGCGCAACTCGTTGGCGAAACGATTGCCACGGATCGCGAGTTGCGTGCGGCACTCGCCGCCGATCCGTTACGCGCGCTCGCGTTCTTCGCTCCCGATGTTAATGCAGCGCACTTCAACGATGTCGTGCTTCCGGCTGTCGCGCCCTTCGCACGCCGCGTTGTCGTCTACGTCGCATCCGATGACCGCATGCTCGCCCTTTCGCGGGCGATCAATAGCAGCGAGCGAGCCGGCCTCGGTCACGGCACCCCAAGGCAAATCAGCGGCGTGAGTTGCAATAGTATGCGCGGACAAAAATAGTGGACGCGAGCTTTAACGCTCTGCAGTCCTAAGCCTCAACGATTGCGGACTTCCTCACGGAGCGGCAATGCGGCAGATGACAGTGGCGATTGTCTCGACCTTGCTGATGTCTGCACCTCCGATTGCGCAGCTCGGCGCGCAGCAGATTCCGCCGGCGAACGGAGGACTCACCAGTTCGCTCGGACAGCCCGGCGCCTGGAAATGGACGGCGGGTGTCGCCCTCGGTTGGGGTGGGCGTCATGACGACATCGACAACCGCGGCACCGCCTCCGGTCAGATCGGCGTGTATTCGCGGTGGCTTCTTCCACAACGCGACCGAAGTGCGCCTCGACCTGTTGCCAGGGACGACATCCGCAGTTTTGCGTGGCGATCGAGACACCGGTGCGACGCCGAATGCCGGCCGGCAAGACGCGACCGAAGACCGATCATGTGAAGTTGTCGGCGTCAAAGGCAGCCCCGTTGCAAGCGCCCGCCATGGTGGCGCAACTCGCTGAGCCGCTCGCCAATGCGAGCACCGCTGCCGCCGTGATCCGTCGCTTGAATGTTCCATTTCTGGACGAGACGTCGTCGAGCCGCGCGCGCGATGCAGCGGCAGTTGTCGCGAAAATTCGCGATCTCCGGACGGCGTTGCCAGCAGACGGCGCATCGGTGAGTGCGATCGAAACGAACGTGCGCCGGTTCCACGCGGAGATCGAACGCGCATTCTCGATCGCGCTGTCGGGAAGCGCGGCCGAGTCCAGTCCGCGCGCGATTGACGCATCGGCGGTCGCCGCCAAGGCACGCGCGATCCTGCTGGAAGAGGTGCTCTTTCACTTCGCGCTGGCCGAGAAACTGGATTTGCCCGTCGCTCTTCTACAACAGCGCCGCTCGGTTTTTGAGACTGCCAGACAAGTTGGCCGGAAAATAGGATCTCACCGGTTTGACGACGGCGGAAGCTGATACGTTGGCGGATGCGACGGGTGGAGTTGAGTGAGAAAATGCTGTACCGGCCAGCACATGATGCTGTCGATCTCGAGTCGGTCGACACCTCGATACAGCAGCAGCGGTTTGCACTCGGGATAGTCGTCGCGAAAGGCCTTGAGGCCGCGAAGGTCGGCCGGCCGCACCCGATCGCTGTTCTTGACCTCGATCGCAGCAAAGTGCTCGGCGCCATAGATGACAAAATCAATCTCGACGCCGGATCGTGTGCGCCAGTAGAACAATTCGTGGTCATCGCCGGAATACGCGATCCATGCGCGAAGGTGCTGGGCGACCAACCCTTCGAGCGCTGCGCCATCAATCTCCGACGGTCGGTCGAGTGGCCCGCGCGGACGAAGTGATCGAAACACGCCAGCGTCAAAAAAGTAGAACTTCGGATGCGTGACCGTGGCGCGACGTGCACGCTTGACGAAGACAGGCACCGTGAAGGACACCAACAGATCGTCAAGAACGTCAACAAAACCTTCAACGGTTTTGCGATTCACGGCGGCATCACGCGCGACGTTGGACAGGGTGAGCACACCGCCATGCGAGAGGCTGACCGCTTCAAGAAATCGCGCAAAGCTTCCTATCTGTCGCACCAAGCCTTCGGTCTTGACCTCCTGCTCGATGTACAGCGAGGCGTAGGCGGCGAGTGTGTCTCGTGGGTTTCGTGCCGTGGTGATCAATGGCACCATGCCAAACGTGAGACTGTGTTCGAGGTCGAACGCAGGCAGTTCCGACGCCATGAACGGATGGAGCGTGCGAACCGCCGCGCGCCCACCCAGCAGATTCACACCGCCCGCTCGAAGTTTGCGCGCGCTCGATCCAGTCAGCGCAAAGCGAAGCGGACGCTCGGCTTCGATCAGCTCGTGTACGACGTGTAACAACTCGGGCACACGCTGCACCTCATCGATCACGACATCGCGTCGATCAGGGTTGCCGAGTACGAGTTGCCGGAGTCGCTCTGGTCGGGCCGACATTTCGCGCACAGTTTCCGGATCGAGCAGGTTGACGACAAGCGCGTCTGGCAAGCGCTGTCTGAGCCACGTCGTCTTCCCGGTGCCGCGCGGCCCGAAGAGGAAAAAGCTCCCGGCTGGCGGGTCGAGAAATCGTGGTAATGATTCCATAGTGAGGCTCAATGTGGCAGTAGTACCGCCATTATGCAAGGTTATATGGACGTACTTATGCCATTCTGCGCCAATTCGCCGAGCTCGTGGCAGGCTAACTTTGCCTGCGTGGGTATCGGTTCGCCACCACCAGGCGACCATGGGGAGATCGCCAATGTCATCGAAAATCCATATCACGACCATCGTCATCACGTTCAGTGACCGTTGTCACCATGTGAACACGCGAACGGTACGTACCTTTCATGGACTGGCTGCCACCGCGCCGTCGTTGAGTTGCTGTTCATTCACCGTACCAATGCCAGGAGTCTCAAATGCTGCCGTCTCTCACACACCACGTTCGCGCCGTGCATCCGCTATTCGCCGGTATTGTTGGCGTCGTCCTGCTGGTCAACGTCGCGGCGAGCGTGACGCTCGGGGCCCAGACGATCACACCACGTACTGTTCCCGTGCAGATGAGCCAGCAGTTCGACATCATCCCGTCCGATCGCGCGGCGATGGGTGGCGTCAGCCTCGCGCTCGACGATGCGCTGCTCGATCCGTTCGTCAATCCGGCAAAAGCTGTGCGCCTGAAAGCGGGGATCGTGTCGGTCGCACCGTATTTCCATAGTCAGTCGGATGCGCGCGGCGGTGGGCGTACGCTGCCGTTGAGCGGCATAGCAACGGCCGGACAGTGGGCGTTTGGCGGACTGTTTGCGCTGCAGCAACTCGATCGTACGCGACTCACCTTCAATGCACCGTTGAGCGAACAAACCGCGTCGAACCAGTATGTCACGGGCATGGTGGCGCGCCGTCTTGGGCGCGGCTTTGCCGTTGGTGCATCGGCGTACGTGGCAACGTTGGAAGCAGAGCAGGGAGTCGATCAGCTCTACTTCGGTAGTGACCGCATCCTCCAGAGTGGTTCCGCGACCGACGCGCGCCTCGGCGTCACAAGGGCGTGGGGGAAGGATCAGAACTTTGAAGCGATCGTGCTGCACAGTCGGTTCGACATGACGCACGACGTGCACTGGGCCGGCTTCACCCGTTGGAATCCACCAAATATTCTGACACCAGTGGCCGAGCGTACTGAGCACAATCGCGATCAAACCACGATGTGGGGCGCGCACACCGAGTACTCGCGACCAGTCGGCAGCGAAGGGTGGAAGCTTGGTGTGCTGGGCACGGTGAATCGACTGTCACATCCCAAGATTCCCGACTATCGCATTCTCGACGTCGCCACCGTTCCGCGGGACCCGGGCAACACCTGGGCCTACAACGCCGGCGTCGGCATGTCGCGCGTACTCGGCAAGGCGACCTTTGGGTTCGACGTCATCCTTGAGCCGATGTACAGCACTACATGGGCTGAGGCGGCCACTGACACCGTAACGGCGAAGGGGGTGAGGATCCTGAAGGGCGGTCACACTGTCGACAACGCATTTCGTTTCTCGAACTCGCTGCTGCGGTTTGGCTTTGAGCACATGGCGCCACCAACGGACTCGGCGACGCACTTCGGTGTGCAAGTCGGACTCGATGTGTATTCGACGCGCTATCGGCTCGACCAGCGGGATCTCGTGCGCGACGCGAACCGGGTGCAGAACGAACACTGGATGGAGTGGACGCCAAGCATTGGTTTCAAGTTGCGCAGTGCTGGCTACGAGATTCGCTATGCATTGAGCGCAACGTGTGGTGCTGGCGGCTCGTGCATGCCCGACACCTGTCCGTTTTCGTGTGGCGATAACGTAACGGTGGCTGTTGCCCCGAGCAGCGGTGGCGTGATTGCCGCGCCGACGGCTGCCCTTCGTCTCACCGGTGGCCGAGTGACCACGCAGCGCCTCACGGTGTCGCTTCGGATCCGGTAGCGGACTTCCGCACCACGTCGGCCGCCCCCATGCTCACGCGCAACAACGATCACGCTGTGGCGAAGAGCTCGTCGAGCGCGATGGTCAAGGGAACCAACGCGCCGATCGGATGCCACGTGAGTTGCTCGCGTTCGACGTGCGGAAGCTGTGCGTCCGGGGTCCACACGTCGACAATGTGTTTGTCGGCGTCAAGAATCCAGTACGTGCCAACACGCTGGTCGCGGTACACCACGCGCTTGCCGAAGCGGTCGTGCCGCGCCGTGGACTTGCTGAGCACCTCAGCGATCAATGGGATGTGACGGACCTCCGACCAGCGTTCGATGCCCCTGTGCTCCGGTGGCAGGACAAAAACATCCGGTTGCGTCAGCACATCATTGCGCCCCCAGCTGATGTCTGCACCCACGCAGAACACCTCACCGACCGGCTCGCGCAGACAGTACGCGTGCAGCAGGTGCGTGAGTCGCATCACGATCACCTGATGTCGCGGGCGCGGTGTGGGGTTCACAACCAGCTCGCCGTAGATGAGTTCATACTTGTTCCCGTCATATGGGAACGCGAGTACCTCGTCCACGGTGTAGTACGTCTGTCGGTGCGCGGGCATGCCCATAGAGTCCGCTCGGCGGCGCGTGTTGCGCAAGGGGGGTGATTGGGTGCGAACATGACCCAAGCTGGCAGAGTCGGCCTCACAGCCCGTCACCGAATCGTCGCACACACCCTCATTGGAATCGCATCAACCGACTGTCCGGCGGCCAAGAAACTTGGAAACCGCGGGCTTCGTAGGGATGACACACCCTCTCAGAGAGTCCTTCGCCATGCTAGCGCACCGCGCCCGATCATTCGCCGTCCTCGCGACACTCACCGCACTCCTCGCGTCCCCACTCGCCGCGCAGTCGTCACTGGCCGGCTACGGCCCGGTCAGTGCGCGCTATCGCATGCTCAGCACCGGGCAGTCGTCGCAGATCATGATGGGCGAGACGCAAGTCTCCGATTCCAAGTCCGATCAAGTCGCGACGCTGATCATCTCCAAAACGGGCAGCGCGCTCACGCAGGTGATGACGCTCGATTCCGTCGCCACGAGCAACACGGCCCCCGTGCCGATGCCAGACGTGAGTAGTGCGATCGGCATGAAGTTCACCGGCACGATGGATGTCGATGGCAAGGTCGCGACAAGTGCGGTGACGGACAAAACGGGCGCTCCGAGTACGTCTCCGTTCGCCACGAACATGCGCTCGTTCCTGCCGCGTCTCAAAGTCGGCGCCACTGCGGGATCATCCTGGGTAGACAGCCTTACGTCCGTCACGAAGCAGAACGGCGCCGACGTGACCACGAAAACAGTCACCACATACACGCTCGCTGGCGACACGACGGTGGCAGGAGCGCGTGCGTGGAAGATCGCGTCGATGTCCACGGGCAAAGTGACGGGCACTGGCAGCCAGCAAGGGGCAGATTTCACTATTGGCGGGACTGTCACCGGTCGCGGCACGTTTGTCATCAGCGTGGCTGGCGTGCTGTTTGGCGTAGACATCGCCAGTGATGTGAACATGATCGTCGAGGTACCGATGGCGTCGATGACGATCCCCATCACACAGAAGCAGACCACCAAGATCAGCAAGCTGCCGTGATGTAGCAGCGCCAGCGCAGCACTCGGCATGTAGATTTCCCGTCTCCTCCTCTGGGACTCTCCATGCGTCGATTCGCTGTGCTGGTGCTCGCTGCGTCGGCTTTCACTCGTGTGGCTGCGGCACAGGCCACACGCGCCGATACCGCCGACCCGTACCGTTGGCTGGAAGACGTAAGTGGTGCGCGCGCGATGGCGTGGGTGAAGGCGGAAAACAGCAAGGCGACGAATGTGCTGGAAAAGGACTCGCGCTTTGCCGGCATCTACAAGTCTGCGCTCACGATGGCGCAGGCCAAGGATCGCATCCCCAACGCGTCGTTCATGGCGGGCGCGCTCTACAATTTCTGGCAAGACGCCGCGCACGTGCGTGGTATTTGGCGCACAACGACGCTTGAGAGTTATCGCACCGCGTCGCCGGTATGGACCACCGTGCTCGATCTTGACGCGCTCGCGAAAACCGAGAAGGCCAACTGGGTGTGGCACGGTGCCGACTGTATGCGCCCCGCCGAGCAGCGGTGCTTGTTGTTTCTCTCGGATGGTGGTGAAGATGCGGTGACGGTGCGCGAGTTCGATGTCACCACGCGAGCGTTCGTCAAGAATGGGTTCATGTTGCCCAAGGGCAAACAGAATGTGGCGTGGATGGGACTGGACACGCTGCTGGTCTCGCGTGAATGGAAGACGGGCGAGATGACGGCATCGGGTTATGCCTTTGTCGTCAAGCGCCTGGCGCGCGGACAAGCACTCGGCAACGCGACCGAAGTCTTTCGGGGCGTCGCCAAGGATGTCAGCGTCGATCCGTTTACCATCGTTGACGGAGCCGGACATCGCGCGACGTTCATCCGCCGCGGTGTCAGCTTCTTTG
>JANMKU010000079.1:0-6187 GCA_031372205.1 Gemmatimonadaceae bacterium | reverse complement strand
GTCTGCGAGCCGAGGTCGGCAAACGGATTGTCGGGCAAGCGACGGTGCTCGAGGAAATTCTGATGGCCTTGGTGGCCGGAGGGCACGCGTTGTTGGTTGGTGTGCCAGGGCTTGCCAAGACACTCATGATCAAGTCGCTGTCCGACGCGATGCATCTCGATTTCCGACGTATT
The DNA here is from genome assembly GCA_031372205.1 of Gemmatimonadaceae bacterium. Classification (GTDB taxonomy): domain Bacteria; phylum Gemmatimonadota; class Gemmatimonadetes; order Gemmatimonadales; family Gemmatimonadaceae; genus Gemmatimonas. The sequence goes on along the minus strand of JANMKU010000079.1, from coordinate 6,014 downwards.
CAGTTTACGCCCGATCTTGTGCCGAGCGACATTACTGGCACGGAGCTGCTGGAAGAGGGCGCGAATGGGGCGCGCGCGTTTCGCTTCGTGCGCGGTCCTATTTTCGCGAACATCGTGTTGGCGGACGAGATCAACCGCGCGCCACCACGCACGCAGGCCGCGTTGCTGGAGGCGATGCAGGAGCACAGTGTGACGGCGGCGGGTCAGACGATGCGGTTGCCGGAGCCATTCTTTGTGCTGGCCACGCAGAATCCCATCGAGCAGGAAGGCACGTATCCACTGCCGGAAGCGCAGCTCGATCGCTTCCTGTTTGACATTCGCGTAGGGTACCCAGACGAGGCAGAGGAAATTGCCATTCTTCGGTCGACGACCGGCCGCCGAGGTGCCGCGATTGCACCGGTGTTTGGTGCGGAGGAAGCGATCGCACTGCAGCGACTCGTGCGCGAGTTGCCGTGCAGCGATCTCGTACTGCGTTATGCAGCGCAGCTTGTGCGCGCTTCACGCCCTGCGGACCCCGGTGCGCCGCCGATTGTCCGACAATTTGTGCGCTGGGGCGCTGGGCCACGCGCCGGGCAGGCCCTCATCCTTGGTGCGAAAGCGGCCGCGTTGTTGGCGGGCCGGGCAGCGGTCTCGCCGGATGATGTGCGTCGCGTCGCGTTGCCGGTGCTCCGCCACCGCATTCTGCCGAATTTTGCTGCTGAGGCGGACGGTGTCTCGTCGGAACCGATCGTCGACGCGCTGCTGGCGCACGTCGCGTCGCCATCGAGTGCGCTGCAGGCGTAGGCACCTCGTCGTCGTGATGCGCGCATGACGTCGTATGGTCCACTGCTTGACGCGCTCCGCGGGGTACGATGGCCGGCTCGCCGCGCGGTCGCTGCGGCGTTGCCCGGTGCACATCGATCGCGGCAGCGCGGCACCTCCGGCGAGTTCACCGAGTACCGCGCATATCGCCAGGGCGACGATCCGAAGCAGCTCGACTGGAAACTTCTGGGCCGAAGTGATCGCGCATTTGTCCGTTTGACTGATGACCGCGCGATCGTGGGCACATGGCTCGTGGTCGATGGTTCGGCGAGTATGGACTTTCCGGCTCGCGCATCGGACGGTCGATTGTGCAAGTGGCAGGTCGCCTGTGCTGTCGCGGTTGGCCTCACCGCGGTGGCCAATGCGTCGCACGATCCGGTCGGTCTGGCTGCGACGAGCGGCGCTGGCGTCACTCGACTTGCCGCGCGTGCGAGGCGCGGGACTATCGGTGACGTGGCGCGCGCGCTTGACGCGCTCGCGTGCGGCGGCGCTGCCCCACTGACACCGCTCGTCGATGTGATGCCACCATCGGTTCGTGTCGTCATCATCACCGATTTCCTTGGCGACGTCGATGCCCTGCAGCGCACCGTTGCACAACGCACTGCGGCGGGAGCGATCGTCGAGTGCGTGCATGTCGTTGCCGCTGACGAACTCGACCCACCGGCCGGCGTGTATCTCGCGCGCGATCCCGAGTCGAGCACGGTGGAGCGCCTCCTGAATCGTCGCGCGCTTGCAGCGTACCAGTCGCGTTTCGCTGCATTTCGAGCGGAAACGGCGCGTCGCGTCCGTGCCGCGGGTGCCGGTTACACGGAAATCCGGACGGACGCACCGCTGTCGCGATTGGTTCGGCAGATTGTGGCGGGACAGGGGCGCGACAGCTCGCGCGACGCGCGGTCGGCGAACGGCGCGTCAGGATGAGTTTCGCGCTGCCGCTCGTATTGTGGGGCGCTGTTGTTGGCGCCCTCGCCGTGACCGCACTGCATTTTCTGTCGGTGCGCCGACCGCCGCTGCTGCTGTTGCCCACCACACGATTTCTGGCTGGGGGAGATTCACGTGCTGTCTCGCGCGCGACGCGGCCGAGTGATGTGCTGCTGCTGTTGTTTCGCGTGATCGCGCTCTTGACTGCGGGTGCTGCGCTCGCGGGCCCGCGATGGGATCGTCGCGACGCGAGTGGCGTTCGCTTCATTGTGGCAGATCGTGCGTGGCATACAGACAGCAGCGCACTGCTTGCGCGTGTGCGTACGAGCGCGTCAACGAGCGTGGAGCGAGCGGCCGCTGACTACATCGTCTGGAGCGACACCATCTCGCCCGATGGTCGGCTTGGTGGCATGCGCGCTGATCTGGCGTCGGCATTCCCGCTCGCGCTGCGGGCGGTGGCGCGGTCTGTGCGTGGTATGCGCGATGCAGATTCCGTGTCGCTCGTGATTGTTGCACCGCCGGGTGGTACCGCAACAGCTGACGCATGGAGTGCATGGCGACGGGCGTGGCCCGGCATGGTGCAGGTTGTGGATTTCACGCCGACGGGTTCTCGACGAGCGCGCGGCGCGGCGCCGGCCGTGCTTGAGACCGATGCGATCGATGCGGACGATGCGGTTATGTCGGCCTATGCGCTTCGCGACGTACACGCATCCGGTGCGCGTTCGGCGACCGATACGAGCACACGCCTCGTGCGGATGCTGCGCACGCATCGATTGACGGATAGTACGCGTGCCGCGGGCGCGGTCACCGTGCTGTGGCCTGAAGCCGGCGTACCAGCGGGATGGCAGGCAGCGAGCGATTCAGTCGGCGCCGTGGCCGCTCGCGGCGTGACCTTGGTGTCACCGATGGTGCGTCGCGCCCGTGTCACGGCCACTGTGTTGCGCAATGCCAGACCGATCGCGTGGTGGAGTGACGGTGAAGTCGCCGCATTGGAGCGACCACATGGCGCGGGGTGTGTGCGTGAAGTTGGCATTGATGCGGGCACGGGCGATTTGTTGCTGAATGAATCGGCGCGAGGATTGCTGGACGCAGTCATTGCGCCGTGTGGCGAAGAGCGATGGCCAGTGTCATCGACGGTACTCGCAGCGCAAACGGCGCGTCAACCGCGTGCCACCGCGGCGCAACTTCGTGCGGGGACGTCGCGCGATGCCGCGTCCCACCCGCGGTGGCTCGCGCCGCTGTTGCTGGCCTTGGCGATCGGACTGTTGGTTGCCGAAACTGTCGTGCGCCGACGTGCGGTTGATGATGACACGTCGATCCCGACGAGCGTGCGCGCATGACAGTCGCGACGGTGCTCATGCTCGTAGCGCGCGTGCGTTCCGCACTGAGCGCCATCGCTTGGGCGCGTGCGGTGCTGATCGGTGTCAGTGCGTCGGGTGGGGCGTGGGTGATGATGCAGATCGTGCTGCAGCGCGAACTCGCTCTGTCGGTCCGCAGTATGGCGCTGGCCGGAGCATTCGCGCTCGTCATCGCGGCCGGCATACGCGCGCAGATCGGGCGCATTAGCCCGACGCGGGCCGCACTCTGGATGGAGGAGCGTCAGCCGGCTGGCTTTGCACTGGTCACGCTCGTTGAACAAGTCACGGCGCGACCGCGCAGCACGGACGTGGTGCACACTGCGGATGCTGCCGACACAACATCCCGACTCGTGCGCGCGCTTGCTGCAGCAACGCCGAGCGGCGGCGTGCCGAGCGGCGGCGTGCCGAGCGGCGGCGTGCCGGTCATCGCGGGGCGTGACGACCTTGCGCGCTCCGCGGTGCGACAGCTTCGCGGACCCGTGCTGTTCGCTGTCGGTCTCGCACTGGTTGCCGTGGGCGGACCACGGGTGTGGACGGGTGCGGATGTTCGCCCGCGTCGTGTGAGCGACGACGCCATCCGTGGTGCACGCGACCTGACCATTGGCCCCTGGCGCGTGCGGGTGGTACCTCCGGACTATAGCGGACGGATGGCGACAGACTACGGTGACGCCGCATCGGTGTCGGCGCTGAGTGGAAGTCGACTGGAGGTTGTCGGTGCTGGAGCGAGGCTTCCGGAGATTCGGATGCAGTCGCTCGTTCACTCGGATACCGCGCCTGCCGTGGTGTTGTCACCAGCCGACGTGCGGAGTGTGGCCGACGGCTGGCAGGCGTTCACGACAACGACGGCTCAACCGACCGAACTGCGCGTCATGCGTGGATCGGAATCACGTCTCTTGCTGGTTGATGGTTACGCCGACTCGTTGCCGCGCGTGGAACTCCGTTTGCCGGTTCGCGACAGCGTACTGCGACGCGCGACCGGCGTGTTGCCGCTTGAGGCGCTGTTGCACGACGACATCGGACTTGCGTCGGGCGCATTCGAACTGATCGTCAGCACGGGCGAAGGCGAACAATTCACGGCGCGTACAGTGCGGGTGGCCGCAACGCGCTTGAATCGGACACACGATACGACCATGCGTGCGTCACTGAATCTCGACTCGATGGCGCTTGGGCCTGGCGACATCATGCACATGCGCGCCGTCGCGCGCGACGGTCACCCATCGGCCAGTCGCGAGGCAGGAATCAGTGAGACGCGATCTTTTCGCGTGGCGAAGGCATCGGAGTACGACTCGGTTGCCGTGGAAGCTGCACCGCCGCCGGAATTCGACAAATCGCTGCTTAGTCAGCGCATGTTGTTGTTGCTGACAGAAAAACTCGAAGCGCGCCGCCCGCGGCTTACTCGGCCCGTACTGCTGAATGAATCGGGAACGTTGGCGCGTGATCAGGCAAGATTGCGGCTCGCCGTTGGGGACATTGTCTTTCAACGACTCGGTGGCGAGTCGGACGCGGCGAACGTGCATGGTGCGGACGCCACCGGTCCACCGACCGGGAAGGCTGACATCGGTATGCTGGAAGAAGGCGATGACTCCCCGGTGATTGCGATCAATCGGCCATTGCTTGAGGCGTACAACGCGATGTGGGACGCCGGGCGCGCCCTTGAGCAAGGCGACACCAAAGGCGCCATTCCGCACATGCGGATCGCATTGGCGGCGATCGAACGTTCGCGCGCGGCATCGCGGCTGTACCTGCGCGGCAAACCGCCCACCGTCATTGTGGATGTGGCGCGGGTCCGGCTAGTCGGTCGCGACACGGGCGTGACGAATGCCCGATCACCGCGAACACGACTGTCGGCAGTCAGCGCGCTACGTGAGGCCCGGTTGCTCGCGGCCGCGGCCACCGCCGGTGTGGATGTCGCAATGACGCGCGACTCATTGGCGGTGCTCCGTCTTGAGTCGGTGGCGGACGCACCGGATTTTGCACGCGCGTTGGCTGCCGTGCTGGCGCACCTGACACGTGGCGGCGACCTGACCGACGATTTTTCGCGCGCACGACGTACACTGGGTGGTCTCGTTCGAGTCCCGAGTGGCGACTGGTCGCGAGTGGGCCCGCCGTGAGCGTCCCGAGCGACCTGTTCGTCTTCGCCACCGCACAGTACGACTCCGGCGACTGGGATTCGGCACCGCTGGTGCCGGCCAACGTCATCGACGCGGTCGCACGCTACACCAATTTGCCAGTCCGTCCGCAGGGCGTCACCGTATCCCTCGCGTCGGAAGCGGTGCTGCAGTACCCGTTGCTCTATCTCACTGGCCACTTGCCGTTGCGCTTTACCTCGGCGGAAACGGACGTACTGCGTAAGTATTTGCTTCGCGGTGGACTGCTCTTTGTTGACGATCACAATCACGATGTGGACGGTACGTTCAATACCACCGCTCGCGCTGAACTTCGTCGGATCGCCGGGCCGCTCGTGCCGTTGCCGAATACGCACGAACTCTACTCGGCATTTTTCAAGTTCGAGAACGGACCACCCACGACGTCACACGAGATGAACGGATGGGGAGATAACCTGATTCACGAACATCTCGATGCTGTGCTCTCAGGCAACCGGATCTCGGTGCTGTTCAGCAACAAGGACTACAGTTCGGAATGGAGCTATCATCCGGACAACAAGCGGTTTCTCTCGGTCGACAACACGAAGTTCGCCGTGAACCTCGTCGTGTACGCGCTCACCCGATGATGCGGCGAAACGTCGAAGTGCTGCTGCGGTCGGTCGCGTTCGGCGCGCTGTTGCTGGCGTTTGTGCTGATGGTGACGGCGGCGAGTCCGTCGCCCACGAATGCGCCGGTGCGCTTGCTGCGCGACGTGTTCGCAGAGAGTTCGTCAACTGCGTTGGTGCGTGCAGTGTCGGCTGTGTTGGTGTCGTCCAACGGCGTCACCGTTCCT
>JANMKU010000168.1:0-12556 GCA_031372205.1 Gemmatimonadaceae bacterium | reverse complement strand
ACGGCCACGCACATGCCCGCACTGGTCGGTGGTTCAGCGATTGCAGGATCCGACGCGACCATGTCGCAAGGTTTCGCGGTCACGTGGGCAGCGGGGCTTAACCGCCGACTCGAGCGATTCGAACCCGCGTTGCGCAACGTCATGTGGAGCGCACTGCTAGTCGTACCGCTGCTCATCGGTGTCGAATGGGCGCGTCTCCGTTGCGCTCGGCGCTCCTGGCGCGAGGGCACACTCTGCGGAGTCGCGGTGCTTGTGGCCGAGTCGTTCGGTCCCGCTGTTGTTGACGTGATCACACCACGCATCGTCGTTCCAGCGTTTGCACTCACGCTCCCTGCGCAGCAACAGCAACTGTTGCTCGCGCACGAAGAAGAGCACGTGCGCAAACACGACGGCCGCTGGTCGTTGTTCGTGCTACTGCCGGTGGCGTTGGCACCGTGGAACCCCCTCCTCTGGTGGCAGTATGCCCGCTTTCGCTTGGCAATCGAACTCGATTGCGATCGTCGCGTGCTCGCGCGCGGGAAGCCGGCGCATGCCTACGGCACACTGCTCATCGACATGGCCGCGCGATCGCAGCGCGCATCACTGATGGCCACGGCCTTCCTTGCGCACCACACGTCGTCGCTGCAGCGGCGCATTGCACACATCGTAGAGCGCGCGCCACGGCTCCGTCGCGCCCATCGTCTGCGCATGGTGCTGGCCGCTACACTCGGCGCAGGCTCGTTGCCGCTCATGTTCATTGTGCCACGTCCTTCCATGCCGCAGCGACCGCGAACGGCGGCGGAATTCGTGGCGGATAGTGGCGCGATCGCCGTCATGGAACTCAACCGCGCGGGCCGCTGGACTGAAGCAGAAGCCATGGGGCGTGGCTTTCTTGCGGCGCGTCCACCGTCCTCGGAGAGTGGCGAGTCGTGCGCCGTGCTCATTGGCGTAACGTACGCGCAAGTCCTGCTGCAGAAGCGCAGCGCTGCCGTCGCGTCGATGGCCCGCTTCGACAGCGTCTGCGCCAATGCGGTGTACACGGGATTCATTCCCGCCGAGTCGGATCGTGTGCGTCGAATGGTGAATGGCGAAGATGCCAACAGCGTCTACCGGCCCTCCAATGAGCCGATCACTGCATCTGGCGGTGGCGCCACCGCGGTGATGATGCTCAATCGTGAAAGACGGTACGACGAGGCGGAGCGGACTGGATCAGCGTTCCTGGCGAGCATGGAACGTCGGCCTGCGGAGCCCGAAGCGTGTGCAGTGCTGATCGGGGTCGCCTTTGCGCAGGCCGTGCAGCGGCGTTTGGCGGATGCGAAGCAGTCACTCGCTCGCTTCGATCGCGAATGCACTGGAGTGATGTACCTCGACTGGTTCCCAGGTGAAGCCGCTCGCGTGCGACGCGTCGTCAATGGCGAGCCACCAGGAGACGTGTACGACCGCGCGTTCGTCCCGAGGTAACCATGGACGCTTTCGCAGCGAATGCCGCATGATCGCCCAACCGGCGGCGTTTGTAGCGTATATCAATCTGCGCGCCGCAGTCGCACAGTCGCTTGCACCACCCGCGATTGGGCCGATCAAACGGAAGTACGACGCACCGCCAGACGCACCATACTCGGCGCAACATATTCGCATTCCGACGGGGCGCGGATACGAACTCGCTGCCACACTGACGCGTCCTCACGGTGTACTCAAGCCGGCTGTCGTGGTGACGATCAGTGGCAGCGGCCCGCAGGATCGCGATGGGCACGGTCAGCTCGTGCGCAACTATGCCATCTTTCGGGAGATTGCGGACACACTCGCGCGGCGCGGGATCGCGGTGCTGCGCTGGGATGATCGCGGCGTTGGTGAATCGGGCGGTGTCGCAGGCGCAGCAACAGGCACCAGCGCCGACGTGGCGGACGATGTGCGCAGCATCGTGAAATGGCTACGTGCCAGCAACGAAGTCGATGGCGCACGCATCGCGCTTGCCGGTCACAGTGAAGGTGGCCTTGTCGCACCAATGGTGGCGGCCACGGATCCGAAACTCAGAGGCGTCGCGTTGCTCGCTGGCCCGGCGTACAATGGTCGTCGCATTCTGCTGTATCAGAAACGGTTGAGTATCGAGGTCCTGCGCCTCACCAGGAAGCAAAAGGATTCTGTCTTTTCACTCGTCCCGTCGCAACTCGACTCCACGACCGTGCCATGGGTTCGTTACTTCATGACGTACGAACCGCTCCCGGCGGCGCGAAAGTTGCGAATGCCCGTACTCGTGTTGCAGGGACTGATGGACAAGCAAGTCTCGCCTGAACAAGCGGACTCGCTGGTGAACGCCATCAGGAGCAATGGCAACAGAGACGTGATGCTCCGCAAGTTCCCGGCGACAAACCATCTGTTCGTGACCGATTCCGTTGGCGCGGTTACTGGATACGCAGCGCTCACGGACACGAAGCTGCGGCGTGATGTGCTTGGTGCGTTAGCGGATTGGGCAGTGCGGGTGCTCAAGTAGCCTGAGCGTACTGGCGGGCAAGTCGATGGCGCTGGCGCACTGGCCGTGAACCGGGCATACTCGGTACGAGAGCCGCCGTCACAATGGGCTGCGCCTCGGTCATCCACACCTCCCGCCCTGCTCCCAATGACGAGATCTCGCACATCGACACGGCGCGGCGCGGGTACGTCGATGCTGTTCGCGATCGCCCTGCTCACGGCCGCGACGCTATCCGCGCAGCAGCCCCGCCCCATACCGGAACCTCCTCCTTCGGTTGGTCAAGGCTACAAGGGGTTTCGCGTAGGTCGTTACGAGGGGCCGGTGTTCAACAAAACCGGCAATGCCAACGGTAAAGGCCAGTTCGACCTGCGGTCCATTGGTGGAGATGGAGCCGTGAAGGCCTACCTGCGCGAGTATGACGGTCTTGAGGGTGAAGGCGACCTGACCGGGGCGATCAATGCGCAGGGAGTTATGCATTTGCAGGGAGGATTGACCTCGCCGTCAAACGGCGAGGTCTGGCAGTCGGAGATAATTGCCGTGATGCTGAACGGGAACCTCCGATTGGGCACACGCCTTTCGTTGAACGGTAAGCTCCAGGAAGAAAGCGCAACCATGGCGTACAACGTTGCGCCAACACCCGTTGCGCAACCAGCGCGGACTGTGGAAGGAGGCGGAGGTATCCCGATCGGCGTTTACCTGCGAACACCGGACTTGACTGACGTGGAGGCCTGGTATTTCGGTCCAAACGGGCGCGTTGTTCGTGGCATGCAGGGAGGTTTTACGCAGGCTGGTTTAGCCGCCCACAAACCGCGCTGGCGGGGAACCTACCAGCTGAACGGAACCCAGATGATCGTAACCGCCGACGACGGAACAACGGACCGGTACGTCTACAAACTGGACAAGGGAAGGCATGTATTGGACGAGGGGTGGCTGAGTGCGGTAGCTCCGGCAACCAATCCGCAACTGTTGGTGGGTGAGTACTTCCATAATGGCGGGTCCGGCAGCCTCCGAACAGCCAACACCCTGACGCTTCGCGCCGATGGTTCGTACGTCCGCTCAGGCGTTGGTTTGTACCGGGCCGACGGCCAGAGTTATGGTGGAACGTCTGACGAAACGGGCACTTGGCAGTATGCCACCCACACGTTGACGTTCCGGGCACAAGACGGCACCGTACAGCAACAGCTTGCCCTGATTCCTCCTCCCGGGTCATTTGTTGCGGCCATGGGTCAGCTCTTTGTCGGGGGGAAACTGTTCCGGCGAAAGCAGTGACGTCTGGGATCCGTGAGTCGACCAGCGTATCGCCAGTCGGCGTCTCAGCGTCGCGTGCCGTCAGCCCATTGGTGTCGTCTTGACGTACTCCACCAGCTGATCAAGCACCGTCCCCCAGCCCTGACTGAAGCCCATCGTTTCGTGCGCCTCGGCGTGCTCCCGCGAGGTGTGCACGGCCGTCGCCGTGTACTTGCAACCGCCGTTGCCATGCGGCTCGAACGTCAAGACGGCGGTAAAGAACCATGGCGCCTTGGACGGGTCGTGCGGCCGGTAGCCTGGGCCAAGTGCGGAGGTCCAGACGAGTTTGCGGTTTGGCACGATTTCCAGATAGCACCCAGGTTCCGCGGGCAGCTTGTTGCCGTCCGGGTCAACCATTTGCGCGAAGAACGTGCCGCCGGGCCGCAGGTCGATTTCGCACTCCGTGGTGCGGTACGGTTTGGGACAGAACCACGGCATCAAATGCTTGGGCGTCGTCCACGCTTTGAACACCAGCTCTGGCGACACGTCCACCACGCGCTCCAGCACCAAGTCGTTTTCATTCGTCGTTGTCATCATCGTTCTCCGTCATCGTGAGCAGGTAGGCATCCAGTTGGTCGAGACGACGCTCCCAGAGTTTCCGCTGGTCCGTCATCCACGCTTCGGCTGCCGCCAAGGGTTGAGGTGCGAGTTCGTACGTGCGTACGCGACCAGACTTCTTTGATTTCACCAATCCGTGCCGTTCCAACACGCCCATGTGCTGCGTAAACGACGGCAGCGCCATGTCGAACGGTCGAGCGAGCTCGAGCGTGGACACCGGGCCGCCGCTCAAGCGCGTCAGCACCGCTCGACGCGTCGGATCTGCGAGGGCCTGGAACACCCGATTGAGTTGCTCGGCTTGATTAGGCATATGCCTAACTATAGTGGATCGAGTACTTAGGTCAAGCCCTTACTGATTGACCGAGTGGCGCGCGTTCAGCTGGTCGTCTTGCTCGCGCACGTATTCGGAGCCACGTAGTTTTCGGTAGCTCACCGCGTGCACGTGGAACAGGGTGTGGCTTGATCACTTTTCCTTCGGCGCGACCAACTACAAAGCCAGCGTCTCGTTCTATGTCAACCTGCGCGGCTGGCGCAGCCCACGTACGATGAGGGCACTCAGAACGAACTCATGATGGGTGACGTCGGCGACATGATCATCCGTGCCGGCAACCCGCTCGATCCCACGTCCGGACAGCGACCAGGGCGTGCGGCCGGACGTATCGACCACCTCTCGTTCGGTATCTCGCCGTGGGAGAAGAGTTATCACACGACAACGCCCAACGGCTACAATCTGCAGATCAGTTACAATACGCTTGACACGCGACTGAATCTCGCCGTCGCCGTCAATCCGGGTGGGCCGGGGAACAAGTAGGACCGCGACAACTCAGCGAGTCCGCATGGCGTTTCTCTTACAATCGCTCGGAGCAAATCGTGACCAGGTGTAGCCGCCGTTCCGCGTGTGCCTTCTCCATCGCTGCTCTGCTGTCGAGCGCCGAGTCGCTGCACGCGCAGACGGCTACTGCCACTCGCAACCCTGCCACCGACCCTAAACCGGCGGCCGCTCCCGCCCTTCGCACATTCGTCGGCGAATACGACCGCGACGGCCGGGTCGTGCTCGTGATCGAAGACAGTGGCAGGCTCGTCTTGCTCGATACAGCGCGTGCGACACTGTCACGCCAGGCACTTTCGCCCACCGCGCTGCAACGGTTGCATCTCACAAAGCGCAGTGTGGGCCCTAGAGACGGTGCGAACCAGCTCAAGGTGACACCGGTCCGTAGCATTGCGGACATTCGCCGCGATGCGCTGGTCGCGTCACCGCCAGTTGAGAAACCGCCGGCGCGTGCGAGCGAGCTGGTCGAGCTGACCGCGCTCGACCCGACGATTAAACTCGAGATTCGGTACGCAACGACCAACAATTTCGCCGGTGCGAAGTTCTACGACGAGGCGCGCGCCTTCATGCAGCGGCCAGCGGCTGATGCCGTCGTACGTGCACATCACGCACTACGCGCGTACGGCTATGGGCTGCTGATCCATGATGCATATCGACCATGGTACGTGACCAAAATGTTCTGGGACGCGATGCCCACGGACAAGCGCTGGCTCGTTGCGAATCCTGCCGACGGGTCAAAACACAATCGCGGTGCCGCGGTTGACCTCACGCTCTACGATCTCAAGACGGGCAAGCCGATCGAAATGCCGAGCACATACGACGAAAGCACCGGACGCGCGCACGCGGACTATCCCGGCGGTACGTCGTTGCAACGATGGCATCGCGCGTTGTTGCGCAAGGCGATGGTGAGCGAAGGATTTGTTATCAATTCGCTTGAGTGGTGGCACTTCGACTACGGCAGCTGGCGCGACTATGCGATCGGCAACGTGTCTTTCGACAAAGTAGCGCGGTAGCACCGCATACCAGGTTGAACGCCAGTTCGCCTGAGAGATCCCTTGGGGAAGCGGCCTGGTCGCGGCGCGCTACTTTGCCCCGATCTGCCGCAGGAACGGCGCCACCTCGAGGATCACAATGTCGTCGCGCTTGGCAAGCTCGCGCATGAACCACTCTTTGTGCCCGGCCCCGTACGTGATCACCAGGCGCTTCCCCTCGCCGCGATGCGCGTCGAGCGTGCGCGCAATGTTGCCGTAGTGCGCCCAGTTGATGTTGTCCCAGCCGCCGGGGCCCAGTTCGCTATTGAACAATCGGTTGTACGGTTCGTGTGCGGCCGTTTGGAGGGAGTCGTAGGCAGCTGAGTTGATGAAGAACGGATTGTCAGCGCCGTGCAGGGCCGTGAGCGAGTCCGCACGGCGAGTGGCGCTCGTGTACTCCTGCCATTCGGCGCGACGCGACGGATCAGCTTCAATGCGCTTGAGCGCGGCGGTGCGGTACGCATCCATCGGCTTGGACCATCCCGCAGTGGGCACGATCGTGAATGCCATGGACGTGCTGAGCGGGAAGAGGACGTCGATGTACTCGGGGAAGCGCAACACGCGCGGCTCTGTGATCTGACCGGTGTGTGTGAACTGGCGCATTGCCGCGTCGAATCGGTTTGGCGAAATCTCCGTCAGCACGTAGTCGGGCTTGAGCGCCTGGAGCAGTTGTCGCAACACGCCCGTGCTGTAGCGCGCGCTGGTGCGGTGTTCTCCATGAATCATCCCGATCACCACTACCTCGTTCTTTCTCACTGGCGCCTTCGCCGTGGCACCGCGCGCGGCTGGCGCGTTCCGTGACACCACGGGCGCGATGGGTGCGACGACCTCATAGGACGCCGTGTTCACCACGATCGGCGACGGTGCCCCGTCGCACTCGACGAGCAACGAAACGTCATCTACGGTCAGTGCCGCGCGACGCGGATGCGCGCAGACGCTCGTGGTTGTCGCCTCAAGGCCATTCAACATATCGAAGATGCGTACCGCACCGGCGGCCGCATCGAGCGTGAACGCGAGTATACCATCACGTGTGATGAGGCGCCCCGCGTCGTGGGCCATGCGTAACGTGTCGCGACCGCTGCGTAGCAATTCGAGTCCGGCGGCATTGCGCGGAAGATCGGCGGTGAGGTTCTCGCTTCCGCTCGCCGTGATGAGAATTTCATCCTCGATGAACACCGCCACGGATTCCGCGTGATTGTAGTACCACGGCTCGATCGTGAACACCATGCCCGGGGCGAGCGTTGCTGTCGCGATGGTGGGATCACTGACGTCGAGTCCGATGTGATGTCCAAAGTAGAGCGGCGCCTGCATGTAGGGACGCGCCGACGGCGGAATGGCAGCCACGGCCACGGCCTGCAGACTCGCGAACGTCATCCCAGGCTTCGCGGCCGCGATCACCGCGTCGGAGATTTGACGGACCATTTCCACCAACTCCCGTTGCCGCGACGTGAACTGTCCGTTCACCGGGAATGTTCGACCGACATCGCTGACGTAGTGATCCCGCTCGCATCCCACGTCAAAGATCACCAGCTCACCGGCCTGCATGGCGCGATTCCGGCGATCGTACTGCGCGCCAAGAATGCGCCACGGCCAGAGCGAGTTGACGCCCGACTTGATGATCGGACTGAACGCATCGCGCTGAGCACCCAAGGTCCGGCAGTTCGCCGACAGCGTACCTGTGGCCGTGCGCTCGTCGAGCCCGGGCTGCACGCGTGCCGCGCCGCGCGCGATTGCCACGCTGGTCACGCGGGCCGACTCGCGAAGTGCCGCGATCTCTCGTGGCGACTTGACCATCCGCCGCGCCGCGATGAGCGCAAACGCATTGCCGAGCGTGACCTCCGCGTGGGTGCGCTGCAGATGGGCGAGCAGCAGGTCACCCGGCGACGGCGCCACGAACGCGTTGGATGGTACCTCACGCAGCGCACCCGGCCGGCCCGGGTTGATCAGCACGCGCGCGCCACGAGTGTTTGCGTTGAACAGAAACGTCTCGAGCGCCTCGTCGAGCAGCACCGTGTCCACGCCACTGAGCGCGCGCAGCGAGGGATCGGCAAGCAGGACACGTCCCGGGAAATCATTCGGGCGCCCCACGTTTTCAAATCGCGCATCGGTGCGCGGCACAAACAGCATGCTGCGCCGCGAGCGCCCATCGATGGCGAGAACAGAGCGAGCGACTTCCACGCCAACCAGGTATTCGAAATCATCGAGCTGACGAAACGTTTCGCCGCCGCTCGTTCCCTCGGCGCTTGGCACCAGCAGTACGTCGTTCTCTCCAATGTTCGCCAGGATCGCCGCGCACCGCGCCGTGTACTCGGCGACCGGAAACACCGGGTGCGTCCAGTTGGTCAGCCGCTCAACGCCCTGGGCGCGCCCGCGCGCACCGGGCAGCACCAACCATACAACGCCAAGCGCGAACGCAGCGCGGTGTAGCAGTCGCGGAAACATGTCTGACTCCAGTTGCATGCGGCGCGCCGCGCCGACGTTCGTTCGGAAACATGGTGGACAGTTCGACCGCTACTTCCCGCGCAGCTTCGCCACCGTGCCATCGACGCCGTTTGGCAACTGGACGTCGGCTAGCTGATCGTCGTCGCGCAACTCGCGTTTAAGACGTGTCAACTCCGCTTTGAGCGTGGCAGTGAGCGCCGCCATGCCCGGCTGCCCGTACAAATTGTGTAACTCGTACGGATCGTTGACGAGATCGAACAGCTCCCACTGATCTTTTTTCCAGAAGTAGATCAACTTGTGGGTTCGCGTACGCACGCCGTAGTGCACGCGCGTGTTGTGATCGCCTGGGTCGTGGTAGTAGCGATAGTACATGGATGTCCGCCAATCCGTCGGCACACGCCCGCGCAACAACGGCAGCAGGCTGTGCCCCTGCATATCCGGCGATGGCGGCAATCCGGCCACGTCGAGAAATGTTGGCGCAAAGTCCACGTTGAGTGCCATCGCGTCCACACGCGTGCGTGGTGCGATCCCCGTAGGCCAACGCACGAGAAACGGCATGCGGATCGATTCTTCATACATGAACCGTTTGTCGAACAAGCCGTGGTCGCCGAGGAAGAATCCCTGATCGCTGGTGTAAATGACCATCGTGTTGCGGGCCAATCCGCTGGCGTCGAGATACGCAAGCAATCGGCCCACATTGTCATCAACCGATTCAACGGTGGCCAGGTAGTCCTGCATATAGCGCTGATACTTCCAGCGAATGAGGTCGTCACCACGAAGCGTCTTGGATTGTCCATCTACTACGGTGACCACCGAATCGGGTTTGAGCGCGCGCCATTGTGTGAGCGCGGCGCTGGTGAGTCCGGGTGGCGGCGTGATCTTGAGGTCGCGGTTGGTAAGATCAACGGCAACGCGCTGCTGATTTTCGTGCAGCGCATCTGTGCGCGTGTTGTATGGATCCCAGAACGTCACCGGTTCCGGAATGTGCTTGCCAGCAAAATGCGACGCGTGCTCATCGTCCGGCTCCCACGGTCGGTGTGGTGCCTTGTGATGCACCATCAGAAAGAACGGTTTGTCGCGCGGACGTTCTTTCAAAAAGTTGATCGCACGGTCGGTGATGACATCCGTCGCGTAGCGCCCGGTGTAGGTGGTTTCGCCGGTTGCGGTATACAGGATCGGATCGAAATACGTCCCCTGTCCCGGCAGAATCTCCCAGCGCGTAAACCCTGCGGGATCACTGCCCAAATGCCACTTGCCGATCATCCCCGTGTAGTAGCCGCCTTGCTGCAGGAGCCGAGCCACCGTCATGCGTTGGCTGTCAAAGCGATTGAAGACGGTGACGCCGTTGAGGTGCGAGTACTGACCGGTGAGGATCACTGCGCGACTCGGTTTGCAAATCGAGTTGGTGGCAAAGACATTCGACAACAGGGCGCCTTCGCGCGCCAGACGATCGAGATTCGGCGTCTTGTTCACCTTCGACCCGTACGCACCGATGGCGTGCGCGGCATGATCGTCGGTCATGATGTAGAGAATGTTCGGACGGCGCGCGTTTGCTGTCTGTGCGTGCGCGGACGATCCTGGCGTGGGCAATCCGAGCGCAACGGCGCACAGGCACATTCCCAATGCGAATGACTTCATGACGCGGCTCCGTGTGTCGATGCCCTGTCTCAGCAACCGTGGATTGGTGCCGCCCAAGATAGGACAGCGACGTGCGTGCTGTCCAACCACCACAGCACGTAGACTGGCGCGTCACCCGACGACGAGCACCTCCGCCGCCGCGCGCTCGCCAGAGCGAATGGCGCCTTCGATGAACGTCGGCCAACCTGATGACGTCTCCGTACCAGCCCAATGCAGCGGGCCTATCGGGTCGCGAACCGCTGACCGAAACGCCCAGGTCGCACCAGGCGCGAGATAGCCGCCGTAACAGCCCCGCGTCCACACCTGTGTCGACCAGTTCATCTCGATCACGCGCTCTGGCGTCAATGCCTTGGCGCCGAAACGCGCGGCCATCTCCGCGAGCACTTTCTGTCGACGCTCGGCCGCCGACAGCAGTGACGCCGCCCGCGCTTGGTCGGTGTAGATGAAGCCGGTCAGCACACCTGCCTTGCTGTGTTCCGGCGGTGTACTGCTATCGGCGGTCTCCGACACCATGGCGGAATAGTCGAGCGACATCCCGCTCAATCCGTCATCGCGCCAGAACGGACGGTCATACACCATGCCGATCTTGATCACGAGACCCTGCGGCCAATGCTGCGTGATCTGTGCGCGCGCCACCGGCAGCGACGGGGCGAATTCGATCGCGCCCATCAGCGTTGGCGGTCCGGCGAACACGACGTGACGCGCTTGCACCTCGAGCGTGTCCGTCTGCACCGTCGCGCCATCGTTGCTCCAACGCACACGTCGCACTGGGTTCTTCAACCGAACGATGTCCGCGCCGAGCATCTCCGCCATGCGGATGGCCACGGGCTGCGACCCACCGATGATGCGATCCTGCTGCGCAGCGTTTGTGAATCCGTTCAGCGTGTCGAAGTCGACACAGGCGCGAAGCAGCGACAGGAAGGACAGGATGGAAATCTGTTCAGGACTCGCGCACGCGTACGACATGTCGCCGACAAGGAATTCCCTGATGTTGGTTTCTTTCACGTTCTGCGCCAGCCACTGTGCGAGGGTGATCCCGTCCCAGGTTCGCGCATTGGGATGCGACCACGGCGCCGCAGGATCGACCGTGTTGGCCATCGCTTGCAGCTTGTCTTTGATCGCCTCGACGCGACGCATGCCGGGGAGGACGGACCAGTCGTCGCCAACGCGTCGATACTCCTTTCGGGACGGACCGAACACGAGCGCGGCGCCAAAGTTCGGACTCGGGTACGTCGTCTTTCCTGTCGCTTTGATCCAATGGTAGAAGCGGTCGTGGCCGGCACCGACCCATTGTCCGCCCTCATCGACCCACCCGCCGTCGCGCAGGGCAAGCGTTAAGGCGCGACCACCCACGCGATCACGCGCCTCAAGCACGAGGACCGACTTTCCTGCACGCTGCACCGCGTGAGCGGCGGCGAGTCCGCCGAAGCCGGCGCCAACCACGCAGACGTCGACAGTGAGCGGCGCCGTCGCGGGGACCTGCTGGCCGGGTTCAACCGCAGGCGTGCAGCCGACGGTTCCAGTCAGTCCTGCGGCGGCGACGGTGCCGCTGACCTGAATGAACCGTCGGCGAGAAATATCTGAAGGCGTCATGGGCTATTCTGCACGCGCAGTGCCGCATGTCACAAGGCTGAGCGCGACTTCGATCATCGCGCGCAGATCGTGGGCGAGCCGAAGCGCCGTCTTGGTGTTGACATCGGTTGGTGGACATTCTCTTGACGCGGATGGACAGCTTGGCCATACTCGTATCGCGTTGCAGGACGCATCCGGTCCGCGGAGAGGGCAGAGCCCACCTGAATCCATGCGTTCGTTACACGCCTCGATCTTCTTTCTGCCCGACTTGCGGACACGGGCGCCTGTGAAAGGAGATCGTATGTCAACGCTCCCCGAGCGCCCGTCGCTTGAGCAGCTCCGCAAGCGGGCGAAGGAGCTCCTGCGCGAAGCACGCGACGGAGACACGCGTGCCCTCGCACGCCTGCTCGCCATCGGACGCGGCGCACTCGGTGCGCGAATTACCCTCGCCGATGCACAACTGGCGATCGCGCGCGAATTCGGATTTCTGAGCTGGCCGAAGCTCGCGGGCCATGTAGAAGCCGCCGTCGGCGGCGAGTTCGTTCGCCCAGCACTCCTTCGCCCCGTTGAGCTGACGAGTGGTCGTCGCTACAGGCTCAGCGATGGCACCTATGCGCCGACGGACGATGTGTTCGCGATGTTTGTCGCGGCGCGAGACGGCGACCTCGCAACGGTCGTGCAACTCGTCGCGCGTGCACCATCACTCGCCACTGTGGAGTACAACTACACGCCGCCAATTCATTTCGCGGTGCG
>JANMKU010000094.1:0-1673 GCA_031372205.1 Gemmatimonadaceae bacterium | reverse complement strand
AGGCATCGACGTCGATATTCCGCGTCGAGCGATTACTGTGGTGACCGGCGTTTCCGGTTCGGGTAAGTCGTCACTGGCGTTTGACACGCTGTACGCCGAGGGGCAACGGCGCTACGTCGAGTCGTTGTCGGCATACGCGCGACAGTTCCTCGAGCGCATGGAGAAACCGCTCGTCGACTCAATCGAAGGGATTTCGCCAGCGGTCGCGATCGAGCAGAAGAACCCTACACGCACCTCGCGGTCGACGGTCGGTACGGCCACGGAAATATACGACTACCTGCGTCTGCTCTGGGCGCGCATCGGTCACACCTATTGCGGTGTGTGCGGTCGGGCACTCCAGCCGGACACCGTGCAATCGGTGACGGACACACTGCTCACCCTTCTCCCGGGCACGCGGTTCAGCGTGACCTGTCCGTTGATTCGTTCGACAGCGGTTCAGCACAGTGTGATCGAGGAGAACTTGCGGGCGCGCGCGGATTCGTGCGCGTCGCGATTGGCGAACGACTCTTGCATCTGGATGAGCTGGCGCGTGAGGGCGTGAATCTGGCGACGGCACCAGACGTGCTGATTGTTGTGGACCGGCTACGTATTGATCCCGCCGCGCAATCACGAATCGCCGACGCCATTCAGGTGGCGTTTAGCGAAGGTGATGGGGATGTCGTGCTGCTGTTCCCCGAACCAGTCCTGCCGCCAACACCACTGCGGACTCCGCGAGCACCAGCCGAGGTGACGAGGCTGGCGTTTACTGAACGTTTCGAGTGCCCAAATGATGGAACACGTGCGCCGGTTCCGTCGCCGCAACTTTTTTCATTCAACAATCCGCGCGGCGCCTGCCCGACGTGCAACGGATTCGGCGCAACGCTCGCGTACGATGAAGCGTTGATTGTGCCCAATGTCGACCGCTCTGTGCGCGAGGGCGCTATCGATCCGTGGACGGCTCCGCGCTACGAGAAGCAACGCCGCACGGTGGTGGAGTTTGCGCGATCACTCGGCGTATCCCCTGATACGCCGTGGAAGGCATTGCCAGCGAAGGCGCGCGAGCAACTCTTGCGCGCAAAATCGCGTGTCTACACTGGCATCTTCCCGTTTCTCGACGCGCTGGAAGAGAAGAAATACAAGCAGTACATCCGGATTTTCCTGCGCAAGTATCAGAGTGCGCGTCAATGTGTCGATTGCGGCGGCACAAAACTTCAGCCTGACGCGCTGCGTGTGCGTATTGCGCAGCAGTCCATCGCCGACGTCGCCCAGCTTCCAGTGCGTGACCTGCGCGTCTGGCTCGACTCGCTGTCGCTATCGGTCAGCGAGACGCAAATCGCCGATGCGGTGCTACGGGAAGCACGCTCACGCGTGCAGTTTTTAGCGGACGTGGGGCTCACCTACCTCACGCTCGACCGCGCCACGCGCACGCTGTCTGGTGGCGAAGCGCAGCGCATCACGCTCTCGAACGCCTTGGGCGCGGCGCTGGTGGATGCGACGTACGTGCTGGATGAGCCAAGCATTGGGTTGCATCCGCGCGACATGGACAAGTTGCTCGGGCTCCTCGTCCGGTTGCGAGATGTGGGCAACACCGTGGTGATGGTGGAGCATGACCTGGAGGCGATGCGCATTGCCGACTATATGATCGAGCTTGGGCCCGCCGCCGGAGAACAGGGCGGCCAGTTGATGTTTGCCGG
>JANMKU010000090.1:0-4519 GCA_031372205.1 Gemmatimonadaceae bacterium | reverse complement strand
GATTCGCTCATGGCCTCCTCCTCCGTCTACCATGTCGACTCGCCGCACCCTTGTCACGGGTCTTTCCCTAAATTCCCGGAAACCCATATGCTTTAACATCTAATGTGCATTATATATCATACGTTTAACTGGCATGCCAATCTGCATGATCTGTCGGAATGTGTCTTGCAAAACAATAAAGGATGATATATAGTGCATGAATGATCCATGTGTCACATTTATCACTCATATGTCCACCGTAGACGTTCTACCACTGCGGCTAAAGCGCTCCCTTGTTCAGCTGGGGACGGGAATCAACGTCGCGCGCCGCCGTCGCCGACTCACGGCACAGATGCTCGCTGAACGTGCTGGGGTTACCCGGCAGACGTTCCAGCGAGTCGAGAAGGGTGACCCAACGGTCGCCATCGGGACGTATCTCATGGTGATGTTCATCCTCGGGCTCGACACCCGGGGGCTCGAACGTGCCGCCGAGCCACACGCTGACGAGGTGGGCAGCACCCTCCAGATCGCCGAGCTGCCCAGAACGGTGCGCCCAAAGCGCAAACCTCAGCCGAAATAGTCAAGGCAGCGCCCCGCCCCTCTCCGGACTCTCCATTATGGTGGCACAACGCACGCTCGACGTTCTTCTCGGTGACACACACGTCGGACGTCTGCGCTTCACGCATGACGGCCGGCGGCAGCATGCGGCATTCGAGTACACCGCCGATTGGCTGACGAGTCATAATCGCTACGCCATTGACCCGCTGTTGCCTCTGGTTGCCGGTCAGCAATTCACGCCGCACGCCAAAGACCAGACTATCTCCCCCTTCTCTGGGTCAATCGCCGACACAGAGCCTGACGGATGGGCGCAGCGCGTAATCCGACGTGACCACGCCACGCAGCGTCAGCGTGCGAAGGAGCGCGGACAAGACATTGAGCCGACTGTCACCGCGCTGGACTTCCTGCTCGCAGTCGACGACCAAGCGCGAGTTGGCGCCCTGCGTTTCCGCGATGAACAGGGTATTTGTCAGCGCGCGACGGTGCCGGGCCAGCGTACGGCCCCGCCCCGCGTCGAATTGCGCGATCTGTTCAACGCCACGCGTTCCGTCGAGCAAAACACGGAGACCATGTCGGACCTCGAGTACTTACGCGGTCGCGGGACCTCCCTTGGCGGGATGCGACCAAAGTGCAGCATCCGCGACGAGGTGTGGGGACTTTGCATCGGCAAGTTTCCGAGTGTCACCGACGAGCGCTCGTGCACCAAAGGTGAAGTGCTCGCACTTCATCTCGCACGATCCGCTCACATCAATGTCGCAGAGTCTCGCTTGGTGGAGAGCGACGGCGTACCGGTGGCCATCATTCGAAGATTCGATCGCGTTCGCCTGACAAACACCGGCGAGGACCGGAGACTGCCGTACGTGTCGGCGGCGACGTTGATGGCCCTCGCCCCAGGCGACACCGACGAACACGCCTACACCGAGATTGCTGACGTGATTCGTCAGCGCAGCGCCGATGCAATGAAAGACTTGGAAGAGCTCTGGCGTCGGATCGCCTTTTCCATTCTCATCAACAACGTGGACGATCACCTCCACAATCATGGCTTCCTGCACGTCGAGGGCGACCTGTGGCGACTGTCGCCGGCGTTCGATATCAACCCGTTCCCAGATAGGGCGCGCGAACTCAAGACGTGGATCAGCGAGCAGGTGGGACCCGAGGCGTCGATCCAGGCGCTGATGGACAGCGCCCAATACTTCGGATTGTCGCAACCCCGCGCGGCCGCGGTGCTGGGTGACGTTGAGCGCGCCGTCGCCACGTGGCGCACCGCCGCCCGAGCTTTGGGACTAACAGTTGATGAGACCGAGAGTTTTGCGGACGCCTTCGAACACGCCGAGCGGGCGGTGGCTCAGCGTCTCATGGCATAGCACCTGTGTTTTACCCGGGTACTATTGACATGTAAATATATCCGGGTGTAAATTAGCGGCTCGACGTTCCTTCGTCTCCGAGCCTGCACATGTCAGACACAACCGACGCCCAGCCCGAACTACCGCCGCCCACCTTCGTGGCCTTCCTTGGCGAGAAGGCCATCGCCACTGGGGCGCTGCGCGATGTCGCAACCACAGCCAAAGCCGCTGTCGACGCTGATCGTACCGCGCCGCTGATGGTCTACAACGCCGTCACGAGCAGTGTGGTCGAACTCGACCTTCGCGGGTCGCTCGACGACGTACTGGACCGCATTCCATTCGATCTGCCCATCGCCATTGCTCCCGGCAGCGCCGACGAACGGTTAAAACCAGGGCGAGGTCGGCCCAAGCTTGGCGTTGTCGCCCGCGAGGTAACGCTCTTGCCGAGGCACTGGGAATGGCTCGCCGAGCAGGAAGGGGGGGCGTCCGTCACGCTGCGCAAGTTGGTGGAGACCGCGCGGCGGACAGGCGGCGGCGCCATGCGACTCCGGCGCGCCCAGCATTCGGCGTATCGCTTCATGGCGGCTATGTTGGGGAACCATCCCGGATTCGAGGAAGCCACGCGTGCGCTGTTCGCTGGCGATGCAGCGCGATTCGCACAGCATGCTGCACCTTGGCCAACCGATCTTCGCGAGCACGCGACGCGACTCGCCACCACCGCCTTTCTGGAACAGGATTCCACCCATGCATGACCTGACGCAGGGCTCCATCAGCAAGCACATCCTGCGCCTCGCCGCACCGATGGCGGCCGGCATGGTGTTCCAGACGCTCTACTACTTCGTCGACCTGTACTTCGTCGCCAAACTCGGCGATTCGGCGATCGCTGGCGTGAGTGCCGCGGGCAATTTGCAGTTCATCGTGATGGCGCTGACGCAGATTTTGGGCGTTGGCACCATGGTCCTCATTTCGCATGCCGCTGGGCGCAAGGATCGCTCGGACGCGAATCTGGTGTTTAACCAGAGTCTCGTCCTCGCCGCCGTGTGCGGTGTGGTGGTGTTGGGCGGCGGCTACGCGTTCTCTGCGCTGTATATGAATGCGGTTGCGGCCGACAGCGCTACCAGTGCCGCGGGTGCGTCGTACTTGCGCTGGTATCTGCCGGCGCTGGCGCTGCAGTTCGCGATGGTGACGATGGGTTCCGCGTTACGCGGGACGGGCATCGCGAAGCCGATGATGGTCGTGCAGGTGTTGACCGTGCTGCTGAATGCAATGCTCGCGCCGGTGCTGATCGCCGGCTGGGTGACGCATCGTCCGATGGGTGTCGCTGGCGCCGGGCTCTCGAGCTCCATCGCGGTTGGTGTTGGTGTGGTGATGCTGTGGACGTATTTCATGCGACTGGAGAAGTTCGTCGGGTTCGACGCATCGCTTATGCGCGCGCAAGTCGCCACGTGGTTGCGCATTCTCAGAATCGGCATGCCTGCCGGTGGTGAGTTTGCGTTGATGTTCGTATTTGTTGGCGTGATCTACTTCATCATTCGTGATTTCGGCGCACCGGCGCAGGCCGGCTACGGACTCGCGTCGCGTATCATGCAGGGCATCTTCCTGCCCGCGATGGCCGTGGCCTTCGCCGCCGCGCCAATTGCTGGGCAGAACGTGGGCGCTGGGAACGCTGAGCGCACGCGCGAGACGTTCCGTTCAGCCGTGATGATGGGCAGTGTCGTGATGTTCGCGGTCACCGTGTTGTGCCAGTGGCGCGCCGATTGGCTGCTGAGTGTGTTCACGAGAGACGTCGCCGTCATCTCCGTTGGTGCGCAGTTCCTGCACGTGATTTCGTGGAACTTCGTGGCGCAGGGCGTGATCTTCACCTGCTCGGGTATGTTTCAGGCACTTGGCAACACGGTGCCGTCGCTGATCAGTGGTGGTACGCGCATCGCCACGTTTATCGGGCCGGCGATTTGGTTGTCGCGGCGGCCGGGGTTCGAGTTGCGTCAGCTGTGGATTCTGTCTGTGGCCACGGTGACACTGCAAATGGTGATCAGCGTGTGGCTACTGCGTGGCGAGTTGCGGCGGAAATTGCACACGATTGCGGCGAAGGCTGCAGTTGCGACGACGGTACCGGCGTAGGGGGTCGCGTCCCGGAACCGACGCAGCCCGTGCGAGTACCACCCGTCTTCCTGCCGTTCCGCGCGATCGCCAATGACCGTGACTCATGCATGCAGACGCTACCTCGCTGAAGGAATTGGGTCTGTTGCCCGACGCGTCCGGCGCGTGGCCACTGGCGAGTTGGCTGGACAATACGCACGCGCGGCCGAGTTACGACGCACTCAAGCGGCTGATCACCTCGCCGCTGGGTGATATCGATGGTATTGGCGCGCGTCAGGCGCTCCTACCACAACTGGTGTCCGTAGCGAAGGAAGTGCCGTGGGCGGATTTGCAGGTCCTCGCCGTGCAGGTGGAGGGTTTTCTTTCGTCGAACTACGTGATCGTTCCGACCGCGTTCATGCAGCGGACAATGTTTGGGGTTCGCTTCGGTGACATCGTCACGTACGTGACCAAACAATTGCGGGCCGTGGATACACTGCTCACGCTCAGTGATCAGGTGTACGGACGGATCGGCGCGCTGCGAGGCGATGCTACATTCG
>JANMKU010000057.1:0-7613 GCA_031372205.1 Gemmatimonadaceae bacterium | reverse complement strand
GCCGCCATGCCAGCGGGTCCCGCCCCCACGACGAGCAGGTCGACGGAGTTCACGAAGTGATGGTTCGCGGGCCGATCTGACGCGCAACGCGCATCCCGGCGGACACCTGCGTCAGGCAGGTTTGAACCGAGGCGACGCCATTCACCTCGGCCAGACAATCGAAACAGGCCCCCATCATGCAATACGGACCGCGCTTGGTGTGACTGACGGTCGACAGTCGCGACCACGGTTCGGGCTGGCGGAGCAGCACCGCGGCCACGCTTTCGCCGGCGTCCACCGCAACGGCGATCCCGTCGATTTCGACCGTGAACCTTGGCGGGCCGGGCTCAGGCAGCTTTCGGAACATCAAAGCGCTTGGGGTGAAACGCGGCGAGCGATGGCGGCAGAGCGCCTGCCGCGATGGCTTCGGCCAGCAGATCCGCATGCGCGGCAGCAAGGGTGATGCCGGAGTGGCACAGTGCGACGAAGGCACCTGGATGACTCTCCGATTCCGCATACACCGGATGACCGTCAGGCGTCATGATTCGGAGCCCAGCCCATTGACGAACCAGCGTGACGTCACGCAGCGCGGGGATGCGCCGGATGGCATTGGCGCTCAGCATGGCCGCCGCTGACGCCGTGGTCGAGGCGTCGAGACCGGCTTCCTCGTGGGTCAGGCCAATCAGCACGGTCCCTTCGCGGGTCTGCCGCAGGCCGCTCATGGGCAGCGGGAGGAACGGCGCAAGTCGCTCCGTCACCAGGATTTGTCCGCGCAGCGGCCGGATCGGAATATCGAGGCCGACTTGGGCGGCGAGCGACTTCGAGCCGAGCCCGGCGGCTATGACCACCCGCGCTGCCCATACCTGCTCGACACCGAGGTCGATGACAAAGCCGCCCTTGCCGTCAGACCGCACGGCATTCACCGTGCCGCCCCCACGCAACGCGCCGCCGCGGCGCACGATGCCTGCATGCAGTGCAGCGAGAAGGCGCATCGGATTGACGTGGCCATCGCGCTTCCCGAACCCGGCCCCGGTTACCTCTGGCCCGAGCTGGACTTTTGGGAGCAGTGTGGCGAGCGCACTGCGGTCGAGCAGTTCCCAATCCGGTGCCCGATCGCCGCGTGTGCTATGCAAGCGCATCTGGGCAGCGCGCCGCTGTTCGAACTCTGCTTCACCAAGGCAGATCGTCAGCCCGCCATTGCGTTCGTAGTGAAGATCGACGCCGGTCGTATCGGCGAGTTCGGCACTGAATTCGGGCCAGAGGTCCACCGAGGCATGGGTGAGTGTCTCGTAGGCCGGCATGTCGATGCCCTTGCCGGACTGCCAGATCAGACCAAAGTTGGCGACCGCCGCCCGGAAATCGCGGTCGCCACCATCCAGCACCAGTACGCGCACGTTCCGACCCGCCAGCCCGTAGGCAATCGCTGCCCCAACTGTCCCGGCGCCGACGACGACAACGTCTGCGATCATGGCACTGCTTCGTTTGACGAAGGTTCGGGCCGGGACAGGAATTCAATCGCTAGTTGAAGGTGTACCGAACACCAAGTTGCATCCGCCACACATCAGCGATGCCCGCCGTGTGTTGGTACGATGTCGACATCAGGTTCGTCCCGAAGTTGCGCAGCCGATAGAGCAACGCGCCATTGGCGTCCGCACCTTGTGGCAGCAGCGGTGTTGCGGACACCAGCCGGTCACCCGCGCCCCACTTTTTGTTGAGCAAGTTGTCCAGATTCAGAATGTCGAAACGGATCGCCAACGTGTTGCGTCGTCCGCCGATTTTCTGAAACACTTCCTGCGTCACGCCAAGGTCGCTCCGGAAGAGAATGGGCAAGAAGACCGCGTTGCGCTCCGCGTACTGCCCGCGACGCTTGCTCAGATACGCGTCCTGCGCGATGTATGCGTCCCACGCGGTTTGTTGCTCGGCCACGGTGAAGGTTCGCGCGGGGTTGGTCGTGACCACGGTGCCGGTCGCATTCACGCCGTACTGCTGGAAGTTCATTTCCGACGCGTTGCGCGGGATGTAAATCAGATCGTTGGCCGCCGCACCGTCGCCATTGGCATCGGCGCTGAACGCGTAGCTCGCGTTGCCCTGCGTCCGACCTTCGGTGAAGAGCGAGATCGACGTCGCACCAAAGCGGAAGTACTCCTTGCGGTACGACAGGGCGACGAATGTGCGATGCCCTGGCGAGAACTGCGAGAACTGCACGCCCGGATTGTTCGGGTCGTTCGCCTGCGCGTTCGCCGTCCAGTTCGTTGCCGCAGTTGAGCCGGGATCGTAGGAATTTCTCGTTACGCCGTAGGCATAGGCGGCCTTCGCAAAAAAGCCTTGGGCAAACGACTTCTGCAGCGAACCCGACAGGTTGTACGAATGACCGGTTGTCGCGTTGCTGATGACGTAGGCGGCATTGACGTTGCTATTGATGCGATTGCGTCCGGTCGTCCAGCGCAACCGCTGATCAGCACCGGTAAAGGCGGAATTGGCGGCTGGCAAATTGGCGTTGATGTAATACGGGCCGTTCACTTCCGTGCCATACAACCCTTCGAACGTCCCGATGAAGCCCCACGGAAGGCGTCGGTCGATGGCCAGGTTGGAACGCCACACCTGCGAGAACTTGTAGTCGGGCGATGTCACGTTCAGTTCATACGTGGCGGCGGGCGCGCCGGTGACCGTCAGCGGTTTGTACGCATCCGGATTCGGATTGAATGGTCGCGCCGTCGTGTTATCGAGCTGATCAAATCCCGTCAGGACGCCGGTGTTGCCGAGCTGGTTCGAGATCCACACATAGGGCGGTGTCCCGCTGAAGATACCGGTACCACCACGAAGCACCGTACGACGATCACCCTGCACATCCCAATTGAAGCCGACGCGCGGCGAAAAGAGGATGTTCGCATTGGGTAATTTGCCAGTGTTGTACTGGACGGTCGCGCCTGTCTGATCGCGGAAGTTGAGCGCATTCGCCAACGGATTATTGAAGGCGGTATTCTCGAATTGCGGGAGATCCATACGCACGCCGAGTGTCAGACGCAGCGTGTTCGTGACGCGCCACTCGTCCTGCGCGTACGCGCCAAACGTCTTCACGCGCAGCGGTTGGATCGGCGCCGTTATACCGGGGATGTTGTTGTACCGCACCTGAAAACGGCTCAGGGTGACCGGCGAGACTTTGCGGTTTGGATTGGCCAGAAAGTCGTTCGCGTCGCGGTAGAAGTCGTCCAGCGAATTGTACACGTAGGAACTCTGGAGCCCAGGCGAAAACCCGTTATCGGACTTGTAGCGCTGCGCGGTGACGCCAAGCGTGATGTCGTGCTTGTCGGTGTAAATCGTGAAGTTGTCCTGAAACTGCAGCGTGTTGTACCGGAGCACGTTGTTCGGCGTGAACGGCTCGAAGCCGAAGGACAAGTAGTTCGTGCCATTGTTATTGATGTCGACGAGTGGGAAGAGCGTCCCCTTCGATTCGCGACTCTCATTGTTCTTCGTATAACCAGCGATGATCTGGTTCGACATGTTCGAACCGACCTGTGAATTCAGCTCGCCGATGTACGAGTTGATGTTCTCCAGAATCGCATATCCGGAGTTCTGGAAACTCATGGAGTTCAAATTGTCGCGGCGATTGCCAAGCGTGCCCAGCGCGTTCGAATTGGAAATGGGCTGGTCGGATTTGGAGTTCAGCTGACTATATCGGAAACTGAATTTGTTCCGATCACTAATGTTCCAATCGAGCTTGGCAATGTACCGCGACGATGGCACGACCAGGTTGAATGCCTGCGCGGGTCCGGTCGTGTAGTTGAACTTGGTCTGCAGGAAGGAACTCAGCACGTCGATATCAGACTGCAGTACCCGCGTCGTGTTGCCGGCAATGGTCTGTCCACCGGTATTCGACACAAAGCTGGTGGCGGGCTGGGTCAGGTCGTCCGTCTCGTAGTCAGCAAAAAAGAACAGTTTGTTCTTGATCAGCGGGCCACTGACATACCCGCCCGGCTGTGCGAATTTGAAAGTGCCCTTGTTGAAGAACACACCGGCCGTGCTGTCACCGACGAGGCCTTGATTGCGCGTGGTGTAGTACAGCGACCCTTTGAATTCATTGCCGCCGCTCTTGGTCACGGCGTTGACACCGGCACCCGTGAAGCCGCCCTGTCGCACGTCGAACGGGGCGATGTTCACCTGCAGTTGTTCGATCGCGTCAATCGGAATGGGCGACACGTTCGTGCGTCCGCCCGGTTGTCCCGATCCCAGGCCGAAGGCGTTGTTGAACGACGAGCCGTCGAGCGTGATGTTGTTGAGTCGGTTGTCCTGTCCAGCAAACGATGAACCCGACGACTGCGGCGTGAGGCGGGTAAAGTCGGTGATGGTCCGGCCAATGGTCGGGAACGCGGCCAGGGCTTCTTTGGAGATGGTCGTGGACGCGCCGGTGATGCGCGAGCTCAGCGCACCGCCGGTGGCCGTGACCTGCACACCAGTCAACGTGACGACCGCCGCCTTCAAATCGAACGGCACGTCGGTCGACGAGCCGAGGGTGACATCAAGACCGGCTTGCGAACTCCGCTCAAACCCAAGCGCGACCGCCGTCACGGTGTACGGTCCACCAACACGCATCGCCGGGATGAGAAAGCGACCATCAGTGCGCGACAGCGCCTGATACGTGGTGCCGGACGGCTGATGCACCGCGACGACACGCGCCGCGACGACCGGGCCGTTGGGTCCGCGGACGGATCCGGTCATTGAGCCAGTCGTGACCTGCGCGGCGAGCGGGGACGTCAGCATCGCGGCCATCATCGTCGCACAGGCGACGCCATGCAAGAACTTCTTCATCCCTGACTCCTCGAAAATTGAAGATCGAACAGAACCGACAGCAGCACTGCCGGAAACAACTACCAACGGTCGTCCAGCGCAGGAGCGCGGAGCGGTTGTGACGATTGGGTTACACGCCCACCACCTACCCGACTGATTCCCCGCTGCGACTTGGGCGCCCAACGGTGAGGTAAAATACCGGGATACCGAGGGCGATCACGCCAAGCACGCTCACGGTGCCCCAGCGCTGGCCCGGGTCGACGAGTGCGTTGCCAATGAGGAACAGGGTGGCCAGGCAGAAAAGTGCCGGCACCACAGGGTAGCCGGGCACCCGGACCGGCGGATTCCATCCCGGTCGACGTCGCAGCGGAAAAATGGAGCCAATGCTCAGGATGTAGAACACCAACGACGCAGTGACAAAGATGTCTGCCAATTGCTCGAACGAGCGCAGCAGGACAAACCCAATACCGATCACCGCCGCGAGCGAGATCGCCACGTAGGGCGTTTTGTACACCGGATGAATGCGCGCCACCTGCCGAAAGAACAGCCCGTCGTCTGCCATGGCAAAAAAGATACGCGGACCGGTCAGCAGTGATCCGTTCACTGACCCGAACGTCGACAACAGCACAGTGATCGAAACCAAGGTGACGCCGACTGGCCCCACTAATTTGAACGCGACATCCGCGGCAACGAGGCGAGCACCGCGAATTTCGTCCACCGACAGCACCGAGAGGTACGCCAGGTTGGCCAACAAATAGATCGCAACGACACCAAGCGTCCCCATGACAATGGCTTTCGGCAGATTCCGGCGCGGGTCGGCCACCTCGCCACCCACCTTCGACAGATCGCCCCATCCGTCAAACGCCCAGAGCACCGAGACGAGCGCCAGACCGAACGCGCCGATCGAAAAACTTCCCGGCGGCGCCGCCGGGGTGAAGTAGCCACCGGTTCTCGGCAAACCGATCGCGAACGCCATGCCGACGATAAACAGCAGACCCCCGTACTTGGCCACCGTCGTCACGTTTTGTACCAGCGACCCCCACTTGAGCCCCAACACGTTGATCGTCGCCATCGTCGCCAATGCGCCTGCGGCGACCCAATGCGCGTAGCTGTCATACGGCGCGGTGGCCGGGTCATGGCCCAATCCGCGGATGAGATACTCAGCGAACGTGAGCGAGATCGCGCCGAGCGCCGCCGCCCGGATGATGATGAGCTCTGACCAGCCATAGAGGAATGCCGGCAGCTTGCCCCACCCCTCCCGGATGTAGACGTAGTGACCGCCCGTCTTGGGCAGTGCACCGGCCAGTTCGGCCAAGGTGAGCGCTCCGCACAGGGAAAAAATCCCTCCCACGATCCAGACCGACATCAGGGGCAAGGGGCCCGGGAGCTTATCTGCAACGCCGGCTGGCGATCGAAAAATCCCCGACCCAATCGTCGTGCCGACCAGCACTGCGATAGCACTCCACAGTCCCAGCCGACGAGGGAGCTCCGTGGTTTCCGTGCCCGTTCCGTCCTTCACGTTTGGTGGCATGCGCGCAATGCTACAGCCGGATCGACGTTCGCGCAGGGGGGGAGGATGCTACTTTTCGTCGCATGCCTTCCGCCCTATTCGACGTGCTCTTCTGGATTGCCGCCGCTTCCTGCGCTGTTGCACAGGTGTTCATCCTTCGCGCCGTGCTGCGCGTTGTCGTTCAGCCCGTGTCCAACAACGCCGGGGACGGAAGTTCGTCCGCATCGCACGTGCCGGTACCGCGGCGATCGCTTGAGATTCTCTGGGCTATTTTGCCCTTCTTCTTTCTCGCTGCCGCGTTCGTCGCCGCGTGGCGCGTGATGCACCAGACACCATGACATTGCCCGCCGTTTCCGTCGCCCCATCCGTCGTCCGTCGCGCTGCCTACACGTCACTCGGCGTCGCGCTGCTGCATATCGCCTTCGGCGCCATTGTTCGCATCTCGGGCTCCGGCATGGGCTGTGGCGAGAATTGGCCCAAATGCTATGGGTACTGGTTCCCGCCGTTCGACCGCATGGACTTGATCATTGAAGTGATGCATCGCTATCTCGCGATCGCGCTCTTTGCATCCATCGCCGTGCTTGTCGCTTTGGCGTGGCAGCATCGTGAGAACAGCGCTGTGCGTGGGTCCGGCGGCGTATGGAATGCGGCGCGCCTTGCGCTGGGCCTGTGGTTCGCTCCCGCGCTGTTCGGCGCCGTCACCGTGTTCACGGGGAACCCCGCGTGGGCCACCGTCGTGCACAAGTTGTTGGCAACCTCGCTCATTGCGGTGCTCGTCGTCGCAACCGTTCGCGCTGGCGGTCTCGGTGGCGTGCGTATGCTTCCCGCAGTGGGCACGCCCAAGGCGGTGGGGGGTGCGACCGCTGCGGCAGCGATGGCGCTGCTTGTCGTACTGCTTGGCGGATTGACGGCCAAAATCCCCGGTGCGGCCGTGGCGTGTGCTGGATTTCCGCTCTGTGGCGCCGGTTCACTCGGTGGTGCCGCGCAACATGTACAGCTCACGCATCGTATCGTCGCGTACCTGCTGGTGCTGCATCTCATCTCACTACCATTCATTTTTCGCCGACGGGGCGAGCCCGCCGCGATTGTGCGGTATGCGTGGCTTGGTTTGTCGCTTGGTGTCCTACAAGTCGTGTGGGCCGGGTGGATGGTGACGGGTGGGTTCCAGGCCGTCGTGCGATCGCTGCATCAAGCCACCGGTATTCTCATTTGGGTGACGACGTTCGCCATGACGTACCTCGCGCGCATCGCGGCCGGTCACAGTGTGATCGCGGCACAACGACAGCCGGATAACCACACGGGAGTCGATGCGCGTGCAACCGTCCACGGCGCGGCACAC
>JANMKU010000048.1:0-3802 GCA_031372205.1 Gemmatimonadaceae bacterium | reverse complement strand
AGAAAGCAGGAAAGATATTTTGCCTTCTACGTTTAATATTTTGCCAAGGAACCATCCGCAAACCAGGGTGATGATTATGGAGAAAACGGTAAAGACTATTCCTTCCTGGCCGGCCTGCATGGCATGATTTAAATTGATGCCAAAGCCGAGGTCACCAGTGGGCTCCGTGGTAATGGAACGCCCATCCTTACCACATGCAGCGGCAAGGAGTCCACTGGAGATGGCGGCTGCGAGAAACATGCGATTGTGTTTCATCGGTCAGTTCCTCCCGCCGATAGGCGCCGGGATGTAGCGAAAGCCCAGCGTCAGCATCGTGCTCAGTGCAGTGTTCTTGGCTGCCGGCGGTACGGGAAAGTCTTCCGGAAACGGCGTGATTTGTTCGGCTCTTCCATTGGCCGGATTGAGGAACCGGCGGTCATATCCGCTCAGCGTCACCGCACGCGCGTCAAGCTGAACGCCCACGCGATCCCCGAGTTTGAACGACACGCCCGCGCCGCCGGTGTACGAGAGATCCGTCTTTCGTGTGGCTTTGCCGTTCACCTGCGCGTCGAGAATCATGGTGTACGTTCCGACGCCGGCCATAAGGAACGGACTCACCGTTTTTGCTGGATACCGGAGCGTACCGAACAGACTCAGATTGACCGTGTTCACGGGCTGTCCAATGTTCTGGTAGTAAATGGAGTCTCCGCCGCCTGTGCCGGCATTGCCATATCGCAGTCGCGTGAGAAAATCCTTCTTGGTGGTGTAGCCGCGCGAGACGTCAACCGCAGTCCCAATGCCGAACCACTTCCGAAGCGAGTATTCGGTGTCAAGGCCGATAACTGCAGCGGGATCCAGGCTGGCCGCGCGGTCGGTGGTCACGCCGCCAACGCGCGTAGTGATCGCGAACTGTTTCGGCTGCACCTGCGCTCCGAGTGCACTCGCTGCGACGAACGTGAAAGCGAGTGAACGAAGTGTGCGACTCATCGGCCCACCTCGAAGGAGAAGATCTGAACGTTTTGCAGCGCGCCGGCGGCTTCGTATGAGTAGTCGAAACGCAGGTTGCGTTTCAGCACGGGAATTCGCACGCCGAAGCCGCCTGCCAAGCCAACCTGGTTCGTGGTGCCACGATCGCGGTCGTCGTTATACAGCCGCTTGCCACCACGCACAAACAGCGTGTTTCGGAAGCCGTACTCTACACCGATGCCGTACTGCGTACTCTGGTCCGTGCCATCCGTGACCGCGAGCTCACCGGTGAGCGTGTGCTTGCCGCCAGCACCACCGAATACCGAATTCGCACTGCCGAGCAGGTCAGAGCCGACTGACAGCTGGAACATGACGGGCAGTTCTGTGTTGTTCGTGAAAAACTGGACACGGCGCGATTCGGACAGCTGCGACCCGTCGGTGGTCGTGATGAGTCGCTGAATCAGCGGACCGTTCGCGCGCGCCACACCGCCAACGTTCTGAATTGCACCGCCCAGTACGAGACCGAACAGACCCGTGTTGAACTGCGTGCCGATGTCGAACGCCGTCCACTTGGTGGTGGCGTCGGCGATGCCTTCAGAAATCACCTTGATCTGTCCGCCGACCGAGAGCCGATCCGTGAGGCGCTTCGCGTAGCCCAAACCGATCACAGTGGAGGTCCACTGGAACGCGTTGCCGCCCAGCCGCTCACCGAACGGGTTGGCTTCGGACGTGCGCTTGATGTCACCGGAGCTCAGCGTGTTCAAGCTCACACCGATAACGCCGCCGAGGAGAGGTATCGAGCCCGCGGCATACGTCTGCGGGAGGTCAAGGTCGCCGTACAGCTTCTGGCGTCCGACGACGGCAGAAAAGGACTCCGTCGTTGCCGCACCTGCTGGATTCCAGTACCATGCCGCCGGCCCGGCGACCGAGCTTCCAACCGCTCCTCCCATCGCGCCAGCGCGAGCGCCGATCCCGATGTGCAGGAAGTTGGCTCCTCGGGTGCCTTGGCGGTTTGGCGTATCCTGCGGTGTCGGAAGAATACCACCCGGACCCTGTGCGCCAGCCGCGGCGCTCAGGGCGAGAGTTGCGGCGCTCAGGGCGCCGATCATGCGAGGGATATGCATCGCCGCTCCGTTAACGAATGATCACGAACTTGCCGCGCTGAATCTGATCCTTGCCACTCAGACCCGTTGCGGTAAGTACGTAGAAGTAGAGACCCGAGGCCATGTCGAGACCTTCACGCGTGCGGAGGTTGAACGGCAAATCGCCGGTCGGGGCATTGTTGCCCTGATAGACAAGATCGTTCTTGTTCCACGTCAACTCTTGCAGATACTGCCCCGACACGGAGTACACGCGCAGCACCCCTTCCTCCGGCACGCCAGTAAAGAAGATGCGCGCGGTCGGCGTACGACCGGAGAGCACATCAACATCGGAGCGCACGAGGTACGGGTTGGGCACCACCGAGACCTTGGCCAGATCGGCCTTCACCAATTCTGCCTTCGTCTGGAACGGTTTGGCGACGAGCTGCACCACCGAGCGACTGTCGAAGGAACGCGTAATATCGAATGCTTGCTTCCACCCCGCAGCGACTGCGAGATAGCCACCCGACGCTGACGCACCGCGCGTCAGGATCTGCAACGGATTGCAGGTGAGCGCATCGCCCGTGGGCCGCGCCCCCGAAGCAGTCGCACCGCCGTTACAGGAGACCAGGAACCGATTGAGTCCAATGGAGTCGACCAACACCGGCACGGGGCGGAACCCGTTGGCGCCATCGGCCTGCACCACCACGTAGCGCGCCGCACCAGTACCGACCGAGCTATCGCGTTCCACTTTTTGCAACGCGATGAGGGTGTCACCCGGAGACCAGATCGAGTCCGGAATCGTCACCCGCGCCGTGTCGTTGCCAGAGCCGATGAGCCGCGTATTGCTGGACCGCGCCAGCATTGCGAAGCGCACGTTTTCTGTGCGGCCGTCCACATCGCGGTACGTCATCGTGAACGGCAGACGCACCCTTTGCAGCGGTCGCGCAGGCGTGGCGCCAACCAACGTTGCAGTTGCCGCCGACGTTTCCGTGACCGTGGTGGCCTTCGCCGCCACATCGAGCAGCGACGCGGTGATGGTGGCCTGCAGTGTGGACACGGGATCGATCAGGAACGGAGCCCGCGGTCCCCACGGATCGGAAAGCCACGTCAGTTCGTAGGAGCCGCCCTTCGTGCGCTTGCTGCCGGCAATGTTCACCGGCTGCACCTGCGGAATGAAGTTGCGGGCCTGCAACGTGAGCGTATCACCCGGTGCACGAATGACGAAATTCCGATCGCGCAGCGCGCCGAGCAACGGGGTCACTTCCTGACGGAAGCCTGTCGCCTGATTCGCCGTGTCGCGCGGAACCACCGTGTAGCCTGGGTATAGTGGCGACGCCTGCTGATCGCGCGCCAGATTCGCCGCGTACTGATCGTTGGCCACGAAGATTGGCTTGTTGTCGCCAGTCACCCACGCATATCCGGGATACGCGGCCGGTGCCGCCAACGTGTCGATGAAGACCCGCGCCGAGCCGCTGGTGCTGCGCGCGGTGCCAGCGAGGAAGTTCACGCCAAAACGCACTGGAATGTTGGCGTTCGTGCTGAAGGTCTGGTCACGTGCCACGAAGTTCGTGACCGCGGGCCCGGCAGCACTGGTGGACGCACTCGGAATCACCCATCGCACGTTGATCGTGGTTGTCGTCGCGCTGGTCACTGTATCGATCGTCTTGCGGACGATGAACTGGTTGCCGTAGACGAGACGCGAGGTACCCGAGATGTCATTCGAGAGCGAGCCGTAGATCAATGCCTGCGTGGCGTTGCCGGACACCGTCGCTGTG
>JANMKU010000535.1:0-3355 GCA_031372205.1 Gemmatimonadaceae bacterium | reverse complement strand
GCGAACCACGCGACCGCGGTCATCAGAGCTTTAATGCGATAGGGCACGATCCAGTCGATGCGGATGTGCTTTGGCACGATGTCCGTTGATGTCACTGAGCCGAAGACAACAATCGCCAGCACGAGCGCGTCGCGCCATCGTTCGCGCGGCAATGCTGCCCACCAAATGCCGATACCGGCAAACGCAATCACGAACGTCGGTGCTTCCGCCATGTGATTAAACGCCACGGCAAAAATGAGGAGTGAGGCGATGAGCAGGCGACGGAGCACAGCGTCGCCCCAGCGATCCTTGGCCAGCCATGCCGTGATCAGCGTCCACGCAACGCCGGCGAGTTGCAACGGGAGGTGCGCCATGGAGACGCCGGACCAACGCTCGAGGACTCCGCCAAGCCACCACATCTCGATCTTTGTCGCGTCGGCGCGCTGCACGGCCGTCCACGAGTGATACTGCGTCACAAGCGTACTTGGCGAGGTGACGAGCAACGGCAGCATCACGCCCATGGTGCCCATCACCACGCACCAGGCCAGATGCGACCATCGTCGCGGCGACACAAGTCCGAGCAAACCCGATGCGATCGGAAAGAGTTTGACGGCGGCGCCGCTGGCGATCGCGGCAGCGCCAAGTGCCGTTCGCTCGCGTTCCAGCGCGACCAGTGCACCGATCATCAGGGCTGCGCAGAGCGCGTTGCTCTGGTTGTTCTGCATCGCACCAATAGCCTCAAGGAGTGCGATGGCCAGTGCTCCGGCCGCGGCGCGAGGCGATAGCAGGAGTGCAATGGCGATGCACAGCGACAGCGCGTTGGTGAAGTTCCAGAGCAGCAGTCCCATCGAGTACGGGAGCACCGCAAAGGGCGCGAAGAGCAACGCGAAGCTTGGCGAATATTTGAACAGGTCGAACTGCGTCGCAGGATAGGACGCGTACAGGTCAGCGCCCCGTATCAGGTGATAGTAGCTCTCCCGAAAAATGCGGTAGTTATTGCTTTGCGCATGGCCGACGGTCTGCTGCAGTGTGACCACGAGGGACGCAATCACATGCAGCGCAATCAGGCATGTACGCGCGCCCGTCGCCGACCGCGCAGGCGGCGCGTCGTCTGGCACCAGCGTGCTATGCTGAGCTCCGTCGGCAGTCAGCGGCGGTACTGGCTGGCGTCGCGTGCAGGCTTGCCGCAGCTAAACATCGCCACCGGCCGACCGTTCGGACCGGTTGGCACCGGTGCGATGGCCACGCGCGATGAACGGTCCGGATCTTCACTCGCGAGATAGGCCAGCATCGCGGTGAGGGTCGCGTTGCTGCGCAAATCGTCCTGCATGACTTTGTCGTACGAGTCCCGATTGGTATGCCAGGTGGTCTGTCCGTAGTCCCAGGCAAGTGCATTGAGATTTGCCGCCGGTGCACGGCGACAGAGCCACGACACATGGTCCGATCCGCTGCTGTACATCGCTGGCGGTTGCAGTCGAATCCACTGCGTGAAATCAGACGGAATCTGTGACAAATAGCTGGCGAATCGTGGACCATTTTCCGGAAAGATCGTTGGGCCGATCGAGACGATGCGACCGGTGCCGTTGTCCTGATTGAAGGCGAACTGCAAGCCGCGCACGATCTCCGGATGATCGGCCGCAAAGGCGCCGGACCCGTTGAGCCCCTGCTCCTCGCCACTCCAGTGTCCCACAACGATCGTGCGCGCTGGTTTCGGATACACAGCTTTCAGGATGCGCACCGCCTCCAGCATCGTGATGGAGCCTGTGCCATTGTCCGTCGCCCCCGAATGCCCCTCCCAGCTATCCAAGTGCGCAGACAGCACGACGTATTCGTCGGGCTTCTGCGAGCCTTTGAGTTCCGCAATGACGTTGAACACCGGCTGCTCGCCACGCGGTTCTGACTCCGCCATGAGGCGTACCCGCGGTCCCTGCTTGTTCGACGCGAGTCGAAAGAGCATGCCGTAGTCTTCGCACCCCACATCGAGCACAGGTAGCGCCGAGTTGCGCGGAGATCCGAACACTTTGTCGATACCGGGATACTGTGACCAGTTCGATTCGAACACGGCGATCGCGCCCGCCTTTTTCAGGTCGGCGTAGAAGGTCGGCACACGCTGCGTGAGCCCGACGTAGGCGGCGTCCAGTTCCTGCTGCGTGGAGTCGAGCGCGGCCTGCGTTGCGGGTGTCGCAAACTCGGCCACCTGACGCGGCATGCGACACGTCAGACGCGGTGCCCCAACGAGTACCACCTTGCCACGCGCCAGCCGAAGCCACGCCGCAAATTCCTCCGCGGTGGCATACGGCTTGAGGATCACCACGTTGCCGTCGACCCACTTTCCGCCGGTGCCGCCGCTCCAGGACAACATCGTCACTTCGAGTGGCTTGACACGCGGTGCGGCGAGCATCGCAAAGGCGGCGCCGCGACGCCACGAGTTCCACGTGCCGTACTTTTCCTTTCGCGCCGGTATTCCCCATTTGCTATAGGTGGCCAGCAGCCAGTTCTGCGCACGGGTCATGTTTGGTGACCCGGTCAATCGCGGCCCGATCGAGTCGAGCAGCACTTGCGACAGCGCCGCGGACTGCGAACGCAGCATCCCTTCGTCCCAAATCTTCCGGATCACGGTATCGGTCGGCGCGGACTGACGCACGTACGCCGGCAGTGACTCCGCGGGGATCGGCGTCGCGAGAGGCGCCTTGGTCGTGGGCGCCGACGGCGGTTGCGCTGATAGCGCAGGCACACAGACCGTGAGGTACGCCGTCAGCAGCACGCTGAACGACGGGCGAACAAAGCGCATGGATTGGACGCGAACTGTGGAGGCCAAACAAACCGCAGGAATCCCTCCTGCGATTTACGCTCGCGGACTCAGCCCGTCCACCAGCGACGTGCGGTACGCTTTGAGTGCCGGCACGAATCCGATCACGATGCCGGCCGTCAGCACGATGGCCAGATAGCCCCACTCGACGGCGCCAAGTGGCGTGATCGCCAAGTGAAGTCCGAACTGCTGTTCAATCGGGCTTTGCCCGAGGACCAGGCCGGCGTAGACGAACGCGACGCCAAGCACGCAGCCCAGCAACGACAGGAGCCCGGACTCCAAGACGAGCAGCGACACGATCGTGCGCGGGCCAGCGCCAACGGCACGAAAAATCGCCATCTCGCGCCGTCGGGCTTCCAGCGAAGAATACAGCGATACCAACATGCCCGTGAGGCCGATCAACACCGCAAAGAGCGCAATCACGCGCAAGCCAACTTCCGCGCTGCCGATGTTCTGCCACAGTTCGCCGAGTGCCACGCCCGGAATGACCGCGGTGAGCGGTTCGACCAGATCAGTGTTCATCTCGCGCTGTAGCATCAGCGCTTCAAACCGGTTCTTGGTCCCAAC
>JANMKU010000487.1:0-18788 GCA_031372205.1 Gemmatimonadaceae bacterium | reverse complement strand
GCCGCGTGATGGCACTCGATGCCCGCAATCGCGAAGTGACCGTGTATCTGATGGAGCTTGCCGCGCGTGCCAACCGACGCGGTGAACTGGACACGCTGTTTCAGATGTACTTTAGCCCGAATAGCGCTGGCGAGCAGCCCGGAATTCGCCAAACATATCTCGCACTCCACGCGCGTCGTCAGCAGCAGACCGAGCGGCCGATCGAGGACCCGGTCAGTGCGCAGATCGCCCTCCGGCGCGCTGGTGCGGAGCCGAGCGACATCCGTGCGGCCCGCCGATTCGCATCCGTATTGGCGTTGTCGTCGAATGCGGTGTCGATGCGTATTGAAGGACTCCTCGCACTCGCCACGCTCGACTGGAGCGACGGACACGCCGCCGCCGCCGCACAACACTGGCGGGACGCTGCCGTGCTCGATCCCGATGCCACGCTGCTGCATCGCGCGCTGATGATGGTCACGCCAACAATGACCGTCAGCGACGATTCGTTGCGCGCCGTGCGCCGCGCGTTGGAAGTGAGTCGACTCCCTGCGTCGACATCACACGACCTTTCGCGCGATGAGCAGCAGTCGTTGCGCGTCTACCTCGGTGGTTTGCTCAGCCGACAGCTGCGTGATACGCTTGGGCTCGCGCGCGCGCAGGACCAACTCGTTCGCGTCCGCACGTCCGATCGTCTCGCTACGTTCGATCGTCTCGCCGCACGGCTCGGCGCGGCACTACGCGGTCATCTAGCGCTCGCCCGCGGCGACAGCGGCGCGGCCGTTGTCGCGTTCGAAAGCAGCGTGGTGTCAATTCCGTTCGATGTCCGAGCCCGTGTGCCTGCACTCGGCCAGCAGGTGGACCGGTTCGCGCGTGCTGAAGCGTTGCGCGCGATTGGGCGTGCGGACGAAGCCAACTGGTGGTACGCCTCGCTGCGCGACGGCCCCGCTCTCTGGAGTGTACCCTACCTCGCCACGGTCGCCGAGAGACTGCGTCCGCATCGCTGATCGCGCTGGGCGAACGACAGTGCGTTCGCCGAGGTAACGCACACCGCCGTGGCGTCAGCGGGCGCGCACACCCAGCGTCAGCGTCGTGAAGTCACTTTCCCATGCCAAACCGGCGCGTTGCGTGCGCCGCAGTTGCGTCCCGTTGAGCAGCCAGCGGCCGGCCTTTGGCAATGTGACCACCGTTTCGCCACTGCTATTCGTGCGACTGAATATCACCGCCGGGCTACTCTCATGAATCGCGCCGACAGACAAACCCGCTATGGGACGTCCGTCTTTGAGCACCCGCACACGCAGCGTGTCACCTGGGTGTAACGTCGTCGGGTCACGCAGCGGGATGATCTCCAGTCGCAGTCCACTCGGCGTGCCCCACGAGGCGTCCGCTGTCGGTTCACCGACGCGAACAAAGGTCTTGCTGTGCTTCACGTATGACTCGCGCCAGGTATGCCCCTGCGCAGCGAGCTGCTTCCACGTGCGGCGCGTGGACGAATCGGCGTCAATGTCGTCCAGGTATTCGGTGATCTTGTCCGGCGCGAGCGTCAGTGTGCGTGGTGCCAGGTCGACCACGAGCGTCGCAATGCCCTCGCGTGCAGCGCGCCATTGATATTGCAACGCCAGCGCCGCTGCGACGGGCTTACCGAGTGGTGTTGTCGTGCCGCCAATGCGAACAGCGGCCCGTACAACACGCGTTGCTGCAATCGAGAAATCGTCCGCCGGAAACGCCATGCCGCTCGTCAGGTTGAGCGTAATGGCGTCTCCGGGGCGGATGGCCAGCGCGGACGGAAAGATCCAAGTGTCATGCGCGGACAACGAACCCACACCGACGACGACAAGGAGTGCGGCCAGCACGGCCAGACGCGTGTACTTGTTCATCACGTACCGTCGAAAGATGTGGGCGTCGCTGCGGAACAATAAATGGTTACTTCGGCATCAGCACTTTGTCGACCACCATGATGACGCCATTGCTCTGGTAGACATCGCGGATCGTGACCTTGGCCACGTTCCCTTTCTCGTCCTTGATCTGGATCTGCTTGCCGTTCATCATGGCCTTGAGCTCACCACCGGCCACCGTCTTGAGCGTCGCCGTACCGTTGCCCTGCTTGATCATTGCTGCCAGTGCTTTCGCATCGATGCGCCCCGCCACGACATGGTACGTCAGGATGGACGTCAACGTCCCTTTGTTTTCCGGCTTGAGCAGCGTCGGCACCGTTCCTGCGGGCAAAGCATCAAACGCCGCGTTGGTTGGCGCAAATACGGTGAATGGCCCCGCTCCCTTCAGCGTCTCGACGAGTCCCGCTGCCTTCACTGCCGCGACGAGCGTGGTGTGATCCTTGGAGTTGACGGCGTTGTCGATGATGTCTTTGGTGGGATACATCGCCGCACCGCCAACCATCGGATTCTTGTGCATGCTCTTCATGGCCATGCCCTGCGCGCCGGCCAGCTCTGCACTGGCGAACACAATGGCGCTGGCGATCGCGAATTTGGTAACGTTCCGAATCATGGTGATCTCTCTCTTGGTGATAAGCGTGGTTGGACTGCACTGACGCCCAGACTACGCCGACCAATCAGAGTCAGATCTTTCGTGATGCGATTCGATTCGGATGACGACGCTGCGTCGGGCTATGGGGACTTGGGCGCGCGGGTCGCAGTGAAGGCATCTTCGGCCTGTCCGCCGAAGCTGACGGTGCCCTTCATGGCATCGCCGGCGACCGTCATGGTGACGGTCAGCGCCAACGCGTTCCCGTTGTAGTCCACGCTGTATGTAAACGTCACCACATTGCCTTTCACCGTGCCCTTGAGCGGTACGTCACCCGCCTCGCGCTTCACCACACCGGTCAGCGTCTCGCCATCCACCATGAGCACCAGCTTCATTGGTCGCACGCCACCCGGTGTGTTCATGGAGGCATTCCAGTCGCCGGCGACCGACGTCGGCGCCGCCTGCGCCCCGACGAAAACCGGCAGAACAATGACACCAACGGCCAACAGCAACGAACTGACAACGTGTTTCATGAGTCGGCTCCGACCAGTGCGATGGGGATATTCAGAAGTGTTGTTATTGGCTCGCGACCAGACTGCGCTACAGTTTGGGCGGACGTGCCCGCTCGTACTGCGATGGCCACGGAATAACCGCACCAAGCTCGCTGGCCGCGAGTAACGGCCAATGCGGTTGCCGCAACAGTTCGCGCGCCAGCAAGACGATGTCTGCAGCGCCTGAAGCTACAATGCCCTCGGCCTGCTCGGCATTGGTGATCATACCTACCGCCGCCGTCAGCACCTCGGCCTCGGCGCGAATCGTTCGCGCAAACGGCACCTGGTAACCCGGCCCCACAGGGATCGCTGCGCCGTGCACGTTGCCACCGGTCGACACGTCAATCAGATCGACACCGGCCGCTTTGAGCCACCGCGCGAGTTGCACAGACTCTTCGAGCGTCCAACCGCCGGCCGTCCAATCCGTGGCTGAAATGCGAACGAATACGGGATCACCATCAGCCCAGACGGAACGCACCGCATCGACGATTTCCAAACAGAGCCGCGCTCGATTTGCGAGTGAACCGCCGTAGTGATCCGTTCGCGAATTGGAGAGCGGTGACAGGAACTCGTGAATGAGATAGCCATGCGCGGCGTGCACCTCAGCAACTCGAAATCCCACCGAACGCGCGCGCACCGCGGCCATGCGAAACGCCTCGACGACAGACGCGATACCATCCAATGTGAGCGCGTGCGGATGCGGGTAACTCTCTGAAAACGCGATCGCACTCGGCGCGACCACGTTCTCCCATCCACCGTTCTCCACCGACACGGTGCCACTGCCTCCCCATGGGCGGTGGGTGCTCGCTTTTCGACCTGCATGGGCCAGCTGAATGCCCGGCACCGCGCCCTGCGATGCGACGAACTGTGTGATGCGACTGAGCATGGGCAGATGTGCGTCATCCCAGATGCCCAGATCCTGCGGACTGATGCGCCCCTCCGGTGCGACGGCCGTCGCCTCGCAGAACACA
Organism: Gemmatimonadaceae bacterium; assembly: GCA_031372205.1. Lineage (GTDB taxonomy): Bacteria > Gemmatimonadota > Gemmatimonadetes > Gemmatimonadales > Gemmatimonadaceae > Gemmatimonas. The sequence continues at coordinate 14,809 of JANMKU010000487.1, read as the reverse complement.
AGACCGGCACCACCAACGGCGAGTCCGCCGAGGTGGACGAGATGCCAATCGGAAGCGAAACCGTCCACACTCGAATACTGACACATCGGCGAGACCGCAACACGATTCCGCACGGTGACGCCGCGAATGCTGAGCGGCGTGAAGAGCGACGGCACACTATTCGACATCGCTACCAGATCCGTGGACGAAGCACGGCGCTCCGCACCATCGCATCGCCGTCCGCGCAGCCAAACGCCTTCTGGAACTCGGGCATGTTGCTGAGCGGCCCGTTGACACGCCACTTGGCTGGCGCGTGTGGGTTGGACGCGAGGATGACGCGCAAGTATTCGTTCCGGTCGAGTGTGCGCCAGGCCTGCGCCCAGCCGAGGAAGAAGCGTTGGTCCGCCGTGAATCCGTCGATTGGCGCGGGTACCGTTCCGCCCTGCGCGCGCTTCATCGCCGAGTACGCGACCGTCAGTCCGCCAAAGTCGGCGAGGTTCTCACCAATGGTGAGCGCGCCATTCACGTGCGTCGCGCTGTCGATCACCGTGTAGCCATTGAATTGATCGACCACTTTTTTCGCTTCGACGATGTACTTCGCGGCGTCCTCTTTCGTCCACCAGTCGGTGAGATTGCCGTCCTTGTCATACTGACGACCCTGGTCGTCAAAGCCGTGCGTCATCTCGTGCCCGATGACTGCGCCCATCGCCCCATAGTTCACCGCGTCGTCCGCGTTCGGATCATAGAACGGCGCCTGCAAAATGCCCGCAGGGAAGACGATTTCGTTCAGTTGCGGATTGTAGTAGGCGTTCACGGTGGGTGGTGTCATGCCCCACTCACCGCGATCCACCGGCTTGCCAACTTTGGCCCAGTTACGCTTCACCTCGAATTGTTGGGCCGCCGTCATGTTGCCGAAATGATCATCCGCCTTCACCGACAGTGTGCTGTAGTCACGCCACGTATCGGGATACCCAATCTTCCGGTGAAACGCGGCAAGCTTGGCCAATGCCTGCGTCTTGGTCGGTTGACTCATCCAATCGAGTTGTTCGATACGCGCATGCAATTCATCGACGAGTGTCGCGACGATCTTGACGGCGCGATCTTTGGCCTCCGGAGGGAACGCCCCCTTCACGTACTCTTGACCGAGCATCTCGCCAATGCGCCCGTCCGCGTTGCGCGTGCACCGTTTCCACCGTGGTTGCAACTCCTTCGCGCCCGTCAGCAACTGTACGAATGTGAAGTTCTCGTTGACGAGGGGGCTGCTCATCTGTTGTGCGCTTTCGTGGATCGCCCGCCAGCGCAGGACCGTCTTCCAGTCGGCGACGGGCACGCTCACCAACAGATCGTTGATGGCCGTGAGATACGCGGGTTGCGCGACGTCCACCGCCGGAATCGGCGGCGCGCCCTGTGCGTGATAGAATGCGATCCAGTCGAGGCGCGGCGTGAGTTTGTTGACCTGCGCGAGCGTCATCTTGTGGTAGTTGGCGATCGGATCACGCAGCTGCACAGGGGACTTCGAGGCCTGGGCCAGTTTCGTTTCGAATGCCATCACCGTGTTGGCGTTGGCGCTCGCCACCGATGCCGAATCACCCAAGAGCGCAAACATCCGCGCCATATGCGCCGTAAATGCGGTACGCAGTTTCGTGGACCCACTGTCAGTCTTGAGGTAGTAGTCTCGCTCAGGCAGTGACAGGCCGCCCTGACCCACTGCTGCAATCTGCGATGTCGCGTCCTTCGGGTCCTGCTCGGCGCCGTTCGACCATGGCGCAAGCCCCATCTCGTGTTCGAGTACGCCCAGCGCAATCGCGAGTTCAGCCGGCGTCTTGATGGCGTCGATCTTCGCGAGCGTCGGCTGCAGCACCGTTACACCTTTGGCGTCGATGGCCACGGTGTCCATGCACGCGGCGTAGAACGCGCCCACTTTCCACCGATCGGATCCCTCGGCCGCCTTCTTGGTGCGTACGTCAGCCGCCGCGTCATCCAACAGCCTGTGCAGCGCGGCTTCGTTGCGGTCATTGAGCTCTTCGAATGCACCGTAGGACGGATACGCCGCCGGAATGGACGTCGCCTTGAGCCACCCGCCATTCGCGAATTGGTAGAAGTCCTTGCAGGCCGCACAGGTGGTATCGAGATTCGCTCGCTCTATGGGCTTCGGTCGAATGATGGCGACGTCGGCCGCCGCCTCTTCCCTGGGCGCGCACGCTGCATTGGACAGCGCGGCGATGACACCGACAGACACCAGTCGCAGCACGTGGTTCATGGTCCAGCGCTCCACAAGAGAGAGATTCTGGCGTTCCGGGACACTGGACGCGGCCGTCGCGCACCTGCACAATGCCGCAGCGACGGAGTCAGCGTCAATGACGGGCGACCGACGCTGACGCGCGACGATCGTCCACAGTCGTCTTATAGAAGATCAGACAAAGTCAGCATAGTGCTGGACACGAGCGTATAGCAGAGGATGTTGCGCGACAGTCCGATCCGTTCGTCCCACCTCCAACTGCAGGGCACGTGACGCGTAACTCTGGTCGCATGGCATCCGCTTTATCGCTCCGTGGCGCGACAGCACCACCAGCGAGTGGAGTCATTCCCAAGGGAGCCGGTACCCGCGGCTCCTCGGACGGACGGCGCAACCTCGTGGCCCTCGGCTCTGCCGCCGTGGTCGCGATTTATGCCGCCGGGTTTATGCAAACGCAGTCTGCCGCCGACCGATTTGCCAGTGAGAGCGCCGTGCGTCGACCAGCGTCGTCAGTTGGCGGCGTGCCACAGGAAGATCCGCATCAGACGGCTGGTGCATCGCATGCCGTCGACGGCGCGACGGGGGTGGAGCGTCCAACGACTGGGCCTGTTGACGTGCCGGCCAAGGGGCCGGAGCTGGCAGCTGCGGCTGCAGCGAGCGCGTCAACGAATGTGACGGCTGGAGGCGGCATCGCGGCGACACCGAAAAGCCCGTCGGCGTCGACAATCGCCGCCAATGCGATCGCCGAACCATCGACAGCACCGCCGGTTGTGGCGACACCGGCACCTTCGGCCGTCGTTGGCGAGGCAGCGTCTGCGGCGACCGCGCCCGTGGCATCCGCGCCCGTAGTGTCTGCGCCCGTGGTGTCTTCCCCCGTAGTGTCCGCGCCCGTAGCGCCTGTAACGACGGCACCTGTTTCGACCCCAGCGGCAGCGGCAGGCGCGCCAGCAGCGACACCGTCCCATGCGGCGGCAGCCGCCTGGCGTGACGGGTTTTTCTTCGGGCGTGGCACGTCGCGGCACGGCGACATCGAAGCGATGGTCGAGATCAAGGACGGGCGTATCATGTCCGCGGTGATTTCGCAGTGTTTGACGCGCTACTCCTGTTCGTGGATTGCCGCGCTGCCGGGGCAAGTCGTCGCGCGACAGAATGCCGATGTCGACTATGTGAGCGGCGCGACGCAGAGCGCCAACGCGTTTTACTACGCCATTGTCGAAGCGCTGAAACAGGCGAAGTGAGCGACGCCCTCATCCACACGGTCGTGCTGATGGGGACCGTGGTGTCCGTGCACGTGGTGGGACATGGCACCAGCCAGCGAGCCAGGCGCGAGCGGCAGCGTGGCGCGGACCGCGCGCTCGCATGGTTTAGGCGCGTTGAAGCCGTCTGCAGCCGCTTTGATGCGTCGAGCGAGTTGCGACAGTTGTCGACGCGCATTGGCACACCGGTCGTGGTGAGCCCGATGTTGTTCCAGGCCGTACAGTTCGCGTTGGCCGTCGCCGTGGACACCAATGGCGCCTTTGATCCGACGATTGGCGTGCGCATGGAATCGCGCGGATTCAATCGCGACTATCGCACGGGCGCGGACGTTCGCTCTGACGTGTCAGCGACAGGAGCGGTGAGCTTCCGCGACGTCGAGGTCAATGCGGCGACACACACGATCACCCTGCACCGACCACTGCTGCTAGACCTGGGTGCGGTTGCGAAAGGGCTTGCCGTGGACATGGCAGCGCTCGAGCTGATGCCATTTGCGAATTTTGCGATTGACGCCGGTGGCGATCTGTATCTCGGTGGACGGAATGCGGATGACGCGATGTGGAGTGTTGGCATCCGCCATCCGCGGGACGCGACACAATTGCTCGATACGTTGCACGTGACAGACCGTGCGGTGTGCACGTCGGGTGACTATGAACGTGTGGCGCCCACGATGGCAGCACCCATGGACGCAGCAGGCGACGCGGATGCGGCGAAGGTGTCGCGCGATCATCACATCATCGACCCGAGCACAGGTAGTGCGGCGCACCACGTGGCCAGTGCGACGGTGATCGCGTTGTCAGCGATGGTGGCCGATGCGCTCGCGACAGCGGCGTTTGTCCTTGGACCAATCGACGGTATCGCCTTGCTCGAGCGGCATAATGTGCAAGGCGTCTTGGTCACGCCAGCGCTTGAACGGTTCACCACGTCATGAAACGATTCTTTCGTACGCCGAAGGGATTGTTAATCATCGTGCTCACGGTGCTCACGCCAATCGCGGCGTGGCACAGCGGAATCGCGTTGGTGCTGCCGGGCGTGCTTGCGGCATCCATCGCTGCCATGATGGTCGACGCGCCCATCCTGCGGTGGCGCGACGGCGCATGGGCATTCCCAAGCGGTGCGCTGCTTACCGGTATGCTGGTGGCGATGGTGCTCAGTCCGCACGAACCGTGGTACATCGCTGGCGTGACTGCGGTTGTCGGTGTGCTTAGCAAGTACGTCATGCGTACGCGGTCGGCGAACGTGTTCAATCCAGCGGCGCTCGCGTTGGTGGCGACGTTCTATGTGTTTGATACGGGGCAGAGTTGGTGGGGTGCGCTGCCAGAGTTGCCGCTGGCCGCCCTCACCGTGCTGTTCGCGAGCGGCATCTTCATTACCGATCGTGTGAACAAAATGCCGGCCGTCCTGTCATTCCTCGGCGTGTACTACCTGTTGTTCACCGTCTCGGCCTTTGCCGGTGATCCGGGTCGCGTGGCTGAGTTGTACCGGGAACCGGATCTCCATGCGGCGTTGTTCTTCGCGTTTTTCATGGTAACCGATCCGCCCACCTCGCCGCCCAAGGCACGCGACCAGCTCGTATTCGGCGCCATCGTGGCGGTGGTGAGCTATGGCGTGTTTGAATTGGTGGGAGCCGCGTATTTCCTGCTGGCCGGGTTGCTGGTCGGCAACGCGTGGGAAGCGTGGCGACGGGTACGCCAACGAGCGGCGCGGACGGCGGCGATCCCGGCCCCGGCGTGACGGTCGGAGTTGGTGGCGTCGTTCGACACGATGCTCGGCCTACGGATGGTGCTTGATAGAAACAGCTGAACTGCCTGAAAACGCCACACCAACGCGCGCCAGTTGCTCAACCGAAAGCCCAGGGTCATTGTCGCGCAATGACACCGTGCACGTCGTGTCCGCCCTCATGAGTTCGAGCGTGGCGCGTGAAAGTGCAGACACAGAAATCGTTGTAGCCGTGGCGACCCAGTGACGCGGCCCTCACACCGGTCGCGCCACGCGCTCCACGACCCGCATCACGTCGCCCGTCCGCGGATGTTTTCCGCACCAGACGATACGCTCACCCCCTACATCGGCGAGCGCGCGGCCCGCATCGCCCACGGCAAGCGATGTCGCCACCACCAGGACCAAGGGCGCGTCACCGGCTGCGCGAATCTTCGCCACCTTGGCCCGCAGGTATTCGGGCGTCCAGAAGCCGACGAGCTCCACCGCAGCCTCACGACCATCCGCGTGACGGAGCGTGAAATCCGGCAGGAACACCACGCCACCGGCAGACAACGGTGACCGCTCGCGCGATACCGTCCATCCGTGCTCACGGGCCCACGATGATGCGCGGAAGTCACGGATGAAGCGACGCTCCCACGCCGAGTCGTACCGCTCGCGCCGAGGCTCACGGCCGACAGGCGCTGCGGACGCCACGGCACGCGCGCGGCCTCGCAACGTGAGCCGACACGGCTGCCCATTCCGCACCACCTCCGCCTCCACGCGCCATCCCGGCGACCGCGCCAATACAGGTAAGGTGCGCGCGAATCGCACGCCGTATCGCGTTGGACGCACAACGAAGGCGGCGGCCGGCCCCGTGAGAATCAATCGGTAGCGTGTTCCGTCGCGTTCCAGTTCATGCATCAAGCCAACCGCTTTCACCGCGCGAAACACATTGCGCCAACCACCACGCGCGTGCAGCACGACACGGGTCGCGTCGCGCAGCACGCCACGCGCCAGCTCGAGATTGTACCGGGCCAACAGCGCGCGACCGTCACCATCGGGAACTCCACGCAGCACGCGCGCACCGGGGCGATCGTCGTACAGTGTGCGCTGCAACATCGCGGGCTGCAGATCGAGCGACGCGGCGGCGTTCATGAATGGCGCCAGCGCGTCGCCAGGGATTGGTGGCCACGCCGCACCGCGCGCCGCGAACACTTGTCGACGCGCCTCTTCCAAGCGGTCGGTCCCCACGGGTGAGGCGAAGTCGCACCATTCCATGATCGTGCGCGAAATTCCGGACAGACGAGACGCGTCGCGTACCCGCCGCTCCTGTCGTCGCAGCGCCTCGGCCACGGTGTCGAGTGAGCGGCCCTCAAGTCGTCGCACGAGTCGCATGAGCCGGTCAAGGAACGGCACGATGCGCCCATTGTCGTCCGCTAAATACGCCACGCGGATTTCACTGCCACGCACGTGCACGAACGGGTCCACCTGCGCGCGCGTCAGCATGTCGACGCACCACGCGGCGTCACAGACCAAATCCCAGTTGCGGCTCGCCGATTTTGCGGATAGCCGCGCCGCGTTTCTGCGACGCATAGAACTCCCAGGTATCCGCGGCGACCAACTCGAAGAGCGACGCCACCTGATCGCCCTGCCGCCGCAGCAGGCGGCCGAGCCGCTGCGTGTGCTGCCGCGCGCCACCGCGCGTGGAATCGCCGAGTACGATGCCGAGTTTGGCGTTGGGGACATCCCATCCTTCGTCGAGCACCTTCACCGACGCGACGGCGCGCAGCGTGCCGTCGCGCATGGCGGCGAGAATCGCGTGACGTTCCGAGGCTGGCGTTGAAGCGCTGATCAGCGGAATGGCGAGTCGACGCGACAATTCCCTCGCGACATCGGTACCACCGCAGAACAAGACCGCTTGCTCGCTGGGAAACATGCGCAGCACGCGGGCGGCCTCCTCGAACTTCGACTCGGCCATGCGCACAATGCGTTCGCGTTCGCGAAACGCCTGCAGGGCGCGACGTGCCGCAGGCGTGCGGCGTGCACTCGCGGCAAACAGTTTCCACGCGTCACTCGGGGAGTCCGCCTTGCCGCGCCATCCGGATCGTGTTGCATAGTCTTCAAAGCGCGCGGTCTCGGCGTCATAGCGCGCGCGTTCTGATGGCGTGAGGTGCACATAGCGGCGTACGGTCGCAAAACGTGCAAGCTCTGCATCCGTCATCTCGCCGATGCTGCGTCGATACACCACCGGGCCCAACACACGCACCAACTGGCTGTCCTGTCCATCGGGATACGTTGCGGTCAATCCCAGTCGGTGCAGCGCCGGTGCGATGATCAGCGCGTCAAGCCGCGTGCGTGCGTCGCCTGTGGCGCTGTCGGCGAGATGATGCACCTCGTCACACACCAGCAAGGCAAAGCGCGCGCCGTGACGCTCGAGCAGTGTGAACGCGGAGTGGTACGTGGTGACGGTGAGCGCGCGCACTTCTTTTTCGTCGCCATAGAATGCGCCGACATGCTCGGCGCCAAAAGCGTCCGCCAATTGCGTGAACCATTGCGTCACCAACGCACGTGTCGGCACGATGATGCACGCATTCACACCCGTGCCGCGTATGGCCAGGAGCGCAACCAATGTTTTGCCCGCGCCCGTGGGCAGCACCACCGTGCCGCGCTGTCCTGCGGCCATCCATCGTGAGACGGCTTCCAACTGCGCGTCACGTGGTGCACGCGGATCGAGCAGCGGCGCGTCGAACGCGGTCGAGACGTCCCGCGCCGATTCGGCGATGTTGCGCTCGATCGCCCATGCACGAAGGTCGGGGTATCGTGCACCGGCGGCCACGAGCGCGTCGAGACGCGGATCGTACTGCATCCACGATGGTCCATCGCCGATCGGCACGCCGCGCAAGACCGCCAGTCCAGCGCGAAAGGCGATGGCTGGCAAGGCGGACGCGAGCGGATTATCCGTGGGGATCGTCGAGTAGCTCCTGCAAGCGCGCGCCCAGTGAAGGCGGCAGGCGAGGTACCCACGACGCGTCGACCAGGTTGACGTCGATCAGATCGCGCACATGCACCCGATCCTTGTCGCGAAACGACGTCAACTTCATGCACACGAGCGCCTCAAGCGTGAGCAACGAGAACGCTGCCGTTCGCTCCACGTCGGTCACATCCGGCGCGGCCATGGCATACTCGGGTCGAACGCGCTCATTGGCGAAAACCACGTGCACCGCATCGCGTGCCTTCGCATCCGGCCCATCGAGAAACATGTCCACGCTCGCGACGTGCCGGTAGACGAATCCGGCCTGTTCGAGCGCTGTGCGTGCGTCACCCAGGTCTGCTCGCCGCAACAGGATATCGACGTCTTGCGTGTTGCGCACGGCGGCTTCGTCTACACGGGACACCCACGCCGCGACCGCGTTGCCTCCCGCGACACCGTAGGGCACGCGCGCGGCATCGAGTGCGTGCGCCGCACGCAACAAGCGGTCGCGAACACGCTCGATCGCGTTACTCATCCGCTCCCACGACACTTCGCTGTGTGCGATAATGGCCATCGCTCAATCTAGCCATTACCGTGGAGCGCCGGAACTGCGCGTCAGGCACGCGCGAAGTCAATAAACCCGCGCTGCGCGTTTGCGCCCACGAGCGTTACGCGCACACGGTCGCCGACATCCATGCCATGTGCGCCTTGCACGACCATCCCCTCGGCAGGCGGTTGCAGCGTGCGCACGAACGTGCCTTTCGCATTCGCCCCGGTGACGATGGCGTCGAACGACTCGCCGACGCGATGCTCCAGCGCCTGCGCGGCAAGTTGCTTGCGGCAGGTGCGCTCCACTTTCCGAGACGCCTGTTCCATCTTCGTGCACTGCATCGCCAGCGCGTCCAGCTCGGCGTCGGTGTAGGCAGGGCTGGTGCCACTCAGCACATGTTTGAGCAACCGCTGCGTGATCAAGTCCGCGTAACGACGGTTCGGCGCCGTGGAGTGCGAATACTCTCGGACAGCAAGGCCGAAGTGCCCTTCGCCAGGCTCGCCCGCCTTGACGAGCACATACTCACCAGGCCCCATCAGTTTGACGATCGAGAGCGACAGATCGGGGAAGTGATCGGGGTCTGCCAGTCGTTGCGCGGCCAGAAACGCTGAGAGCGCGCCGGAGTCGGGCGTTACCGGTAGTGTCGCGCCCAATGCAGCGGCTACTGCGACGATGCGATCCCAGCGCTCGGGCACCTGCACAACTCGTCGGATCGTCGACGATCCCTTGCCGTTCAGGAATTCCGCCATTGTTGTATTGGCGGCAATCATGAAGTTTTCGATCAGCTGCGTGGCGCGATTGCGCGCGCGAATGCGCAGATCCGATACCTGTCCATCGCGCATGACGGGAGTCGACTCAATGGAATCGAGTTCCAGCGCCCCCGCCGCGTGTCGCTGCTCGCGCAGCTGTTGTGCAGCCGTGTCCTGCCAACGAAGCTGCGCTTCGAGTTGCGGATTCGCGGCGACTTTCGGCGGCACGGTTGCGCGTCCTTCGAGCCATTCACCAACACTGGGATAGTCCAGTTGCGCGCTGTTGCGGACGAGCGCGCGATACACGGTGGGCGCGCTCACGGTGCCATCCGGCTTGACGGCGAACTCGGTCACGACGGCAGCGCGATCCTCGCCTTCGTTGAGTGACGTCAAATCCGTGGACAGCCGTTCCGGCAACATCGGAAAGACGGCAACACCACAGTAGACAGACGTTGTGTTGCGTGCGGCGTGCTGGTCGATGGCGCTGCCGACCGTCACCAGCGCGTCCACATCAGCAATACCGATCAGCATTCGGCAGTCGCCGTTCGGCAGCATCTCCGCGACTTCCACTTGGTCGAGATCTTTCGATTCCGGATTGTCGATGGAGGACCAGAGCAGCGCGCGCAGATCGCGCACGCCCGGCTGTGTCAGGATCGACCGTGCCTCGTCGTGCAGCGCCGCCACGTCCCGCAACACGGCGGCGGGGAAATCCGGTTCGAAGCCCTCATGGATCAACTCCAGTCGTGCAGCAACCCTCAGATCACTATTCACGAAATGGCCTTCTTGACGACCATGGGTGGCACGAAAATCGGTGGCAGCCCGATCTCCTGCAGCAGCGTGTTCAGCGTCTTGATTTCGGTGGCTTCTAGCTGCTGCAGTCGCTGCAACTGGACGTCGACTTTGCCGCCAAGGTCGTCGAGAATTTCACCGTGCTGCTTGGTGGGCTTGGTCTCTTGTCCGAGCACCTGGGAATTCAGCGACAACATCATGTTGTAGAGCTTGATCGGGAAGTGCAGCGTGGCTTGATCATCGTGATTGAACCAGTCGACGAGCTCCGTGCGCACGATCTCGAGGTGTTCGCGTACCGGCGTGGCGGCATCTTTTACGCGCTTGGCGAATTCCAGCTCCGACGACTGATCGACTCGCACATCGATCTGCTTCTGCAGGTCTTCAATGCGCGCGAATGCGTCCACGATGCCGTTGAGTCGTCCCTGCACCTTCATGCCGAGATCGAACGTCTGCTCGAGATCGGCGGTGGTGGCTGTGAGGCGCGGATCGAGTTTGACGGCGAAGGATTGCACCATCGTGTCGCGTCCGACGATGAGTCGCACGCGATAGTCGCCCGGCACCGCTGTGGGCCCGTTGAGCGTGCCCATGTCGTTGACGACAGTCTTGACGCGCTTGGCATCGGCGTAGCGCAAGTTCCACCAAAAGCGATTGCTGCCGGCGCGCGTGGTGACCATGGAATCAGATGCCATGTAGGCGAGCGAGTCTTTTTTGGCGTCGCGTCGCACCGAGTCGGCCACGGCCATGGAGTCGCTCTTCGCCGCGGGCATTGCCTTGGCGGCGGAGTCTTTCATCGCGGAGTCTTTCGCTGCGCTGCTCCCTTTGAAGGTGCGCACCACGGCGCCGCGCGCATCAAGGAACTCCAGGGTGACTTTGTCTTTCAGTGCGTCCTTGAACCAGTAGTCAATCAGCACGCCGTCGTAGGGGTTCTCGCCGTTCCCACGTCCGCCACCGTGACCACCGGCAAATCGATAGGCCACGCTTGGCTGAAACAGATGCGCGCGTTTCGCGGTGACCGAGTCGTGCATCTGTCGCAACATCGCGATGTCGTCCAGCGCCCAGAACGCCCGACCGTGCGTCGCTACCACGAGATCGTTGCCGTGTACGCGCAGATCGCGCACACTCGTGCGTGGCAAGTTGAGCTGCAGCGTTTCCCACCGCACGCCATCGTCGAACGAGACGTACACGCCGGTTTCCGTCGCCGCGAACAGCAGACCGCGACGTACGACATCCTCGCGGATGGATCGCGTGTATGCGCCCATTGCAATCCCAGCGTCAATGCGCGTCCACGTCTTGCCATAGTCACTGGTCTTGTACAGATATGGCTGAAAGTCGTCCAACTGATAGCGTGTAGCCGACAAGTACGCGACGGCCGGATCGTAGCGGGACGGTTCAATGCCGGTGACCCGCGTGTGCTTCGCCATCGCTTGCGGTGTGACATCCGTCCACGTGGTGCCGTTGTCCCGCGTGATGTGCACACGCCCATCATCAGAACCCGTCCAGAGGAGACCTTTCGTCGTCGGCGATTCGGCCAGCGCAAAGATTGTCGCGTACCACTCCGTGCCCGTCATGTCCTTGTGCACTGGGCCACCACTCGGTCCCATCGTCGCGGTGTCTGCGTACGTCAGGTCGGGCGACACTTTCTGCCAACTGGCGCCTTCGGTGGTGGAGCGCCATAGATTCTGCGACGCGGCGTACAGAACATTCGGATCGTGCGGTGACAGCATCACGGGAAACGTCCACTGGAAACGGTTGGGGACGTCCTTCACCGCAATCCCGTCATAGTTGTTGAGCCAGATGGCGATATCGTTGGACTGTTGCGTACGATTGTCATGGCGCGACAGCATGCCGGTGTAGCACCCGCCGTACGTGATGTTGGGGTTGCGCGGATCAACGGCGATATGCGCGTTCTCACACCCAGCCACGGGCCACCAGTCGCGTTCACCAATGGCGCCGAAATCGGAGCGCGACGCGATGGACACGGTGGAGTTGTCCTGTTGCGCCCCGTACAGGCGGTACGGCCATTGGTTGTCGGTGATGACATGATAGAACTGCGACGTGGGCTGGTTCATGGTGGATGACCAACTCTTGCCGCCATCGAGCGACACCGTACCGCCACCGTCATTTCCGTTGATGAGTCGGTCGGCGTTCTTTGGATCGACCCACATGATGTGCGTGTCGCCATGCGGTACGCGTACGCGACTGAACGTCCGACCCGCGTCGATCGACTTCCACACCTGCAGATTCATGACATAGACGGTGTTTTCGTTCGTCGGATCTGCGGTCACGGCGGAGTAGTACCACGGTCGCACCTGGAATTGCTGCTGCCCATTGGTGCGCGTCCAGTTTTCACCGCCATCGTCGGACCGAAAGATGCCGCCGAGTGTGTCTTTGGCTTCGACAGAAGCATAGATGCGTTGCGGATTGGCCGGCGACACCGACACACCGATCTTGCCGATGAGTGCTTTCGGCATGCCGGGATTCTTCGTCAGCTCCGTCCACGTGTCACCGCCGTCGGTCGATTTCCAGAGACCACTGCGACCGCCACCCGCATCCATGCCCCACGGCGTGCGCTGGAACTTCCACATCGCCGCGAAGAGAATGCGTGGATTGCTTGGATCCATCGACAGATCGGTCGCACCCGTGGAGTCGTTGAGAAAGAGAATCTTCTTCCACGACTTGCCGCCGTCGACCGTACGGAACACGCCACGATCTGCGTTGGGTCCGAACGCATGGCCAATCGCCGCCACATAGGCGACGTCGGGATTTGTTGGGTGCACACGAATCGCCGTGATCTGGTGCGTTTCGCGTAAGCCCAGATGCGTCCACGTGGCGCCGCCATCGGTGCTGCGATACATGCCGCTGCCGTAGGTGAGATCTTCGCGCAGTTGCGACTCGCCCGTGCCCACGTAGATGACGTTTGCGTCGGACGGCGCGACCGTCAGTGCGCCAACGGACGAGATGTCGCTCCGGCCATCAGTGATATTGTCCCACGTCTGGCCCGCGTTCGCCGTCTTCCACACGCCGCCGTTCACCGCGCCGAAGTAGAACACGAGCGGTTTATTCGGATCACCGGCGACGGCGTCGACCCGACCACCACGAAACGGCCCGACCAGACGCCAGCGGAGCGACTTGAACTTCCGACTCGTCGCATTGGGATCGGAATACAGTGTGGGGTCATAGTCCGGTCGCGCTGCCGTAGCCGCCACTTGACGAGATGTTCGCGGTGGCGTGGTCGTGCGCGTCTGCGCAACGAGGGGCACGGCACACACGGTTGACACAACACACAACACTTGGCTCGCGAACGAACGCACGGTGAAACTCCAGAGTTGGTTGGCGGATCGGATGATGATGCTACCGTTTGGAGCGGAACTGTCTGGCGGCGAGAATGCCGCCAATGAATCCACCGAGGTGCCCCTGCCAGCTCACACCCGGTTGTGTAGGCAGCACACCAAGGACGACGCTCCCCCAGAGCACGGTGACCAGCGCGCTGATGGCAATACTGGCGAAGCTGCGCGCGTACCATCCGGCGAGCATGAGAAACCCGAGGTATCCGAAGATGACGCCACTGGCGCCAATGTGGGTCGACCCCGGTGCGCCGAGCAGCCACGAGAGCAGTCCTGAGCCTAGCATGGCTGCTATTGTGACGGCGAGAAAGTGGCGCCGGTCGCGCACCATGACCAGCCACCCGAGCACGACAAACGGCACACTGTTCGAGACCAGGTGTTGCAGGTTGGCGTGCAGGAACGGGGCGAAGAGAATGCCACGCAAGCCGAGCAGTGTGCGTGGCACAATCCCGTACGACAGCAAGGCACCACCACTGATGACCGTGGCGGCGAACGTCACCCACGACGTGGCGAGCGCGCCACCAAGCGTGAGGGATTGGCGCTTCAGATGTTTGGTGACAGCGACAGTCATCCCGGAGTATGTCGGGCCGCAGTCGCCATGGACAAGCGGACCGTCACCGAAATCCCACAGTGAACCTTGACGCTGAGGTGACCTGCGTCGACCGTTGGTGATGAATTCGGTAACCAATTCCCTGTTTGGCTGGTGGAAAGCCGGTGACGCGCGCGCCCATCGTGCGCTCATTGCTGCTGCTGCAGGCTGGATGCTGGACGCCTTCGATGTGATGCTGTACGCGCTCGTCATTCCGTCAGTGATCGCGGAGTTCTGGTTGTCCAAGGGGCAAGCTGGGCTCCTCGGCTCGGTCACATTGCTTGCGGCAGCAGGTGGCGGCATCGCCTTCGGTTTCATCTCCGATCGCTTTGGCCGCACGCGTGCGCTGATGGGGAGCGTGCTGATTTACTCGATCGCGACGGCACTGTGCGGACTGTCACAGAACCTGTGGCAGCTGATGGCCTTTCGCACCATCCTCGGCATCGGGATGGGCGGTGAATGGGCCAGTGGCGCCGCACTCGTGAGTGAGAGTTGGCCGGATGAACATCGCGGCAAAGCGCTGGGCTTCATGCAAAGTGCATGGGCGATTGGATATGCTCTGGCGGCACTCGTAACGGCGTTCGTGCTGCCAACGTTTGGGTGGCGCGTGGTGTTCTTTGTTGGTGTGTTGCCGGCGCTACTCACGGTGT
>JANMKU010000460.1:0-5253 GCA_031372205.1 Gemmatimonadaceae bacterium | reverse complement strand
CGTTGCCGGACACCGTCGCCGTGTCCACCGTCGCGAAGGTTCGCCCCGACACGTTGGTAATCGGCGCGTACACGTTGATGACGGACGGACCCGCCGTCGAGAGCGCGGAGTTGATCGTGTCGTTCGGGAAGCCGAGCGTGTTCTGCACATCCGTCGAGATGAATCCGGCCGCGGTCGAGTCCACTATGCGGAAATCCGAATATCCACGCGAGCGCGTGACGTAGGAGTAGATGTAGTTACGGCCAGCCATGACCGCGTCGGTGAAGGCGCCCGTCGCCGGCGTACCGGCCGTGTAGGCGACTGTTGTCCAGGGACGCCAGGGGAAGGCGAAGGATCCGTTATCGATCGTGCGGGTTGGCGCTGAAACACATGCTGCAACGTTGCCGGCGTTGGTGGTAAACGACGTGCCGCCATCACAGGACTTGAAGATGTATACCGCGGCCAAATTATCGTTCGCGCGTGCAGCGAGCCGACCCAGCAGCCCGGGATTGAGACGGAGGACCCGCCTCGTGGCGACGTTTCCGGCGATCGAGTCCGCTCGCACTTTGTTCACCTGCGCGACCATGAACGGATCCACGGGATTGATCTGCGGCAAGCGAAGCGTGATCAGCGTACCGATGCTGGCGGACGCCGTACCGAACGTCGTCGAGTCAATCAGTTCCGCGGACGCGATGGAATACGTCTTGCCGGCCACCACGGTGGGGAATGGGAACGGTTGCGGACCAGAATAGTTTGTCAGGTAGCTGGTCGTCAGTCCTTCAATCTGCTGGCGACTGGTGAGCGTATCAGGCGCCCACGAGAATGCCCAGAGAAACTGCGTGGTGTCGTTCGCTTTGAGTTTGAACGGACCGGCGGTCGTCATGTTCAGAATGTTGCCGACGCTGGTGCGGTAACCGCCTGCAATGGTGTCGCTGTACACGGCCGCGCAACCGGAACGACCGCAGCCAGGCACGAAGATCGTGTCCTGGATCCCGTCGTTATTGTAGTCCCACTTGCCGTAGGGCTGGCCGGTAAACGGGTTGGTTGTGCTCCCCGGCACAAACTTGTTGAACTTCGCCTGCTCGAGTGACGGATACGTCCCGCTCCAATCTTCCGGCTGAATGAGTGTCGCGTAATTGGCCAGCGTGAAGTCCGACGGATTCCGCCCGTCGAAGTAGTTGGCTTCGGTACTCGACATCATGCCGAAGGACGACCGGTGCGAACGACCCACGTTCTGCGAATTCTGTCCGAACGAATTCGACTTCCAGTGATTGAACGTGATCGTGTCGTCCGCCAACGGACTGCTGGGATTGTAGTATGGACTGTTGACGTTGGAGAACAACTTGTTGCGCACGTCACCGAGCGGCGACTTGAGCCACGTCATGGTGTACACAGCAATCGCGGTACCGCCGACGCAGCCTGCCGTGCTGGCATTCGTGTAACGCTTCGGATAGGTCGTGGTGCACAACCCGCTCTGATTGCCACCGGTAAAGATTTCCGTATTGGTGTTGAAGTCCCAATACGCGGCGAACGCCTGGCCATTCGCGACAAAGCCCGGGCCAAGTCCGAAGTACAACGAGTCGTAGTCAATCCCGGTGCCGTACACATCACCGGACTTGTTGACCATCGTGATTTGATAGAACTGCGTGTTGCGCGTAGCGGGCGCGGCGAACTGCCACGTGTCCATGCGCAACTCCAACCCCAACGGATATCCCGCATCGAGCGGTGCGCCGGACCCGCCGGGCACGACCGACCCGTATCGCAGCTTCTGCTCACGATAGTAGTCGGACATGAAGCCATAGATGCTTTGCGTGCCGAGGTAGTTCGTCACGTCGAGCGTCGTACGCGCGATCTTCCAATCATCCCATCGGAAGCCCGCCTTGTTGGCGTTGAACCGATTCGTCCAGATGGTATCCGGCACCACCAGCTTGCCACGGAATCCCTCCGAGCCCCACGTATCCGGGCAATCCTTCTGCGGCAACAGCGCGAACCCCTGAATCAGGTATCGCGCGTCGTCTCGGCAGGAGCTGTTGAACACCGACGTGACGCCAGAGAACGCCTTGCCGAATTGTCCGTCGGCTGACCCAATGCGCTTGATTTGCGGTGGTACGAGCACCTGCCAGGTGTGCGCATTGTAGCCCAACGAACCGGCCATGTTGTTAATGCCCGGATGCACCGCGCGGATCTTTCGGAACTCCGACGGTGGTGTGCCGGCGACGAAGCCCATTTCAAAGAAGACGTACGCGCCGCCGCCCTGTTGCTGGGCAATGAAGTTGTTGCCTTGATTTTCCGAGACCGGACCACCCTGATTCGTCACGCCGCCGCGGAAATTCCCGCTCATGCGCAGCGAACCGGCGGCAAGATCTTCTGCCGCGAACAGGTTGAAGCCCTGTTTTCGCACGATCGGCACTTGTTTCACCGTGCCGTCGGCGCGCACGCTGTCAATCGTGGTGAGTGGATCGGGATTCTGGCGTTGCGCGGACGCCAGCGCGGGAGTCACGGTCACTGCGACGCCGGCCAGCGCGAAAAGCGCTCCGGCAAAGCGTCGCACGCCGAACGTCTTCAGTATGAAAGTCATGTGGTGAAGTCTGTCCGTGCTGAAAAGTTGCTTTCGAAGTGCTTAGAAGTTGACCGTGATGCCAGTGGACAGGCTGCGACGCGCACCGATGTACTCGGGCTGGTCGTAGGAGGTCGACGTGGTGGCATCCCCTGTGTTGCCGATACGACGGTTGTTGAAGTCGCGCAAGCCGTTGTCGCACGTGCCAGTGTTGGTGAACACCTGCACGCAGTTGATGCGATCAAACAGGTTGGAGACGCGCAGGAACCCAGAGTAGCGGACGGATCCGATACGGAATCCTTTGTCGACCAACAGATCGACCTGCGACGTGGGCGGCTGACGACCGGAGTTGATGTCCGACGCATTGGCGAACGTACCGATCGCACCGAATGACGCCGCGCGTACCGGCGTGTACGGAATGCCCGCCGTCCGATTGAACGTCAGCGTCGCCCGTGAGTTACGGAGCAGACGACCCGCGTTCATCGGCA
The DNA here is from genome assembly GCA_031372205.1 of Gemmatimonadaceae bacterium. GTDB lineage: Bacteria > Gemmatimonadota > Gemmatimonadetes > Gemmatimonadales > Gemmatimonadaceae > Gemmatimonas. The sequence continues at coordinate 2,229 of JANMKU010000460.1, read as the reverse complement.
GGGTGGGGATGTCTTCGCGCACGGCGAGGAAGACGGAGGAGTTGACGCGATAGCTCTGGTCGATATCCGCCACGGTTTCCAGCAGCTGCTGACGATTGGATTCATCGGTGCGCTGCACTTCGTTGGCGCGATCGGGCGGACGCGAGTTGGTGGTGGCGCGCGCCAAACCCGCATTGACGTCATAGCGCCAGCGATCGGCCAGACGACGGCGGAACTGAATCTCCATGCCGCGCGACGTCAGGATGTCGCCGTTCACAAGTACGGTGTAGGAGGGCAGCGAGCCGTCATACGTGGAGCCAATGTCCTGCAGCGCACGGCTCGGGCGGAGGCCGGACAAGCCAGTTTCGGAGCGGTTGTACACCGTCACCTGAATGCTGTAGTTGCGGCTCAACTCCGAGCTGTACCCCACCTCGTACTGCTTGGCTTCCTCGAGCAAGAGGCTTGGGTTACCAACGAACGCCGGATTGTTCGTCGAGATGTTTGGCACGCACTCGTTGGTGCCTGGCTTGACCGCCGTGGCCGAGCAGTAGGCATCGCCAGGTCCGGCCACGGTGCCAATACCGGTGTTGCGGTAACTGTTGCCGTACAGTGGGACTTGCGTGTAGCGGCCCGCATTGAGGAACACCTGCGACTTTTCGGTGAGCGGGAAGTTGATGCCGATGCGCGGACTAAACGCGGTACGGGACTTCGCCGGGCTAAAGTCGTCGAGCTGCGCGATAGCGGCCGCGCTATCGAGCAAAATCGAACGCTGCGACTTGGGATTGATGGCCGCGGCGGCACAACCGGCCACGCCGTACGGCTGGCCGGCCGCATTCACCAACTTTTTACCGGCAACCGTCAGACCGTCGCACACTTCACGCGCGGTAGTGCCATTCGACGGATTGAACGGGTTGGTAAAGCCAAGACCCGTGGCACGTCCATAGTCGAAACGACCGCCGAGGCGGATGGTGATGAAGTCATACTCGATCTGACTTTGCACGTAGCCGGACGCTTCGATCGGCTTGGCGCGATACACTTGGGAGGTGAGCGGCTGAATGCCGGAGTTTGAACCGAACGCGCCCACATCCTTGTACTGGAAATCATGCTTCACGAACTGCGCACCGAACTGGAATTCGTTGTGATCGGTAACTTGCGATTTCAGATCGGCCTTGAGAGTGCGCGAGGTAAACGACTCGCCACCGTACACGCCATCGACGATCCCAGCGTCAGGAATGCGATCTCCACCGGCTACGCCTGGCGACGGGCTCAGGTACCCCTGAGAGAAATTCGGACGGAAGAACGGACCGGGTATGCAGGTACCGAGAAAGTACGGGCAGGTGACGCGTTTGAACGTGGTCTGCGCGGCGCGCACTTGCAGGTTGCTCCGTCCCAGCCGCTGTTCGAACGAGGCCACAAACAACTTGCCGTTGTCACTGACCGACGGCTGAATGAGATCTTGGGAGAGCCTGTTGCCCGCGTCTGTCAGGACTTGCAGTGAGTCGGCACGATTGGTCACCAAAGCGAGCGGATCGCCGCGGTAGTTGAAGTAGAGCCGGCGATCGTAGTTGCGGACAGCGCGCTGTGAGCCGACGCCGGTCAACTTGAACGATGTGTTGGCGAAGGGCAGAAACGTCAGCTTGCCAACCACCTGCGAGTTCTGAGACCCGCCATAGCCCTGCCATCCGCCGTTCAGGTCGCGAATGTCCGGCGGCAATGCGTCGGTCTGCACGATGGGTGCGTTGATCGTGTACAGATCGTTGTCGAACTTGAGCACGCGCTGCGCCTGACTCTGCACCTGGCCGGAGACCGAATACCGGATCTTGGCCCTTGTCCCTGGCACTGGGCCCGAGAGATAGCCGCGCAACAAGTTGAGGCCGAGCAATTGGTCTTGCTTGTTACCAAACACGGCGCCGGGCAGCGTGGAGTTCTGGAAGTCAATGGAGCCCGACACCTCCGAACCGCCCTCACGCACTGCCTGATTGATGACGCCGGAGAGGGCGTTGCCGTACTGCGCGTCCATACCGCCGCGCTGGAAGTTCACTTGCTGAATGGCCAGCGCGTTCAGACTCACTGCGTCACTGCCAAAGAGCGGATTGTTGATCGGTACGCCGTCGATCATCGACAGCGTCGATCCACCGCGACCACTCCGCACACGAATGGGCTGCGTGGTGCTGCGTTGCTCTTCTGCCAGCGAAATGACCGACGTATTGGCGGGCACTTCGGTGAACCCCTGCTGGAGCGCGAGCACAC
>JANMKU010000416.1:0-1934 GCA_031372205.1 Gemmatimonadaceae bacterium | reverse complement strand
CTTGCACAGCGTAATGGCCGTCTGGTCCATCACGCGAAGCTCTTCCAGCATGACATCGCGATAGCTCACGGTCTCGTACAATGTGGCTGTCGCATCCTTCTTTGGATCTGCAGAATACACGCCGTCCACGCTGGTGGCCTTAATGATCACGTCGGCCTTCATCTGAATGGCGCGCAGCACGGCCGCCGTGTCCGTCGAAAAGTACGGATTTCCCGTACCCGCCGCAAAAATTACTGTGCGGCCGACTTCGAGGTGGCGTAGCGCGCGACGCCGAATGTACGGTTCGGCCAGCTCTTCCATCCGGATCGCCGACATCACGCGCGTGTCGAGTCCCTTCTTTTCCAACACGTCTTGCAGCGCGAGCGCGTTGATCACGGTGCCCAGCATGCCCATATAGTCGGCGCCGACCCGATCCATGCCCATCTGGGAGAGCTGGGACCCTCGCACGATGTTGCCACCGCCAATGACCAATCCGAGTTGCACGCCGAGCGAGGCCACTTCGACGATCTGGTCGGCAAAGAATCCGATACGATCAAAGTCGAAACCCACTCCACGATCCCCAGCGAGCGCCTCACCCGAGAGTTTTAGCAAAACACGCGGATAGCGCAATCCGTCGCGCTGGGGCACGCCGACTGCCGCAGGCGAAGCGCCTGGCGATGACTCGCTCACTGAGGGGCTCAGTCCGCGCCCAGCTGGAGCCGGGCGAAGCTTTCAACCGTGATGGACCCGCCTGCACGGTTTGCATGCGCCGCCACGAGATCCGCGATACTCAGCTTCGGATCACGCACCCACGCCTGCGGGAGCAGAGTCACATCCTTCAAGTACGCCTCGACCTTACCGAGGGCGATCTTCTCGACCATCGCATCCGGCTTCCCCGCTTCACGCGCCTGCTCCTCCGCAATCCGACGCTCACTATCGATCTTCGTCGCCGGTACCCCCGAACGATCAACGGCGAGCGGTGCCGATGCGGCAACGTGTTCCGCGATGAACTTGACGAGTTCCTTTGACGCCTCGTGTTGTGCAACATCGCGCGAAGACCCCGAAATCTTCACCAGCGTGGCAAGCTTGCCGTTGTGGTGGCGATACATGCCGACGATGCCGTTCGCGTCCGCGTCAAAGCGTGCGACATTCTTGACGCTCACCGCTTCGCCAGTCTTGGATGCCGTCAGCTTCACGTACTCATCAACCGTTTTGCTACCATCGGCATGATAACTTTCAGCAAGAAAAGCGGTTACATCGGACGACCTTGAGCCTTTCATCTGTGTGACCAGCGTCGAAACGAAGGCCACAAAGTCCTCGTTTCGCGCTACGAAGTCGGTTTCGCAGGCGACTTCGACGAGCACGCCGGCAGCACCGTCATCAAGAATCTCGCCCCCGATTACGCCTTCGCTTGCCGATCGGTCAGCCCGCTTCTCAGCCTTCGCGATGCCCTTCATTCGCAAATACTCGACGGCCGCGTCCATATCGCCGCCATTCTCTTCGAGGGCCTTCTTACAGTCCATCATGCCCGCGCCAGAACGCTGTCGAAGCTCCTGGACGGCCTTGGCCGTGATCGGTGTCGTCATCGCCGAACCCTGTTCAAAAGTCGGTCAGTCAGTAGACAAACGGGTCGCCGCCAGCGGCGACCAATGTCCGGTTCTCTGTACGAACGCCGCCGGTTCAAGCCGGCGGCGCGAAGTGCACTGCAAGAGCCAAACGGCGCTCCGACGAGCAAGATCGACAACCGCGTCGCGCTACTCCGCCGCGTCGATGGATGGTGCGCCGCCGTCGGCATCTTCCGCCTGGGCACTATCAGCGTGCGCGTCAGGGCCCGCTTTCAAGCGTGCGGCGATTGCTTCAGGTTTGGCGCGACGGCGACGCGGGCGACGACGCTTGCTCTCATCGTCTTTCGCAGCGGCACCAGCGCCAGGCGCGGAACCACCACGATCGCCCCG
>JANMKU010000414.1:0-8946 GCA_031372205.1 Gemmatimonadaceae bacterium | reverse complement strand
GTCCAGTCCAACAACGGCGTTATGAGACCGTGATGTCGGCCAAGCGCCCAAACTTCGTCGTCGCTTGCGGCTCGTGAGAAGCCAGCGCGCCCTTGTGCGTGGCGTTTGAATTCAGAGATCAGGCGGTCGCAAAGTTTGTCGTAGCGATCAAGGCCTCGTTCAGCGAGAGCGTTGTGCTCGGTGACAACGCCGTCGCTATCACGCGTGGAGTGAATGAATTTCCGCTGAAGACGTGATCTGAGCTTCCATGATGGATCTGAATGACCCCGAAAGATGACGCGATCCGCAAACTTCGTCGTGCCCACACCATCCGACAGTCCGCGAACCCGCATTGGCCTTCGTGCGATCACGGCAAACCAGCGCCTCTAGTTCGCGACTTTCGCAGCATATCGCAACCGTACTGCGCCTTGGCCAGTCACGCAACAAGCGTCACCGCGCCGAGCTCCGCCAGCCTAGCGCGACTAACGTACTCCGAGACGCGACCGCAGCGTCGCACGATCCTGCTGCAAACGCGGATCGGTGGGATTCATGAGCAGTTGTCGGTCGATGAGCTTCAACGCCTCCGTCCATTGCGTTCTGGCATCACCACTGCGTCCCACGCGCCTGAGGGCCTCCGCATACGACGAGCGAAAGATCGCCAGATCGCGGTCCCAGCCCGGCGCGGCGTCGCTACGCGCAACTAACGCCGTCATCAAACGAATAGCCGTCTCAAACGCGTCAGCCCATGCCGTTCGCTGCCCGATCGCCGCGCGTGCTGCTCCCGTCTTGGACCACAGCACGGCCAGATCGCGTGTTCGGCTGAGTTCATCGCCGCGTGTCACGCTATCAACAACCGGCGACGTTCGGAGCGCCCGGGCTTCATCCAAAAACAACAGCGCGCCATCGGGCCGATGCTCCGCCGTCGCCATGTCGGCTTGTCGTTCCAGCCCCACGGCGAGATCGCGCACCGCATCACCGTTCGCTGGGTCACGCGCGAAACGCTCCCGCCGGAGCGCGATCGACCGAGTAAAGAGCGTGCCGGCCCGGCTCGCGTTCTCTTGCTGCAGCATCACGTCTCCCAAGCGTTCCAGCGCAATCGACAGGTCGCGCGCGTAGTCGATGCGCAGTTTGTCGCTCGCCACAATCCGCTCAAACAGCGACAGTGCGCGTTCGAAATCCGGGATGGCGTCGCTCCAGTTGCCAGACAGCGCATACCGCGCCTCGGCCAGTCGCGTAACCGTGTGACCAAGATTGCGGAGGGCAGCGATATCGTCCGGCGCGGAACGGACTTGCGCCTCCAGTACCCGGACCGCCTGCGTCTGCGCCGCTACTGCGTCCTGATGTCGCTCAAGCTCAAGCAGCATCTCGCCTCGATCTGACCGGGCCAACGCGAGGTCAACTGCCAGTTTCACCGTATCAGCCGGGTCCGAACTAAGTACGCGGATCGCCGAATCGTGAGCGGCCAACGCCCCGACCGCGTCGCCACTGCCATACCGCTGCTCGCCGGTAAGCGACCAGAATCGCGCCACAAAATCCGTGCGTCCGGAGCGAGCGGCCAGTGCTCGACCTCGCTCAAACACCGCTGACGCCTCGGTCGTGCCGTCAGCCGTCTCACCAAGGGCAACGCCAATTGCTTCAAGCGCACCAAGCCGTTCAGCGGTCACAGCATCTGGCGATGGTACGGGCGCAAACCATGTCACTGGATGACGTAGCATTCTCGCCGTCGGCACGCGTTCAATCGTGGTCAACCCCGCTCGCGCCAGCTCCAACGCACGCCGGGTATCGCCGACCGCGTGGTGGAGACCGGCGAACACCACCAGCAGCCTGCCGCGCTGCAATTCCAGCGTGGGCGCGCCGATCGCTTGCGAACCAACAAGCTCTGAAAAGTCTTCACTCGCGCCGGTCAGCAGCTTGCGGATGACGGCGATTGGTACGCCATACTCATCGCCAAAGCGCACCGCGTTGTCGACACCGCGGGCCGCGATCTCGATGGTATCCGCAAGGCGCGCCCGTGCTTGCGCCGCCGAGCGCCAGGCTTGCACGGCTGCAATACTCGCCGCCACGGCAAGGGTCGTCATCACGGCCGCCACCGTCCGCACGATGACGCGCTCGCGCCGCTCGGCTTCCAGCTGACGCTCCGTGAGCAACGTCAGCGGCACCCCGCTCAATGCCGCGACCACCTTGAGCATGGCCAGCTGCGGCCCGTCACCCGTCGTTCGCAAGTCCGAGGCCAGTGGTTCCGGGCCGTCTTCGGCGATCACCGCGCCGGTGGCGTCGACTCGAGCGAACAGCGCCGGTGGAAACGCACCCTGCGGACACGTGGCTGCGTCGAAGCGTTTCGGCTCGCCATCCACCAGCACCGGGAAGATTCGTTGCCCGCGGCCGAGTGCTTTGAAGGTCCGAATCTCTTCGCCAACCCACGGCGACTTCGCGGCCGCCGGGCTGCACAACACCACGAGCGCGTCCGAATGCGCAAGCGCGTCGCGCAGCGTCGCGGCCAGACTCACACTCGCATCAGCGTCCGATCGGTCGCGAAAGAGTGGCGACACGCGCGTTGGCACCGCACCAAAGCCATGATCGACACCGCGCAACGCACGTGGAATCTTGTAGCGTTCGATCGCGCGCTGAAATTGTTCGCCGATCGCGCGGTCAGCACTGGAATACGAAATGAAGGCGCGATAGCGCATCGCGGCAGGCGCGACTAGAACCGCCAACGCAACTGCGCGGTGACGATGCTCGAACCGAACAGTGTGTCGGCGGCCAGCCGGCTGAATTCCACACGTGCGCCAAGGCGCTCACCGACATCTGCACTGACGCCCAGCGCAAGCACCGCCGAGTTGGGGTCGCGACCATCCGTGGCAAAAGTGAATCGGACTGGTGTCGCGCGCAGATCCTGCGCCATCCGCACCGTCACCATCTGCATGTCGGTGACGAACTCGTGTCGGAAGTAGGCGGTCGCATGCGGAACGATATCACCGAAGCGCGTCGCCATCCGATATCCAATCTCACCACCAGCATCCACCAGCATCGACGCGCGCGATTGCTTGTCGTATGCCAATTCGAGTCCAATCGGCCCACCGAGTGCGCGTACAATTACCGTACCGTCATTGGATCGCACGCGATTATCGGCAGTGCTGCTCCCCGTTTCTGTGTACGCATTCGTGGCCGCGCGCGAGTACGTCGCAAGGACGCGCGGGCCGACGCGCCAATTGTTGACGACATAGTCCGTACCGGCGCGAACCGATGCGCTCAGCTCCTGGATGCTGGTGCGACTGCTGAGCGTCCCGGCGAAGATGTCATCGAACACGCTCTCGGCGAGATTCACCACACCGTTGTTGTTGGCGTCGTTAAACAACAGCCCGCGTCCAATGGCCGCGACAATCTCTCCGGCGTCCACCCGTCCGTTACTGTTCGCGTCATTGAACACCACGTTCGCCGCGAACGCTGGCGCACCCTGATTCTCAATCGCGCAGAGTCCTCGATTACTCTCGTGCGAGCGCCGAGACCAACTCGCGGCAGCGTCGACGAAGCTGTTGGCGCCAACGCGACGCCCGACAAATCCGCCAACACGTGTCGCGCCCTGCGTAAACGTGCCTGGTGGTGGCGCGGCGCCGCACACTGATGCGCGTACTGCGGCGTCGTCGAGCAGCCGACGAAATACGTCGTCGGTTGCACCGAATGGTGACCCGATCAGTGGTCGCGTGTCGTCGAGCCCCGCGTTTTGCTGCGTGCGTCCCACCCATGCGCCGATCACGCTGTTGCCACGCAGATAGTCAACGCCCAAGCTCAGCCCACTGATATCCGCTTGGTAGCCATTTTCGTATGGCGTCGCGGTACGGTTGCGCCGCTCCAGTTCGATCTCTCCAAAAACGCCAACCTGTCCGTCGGTTCCGCCGCTCAGGCTCGGCGTGAGCACAGTCGCGGCATACGATGGAACAGCGCGCGACAGATGACGCCCTGTGGCAGGTCGGCGCTTGGGTTCGAGTCGCTGATCGATGCGCCGACGGACAAGACGGTACTGCGCCACGGTCTTCGTTGCCTGCAACGAGTTGATGGCACCACCTTGCGACGAGGCGGATGTGACCTGACTCGACCCACAGATTGCGCGCAACTCAGGGCCGATTTGTGTGCCGAGGTCCTTGAGCTTGAGATCGACATCGGCGCCGTTTTGTTGCACGCCGAGTAAGCGCCAGCATCCTGCGGCGTCACCGAGTCCGAGCATGCTCCGCAGCTGATCGTCCTGACTCAGCGGTGTCGTCTGCGCGCGAATAGGTGCCGCCGCGAGACCGCCTGTGAGCACCAGCGTCACGACGATCGCGGTGAATTTGGTTACCGCAGAGTACGGTACGAACGTGCAGGAGCTACGCGAGTGAGACACGTGGAGCGCACCTGACGAATGGGGAAATCGGACCCGCACTGCAATGTGTGCAACTGCGGCGCGGCGCGCGAGTCGCGCGTTGACAGCGTTCCGGTCGTGCTCACCTTGGTTGCGCGCAATCAGCTTGTGGTGGAACCGAGTGCCGCCTATCGAGCGGACGGAGCGCTAGCGTCGCTCCGAGTCGAGCTCGCGAGGGCCCTGTTGCAAGCGACTTCAACTGCGGTTGCCAACGCAGGAAGACTTCCCGGATCGCCATGCAGCACGTTCCGGAATTGCACCATGGCGGACTGGACCTCGTCTGTTTCAAAGAACACCAACTCTGCCCAGTAGAGACGCTCAAATTCGTCTCGGTCGGCGGTCGATTGTGATGCGCGCGCCAGGCGTTTCGTCACTTGCGTTGCTCGTTCGTAGTATGGCGCGGCAAGGTCATGCTGAATCAGCTCTCGCATCTTGCTGGACAGCCCTTGTGTCAGCGCGTCCCACGCGGAGCGGTACTCTCGCGCGAGTTCCAAAATTGCGATTTGCACATCACGATCGGAGACGTCATGTCGCTCCCAGTTGGTGAGCTGTTGGTGCAAGCTTTGTATCTTTTCGCCGATTGCTGCATTGCGCGCAAATGGGCGAACGTTGGTCTCGAGCGCTGACATGGCTGCGCGCGCACGCTCTACCTTCCCGTTCGTGCTATCGTCCGTCCCGATGGCGATAGCGATATCCGCCCCTAGCCCCGTCGGTCCAGTGAACATGGTCAGTTGTTTCTGCACGGCGTCCAGCGCAAGCCTTTTCTCCTGAGTCGCAAGGACCTGTTGTCGCCAGATCACGACGGCGAGCGCAATGAGGGCAACAACGAAGATGGCCACGCCAGCTGCGATCTGACCCCTGCGACGGAGACGATTGATTGCCGCGTCTCGTGCGTCCCGGCAGGCAGCGAGGAACTTGCGTTCGACCTCAGTGGTGCGGTCGGCAAGCGCAAGGGCATTCTCTTCGGTTTCGGCAAATTTGGCGCTGTCGGCATGAAAGAGGTGGCCCGTCTTGCATCCACTGGCGTTCCACTCATTGGCCGCGCGTTCGAGTTCGCGGTGAATGCGTTCCAGACGACGGTCCTCCTGGAGCCACGTGCGAAGCGTCGGCCAGTTTTGAATCAGCGTTTCGTGCGCGATCGACAACGAGTCCGTATCGGTCACGATCAAGCGCGCGTCGGATCCAGCGAGGACGTCAATGACGGCGTCGATGTCGGCGTGGTCGGTTGCTTCGGCGTACAGGGCTTTGCGGTCGATGCGACGGCGCGTGTTTTCTGTGTCCTCCTCGAGCGATGTCAGTTTGACGAAGATGCGGCGAGCGATGTGCTGTTGCGGCACTGTCAGCCGCTGCAAGGTGTCTTCGGCGCGTTGCGCCAGGGCGCCGCTCACGCCGCCAGTTTTCTTGTACGCAGCCAAGGTCAACCACGGACCGCGTCGCTCGCGCCACAGTTCGGATAAGGCGTGCTCCAGAAGTGGCAAGGCGCCTCGCTGACGGCGCACGTCAGCAAGCAGTAATTCCATCAGACCTGTTTCCAACATCGCGCCCACCGCTTGCGCCGGCCGCTGAATCACTTCACGTAACGCCGCCTCGTCGGTGGCCAGCTCACCCAGCAACACCTGACGATCTTGCAGCAGCGACTTCAGTTCTGGAATGCGAAGGGCATGCGGCATGAAGTCGGCGCGCAACGTGATGATCACGCGCAACCGACTGTCCGAACGCAGCACGTCGTGCGCCAACTGCCGCACAAAACGACCGACACGTTCGTCGTACGCGTTTCGTGCCCCGACGTTTGTCGACGCCTTCGGCGCGTGGGTGAACAGCTCTTCAAATTGATCCACGAACAGCAGCAGCTCAGACGCGTCGGCGAACCACGTCTCCAGGGTGTGACGCAGCCCGGTCTCCGGTTCGTCGAACTGTTGTCGCAGATCAGCGACGATCGCACCGCGTTTCTCCGGTGGTTGTGCGCTCGCCAAGGCGACGGCGAGCGATCGCCATGGATCATCGGCTGGGGTAAAGGCCACCGTGCGCCAGTGCCGACTACCTGGGATGTCGTCCTGGGCGAGTCGCGGCAGCATGCCCGCGCCGACGATCGATGATTTTCCGCAGCCCGACGAACCGACCGTCGCCACGAAGCGGTGCGTCCTTAACTTGTCGATGAGCCGCTGCGTGTCTTGCTCGCGACCGAAGAAGATATGGGCGTGCTCCGACGTGAACTGCATCAGTCCGCGATACGGCGCGGGTTCGTCCGATAGCGTCAGTCCGTCAACGGGCGTCGCCTTGCCCTGAATTCCAGCGACGAGTCGACTGAATGCGATATCATTGTTTACCCCTTCGCGGAAATCGACCCACGTACGCAGTTGCAGGAATCCGGTGAGGGTTTCGGATTGGGCCCCGGGCAGCAACACCGGAATCAAACGAAAGTCGTTTCGCTCCCGAACGGCGAGATTCAGAGCGAGTTGCATTTCTTCGTGATGCCACGACCCATTCCCGGTCGGTCCAATGAAGATCGCGGCCGTCTGGCTCGCTTGCAGGGCCTCGGCGAGTTCGGTCTGCCAGGCGACCCCAGGAATCAAGTTCCACGTGTCGAGAAACGGCCGCAGCTTCGCTTCGTTGACCAACCGTCGCGCGAGCTGCTCGACCAAGAGTTTGTCTTGGCTGTTGTGCGAGAGAAATACGTCGTAGTGCGTTGCTTCACTCATGCGTCGCCACCCGTCGTCTTACGCTGGTACCGCCGCTGCCGTTTGCAGGGTCACCGTGGCAACAGTGAGAATGCACCGCTGAATACTGCCAACACGGCATCACCGCTGTCGACCCCGTCAACAATCTTCTTCACCCGCCGAGTCTCCGCGAGATCGAGACTTTCGCCGCGCTGAAGGTTGTCGCGAACGATGATTGGCACCAAGAGTTGGTCGTACTCTTCCCAGCCAGGTTGGGGCTTGTATTGCCGTTGCTGCGCAGCGGCATTGTGGTGCCGATAGCGGAGGCGTACACTGCGACACAGGTGTTCGTTGGAGTCCCTTCTGATGGCATGGCATGAGCAGCAGCACGCAATTTTCGATGCGCCGCACTGCGATGTGGGGAGTGCTCAGCGGTGTGGTCGAAGATTCAAGGGTTTGCCGGATGAGCAGGTTGCCTCTCGCCTCGTGAGGCGCGACACAGGCCAAAAGGGTTGCACGACGAATACCGCAACAGTGCGCCAGCTCTAGCCCAACTACCCCGCCGCCATTCGCCGCAACACCGGCCCTACACCCTCGGCGTCGAGCAACACCATCCCCAAGTGCACGTCGGACACACCACGCCGCATGCGATGCGTGAATTTCGGCGAGGCGCCGGTTGTGTCGACGTCCATGCACCAGCATCCCATCCCAGCATGTTCGGCACGGGACTCCGCGACCTCGGTGAGATGCGACGCGATCACGAACATCCCATGCGGTGCCCGCGCCAGGCCATCCACCAGCAACAGCGTGGCCTGCACCGCGTCCTTGATGTTGGTGCCACGAAACACCTCGTCAAAGATCGCCATGACCGCGTCTCCACGCGCAACAGCCTCGACAATCGTGCGTACCCGTCGGATCTCGGCGAGATACAGACTCTCGCCGCGCTGGAGACTATCACGGACCGTCATCGATACGAGGAGTTGATCGTACAGCGGGATGCAGGCGGCTCGCGCTGCAACCGCCATTCCCAAGTGCGCGCAGTACACCGCGATACCAAGCGCGCGCAGCAACGTACTCTTGCCGGCCATATTCGGACCGGTGAGAAAGAACACACGCTCCGCGTCCGCGAGGTGCACGTCGTTCGTCACGCCCTTCGGCAAAAGCGGGTGACGCACTCCGTCCATGGACATCGCGGCTTCGCCCCGTGGAACGACACGTGGGAGCACGCCACCAACGGCAGCTGACGCCGTCGCCAAGGAGCAGAAGGCATCCAGTTGCCAGATGGCCGCAACGAGTGCCTCAAGCACGTCACGCAACGGCGCGTCGTTTCGCACCGCTTTGCTGCCCTGCGCGGCACCCCCCGACTTGTTCCGCACCATGCCATCGAGCCCAGCGAGCGACAGCGCATTCCCGCCCGCAACCGCCGCGCGGAGTCGTTCACGTTGTGGATGTTCCGCCGCCATTTCCAATGCCTTCACAACGCCGGCGAATGTAGCATCGCCTCGCAGCGCGCCGATCCGTCCGTACACCTGATCACTGAGCGTGAGCAGTGTATCCACGGCCCGCAATTGTTTGGTCACGTACGTGACGATGTCACCGAAGCGAGCTGCAAACACTGTCCGTCGCATCAACGCGGTTGGAACGATCACGTAGTTCGACGAAAGGAATCCTTCCACCTGCACGGCGAGGACTTGCAAGTCCGCCCACGGCACTTCCTTCGCTACGGACAGCAGATGCAGCAGCAACGCTTGCCGCGCGCAAATTGCATCGGTATCAGCAAGCGGCGAGGCAATCAGGCCCGTGAGTGCGTCGTGGCTCGGCCGCGCGTGCGTATTGTCCAGCCAACTCGCCAGTGGCCACGCGCCGGACGCGTCGGGCAACAGACCCAATTCCTTCAGCGAGGTAGCGTCTGCA
>JANMKU010000320.1:0-5423 GCA_031372205.1 Gemmatimonadaceae bacterium | reverse complement strand
GTGCCGGCGCGACGGCACCAACGCTTCTTATCTACGGGCACTATGATGTGCAGCCGGCGGAACCACTGGAGTTGTGGACGTCACCAGCGTTCGAACCCACCGTGCGCGATGGCAAGATCTACGCGCGCGGGTCGGTGGACGACAAAGGCCAACTGTATCTGCACCTCAAGGCGCTTGAAGCACATCTGCAAGTCCGCGGAACGCTGCCAGTCAACGTCATCGTGCTCGCCGAGGGTGAGGAAGAGGTCGGCAGCGAGAATCTTGAAGCGTTTCTGCATCGCGAGAAAACGCGACTCGCCTGCGACGCGGTGGTGATTTCGGACTCGACGATGTTTGCACCGGGCATCCCGAGCATCTTGTCGTCGTTGCGGGGGATGGCGTATCTGCAGATTGACGCGCGCGGACCGGCCGGCGATCTGCACTCTGGCATGTACGGCGGCGCCGTCGTCAATCCGGCAATGGCTCTCGCCCGAATCCTGGCCACGTTTCACGATGCGAACGGTCTCGTCGCGATTGATGGATTCTACGACACAGTTCGGCCGTTCCCCGCCGCAGTGCGCGCGCAAATGCGTGAACTGCCGTTCAATGACGACGTGCTCATGCACGAAGTGGGGGTGTCGGCGCTTGGCGGGGAGCCCGGTTACACGACATTGGAACGGTTGTGGACGCGTCCCACGTGTGAAGTGAATGGCTTGCTGAGCGGCTACACCGGGGAAGGCGCGAAAACCGTCTTGCCCGCGGTCTCGATGGCCAAAGTCAGTTTTCGTTTGGTTCCCGATCAAGATCCCGAGACGATCGCCCTGTTGGTCACAGAACACGTAGCGCGCGTGACGCCGGACGGCGTGACCGTCACCGTGACGGCGCTGCACGGCGGCAAGCCATGGCGCGCCGATCTCAAGGGTCCAATCATCGAGGCTGGGAAGCGCGCGCTTGAAGCAGCGTTCGGACGCGCGCCGGTGATTACCGGCGAAGGCGGCTCCATCCCCGTGGTCGGTGACTTCGAGCGCATTCTCGGCGCGCCAGTGTTGCTGATGGGATTTGGTTTACCCGGCGAAAACGCACACGCGCCCAACGAATGGATCAGCGAAGAAAATTTTCGATTGGGGATACGCGCCGCGGCGACACTACTCGACGAATTCGCGGCCGCCAGTCGCTGATCGCGGTAACGCAACGCACCTTACTGACCACGCCACTCAAGATCCGCGATGACCGGCCGATGATCGGAGCCCAGCGCAGGTCCTAGCCAGGTGCCAATGGCGTGTGGCGCGGCGTCATTGGTGAGCACGTGATCAACTCGGATGCGCAACAGCGGCCCTTCCGCCTTGCTCCATCCCATTCCCGTTCCACTCTCGTCGAACGCGTCGTGAAGACGCGCCCAGTTGCGGCGAAAGATCGTGCTTTCACTGGGGAGGTTGAAGTCGCCGATCACCACGACGGGAATCTGTTGATCGCCTTGCGTGGACCAGACAGCCGCACGTTCAGACTCCTGATCACGAATGCGTGCGTTGATCTTGAATCGTGCCGTCGCGCGACCGGAATCCAACGCTGGCTCGGTGAACCAGTCGCGGAATCTATCCGGAAGAAATCCACTCCTGCCTTCGAACTGCTCCAACCCTTTGCGGGCCGTTTCGAGGTGCAAATTGACCAACACCACCCGACCGTGCTCGGTCGCTACAACATACCGAGCAACAAGGGCGGTACCGCCGTAGCCGAGCGATGAGACGCGTGTGAACGCCGCCCTAGGCATTGAGTCGAACGATACGAAGGGCCAGCGACTCGCCGTACAGAGGTTGCTGTGGCGATGGAAGTACAAGTTCGGCAGCGCTTGCAGGCTATCCCACGCTGGGTCGCCGCACTCTTGCAGCCCGATCAATTGCGGCTGCAGTCGGGCAACCAACTCCCGTAAGTGCTTGGAGACGTCCTTGCCACCTTCCACGTTGAACGTGAGCAGACGAATTGTGCCTGGAGGAACTGACGACGGAATCGTTCGCCAAACCGTACGCCAGCTCACGCGCCCGCCCATGATCGGCCCCACAACCACCCACGCGGCGATCGCCAGTGGCAAGAGAACGCTTCGCGCCGACACCAGCGCAAGCGGTACAAGTAGCACCAGCGGGAAGAGCAACACGAATCGGGGGCCGTACGCTAGGAACGTCGCCGGGAGAAACGATTCGGAGGTATTCACGAGCAGCAACCAAGCCACGATCGCACACAGGCCATATGCCAGCGACAGTCGTACGGTCCACCGACGCACGCCGTTGCGACTCGATGCCTCGGCGCGAAGCCTGTGAAGGGCGCTTCGCACCGCAGCCCCAACGCGTGACGGCCACACTGACGTCATGTCCCGCAATCGCCAACGAATCGACTCTGCGATATTCTGCCATCCAGTAGGTGGCGCCGACGCGGCATGGCGCCGCCGACTCACGCGCGGGGCTGCGCCAAGGATCTGCAGCGGCTCCGCAACCGGACGTTGGATTGCAACCTCGCGCCCGCATTGGCATCGAAGCCGCTTGCCGACATGACTGTCGTCCGTGTTGTACACCGTGCCACATACGCACGTGACCGAAAAGCCCGTGCCCGGCACGTTGCGCTGACGACTCATGAGCGACGACCGGCGACGATGGATGCCGTGGTTAGAGCCCGTCGAGCAGCGAATCGTTGTTGGAGGTGCCGGCGATCCGCTTGATCAGCCACTCCATTCCGGCCTGTGGCGGCAACTGATGTAGACCGCGCCGCAGCAGATGCACTTTTTCCAGTTGATCCGGTCGGTACAGTTTTTCCTCGCGGCGCGTGCCACTCGTGCCAATGTCAAACGCGGGGAAAATGCGACGATCCGCCAGACTGCGGTCCAGCTTAATCTCGCAGTTACCCGTTCCTTTGAATTCCTCGAAAATCACGTCGTCCATACGCGAGCCCGTCTCAACGAGCGCCGTGGCAATGATGGTCAGCGAACCACCGCCGTGGGCCGGCGCAATCATGCGCGCCGAACCAAAGAACGCCTTGGGCTTTTGCATCGCTGTCGCATCAAGCCCACCGGACATGGTCCGTCCGGTGCCGCGATCGGTCGTGTTGTGCGCGCGTGCCAGACGCGTAATCGAGTCGAGCACGATGACGACGTCTTTGCCCATCTCGACCAGTCGTCGTGCCCGCTCGAGGGCCATGTCTGCTACTTCAACATGGCGCTTGGACGGCATGTCAAAGCTGGAGGCGACAACCTCGCCGTACCCCCACGTAATCATCTCGCTGACTTCTTCGGGGCGCTCGTCCACGAGCAGGACGATCAGGGCCGCTTCGGGATGGTTGATGGCCACACCCTCAACGATCGCCTGTAGCAACGTGGTTTTGCCGGCTCGTGCAGGTGCCACGATCAGCGCGCGCTGGCCGTAACCGATTGGCGCGATCAGGTCGATCGCTCGTCGAGTGAGCTCAGGTCCGGTCTTTGCAGGGCGACCCGTTTCCAGCGTCAGCTTTCTATCCGGATAGCTCGCCGTCAGCGTATTGAAGTCGGGGCGTTTGTCCAGCACCACCGCCGAGCCGTCATTCAGCGTCAGCACTTCGATCACCACAAGACGACCGCGCGGGTCCCGTCCGTAGGACACATCCAGCTTGTCGCCGCGCCGCAACTGATGCAGCCGGACAAGCGCCGGTGGGACGAACGGGTCAGCCGGATCCGGCAAGTAACTGTTCACCGGACGGCGCAGAAATCCACCGTCTCGTGCCGCGTCGAACCACCCAACCATCATTCCATCAGCGAGCGTCGGAACGCCAGGCAGGCGATCGATCGATGATTCCGTCGCCGGTGATCCGGCGGGGGCACCGTTCGGGACACCGCCGCGACGGAAACGATTCCGACCACGACGTCCGTTGCGTCGGACATTGGGGTCGCCACTGGCCGGGTCGCGATCAGCACGTGAATCGCGATCAGCACGGGGGTCGCGATCCGGACGTGGAGCACGTTCGGGGCGCTCACCACGTGGCGGCCGATCACGGCGAGGTGGTCGATCACCTCGCGCCGGTCGCTCGCCATGTGGAGGCCGCTCTCCGGGCGCCGCGCGCTCGCCGGGCGGGAGCCGATCGCCCATCACGCGTTCCGGTCGGTCCGAGCGCTCCACGCGATCAAAACGTTCCACGCCTTCCGGGCTTGCGCGCTCGTTTCGCTCGCCGTTCAGCCGCTCAAGCGCCGACTCGAAACTGCTCGGCGGAATCGGCTCCGATCGGGGACGCTCGACCGGCGGTGGTGGTGGGAGTGGCGGCATCGCGATTGGTAGAGCGCTTGGTGCGCTGGACTCTGGCGCATCGCGATACGGATTGTCGTCCCCGGCATCGTCGGGGGTTTGCGGAGACCGGGTGCGGCCTCGGCGAATCGGGCGTTTTCGTTCGTTCATTCGGAAACTGCGTGTGGATCGTGGGCTCGAGTCCGGAGTGGACCGAACGCGGCGCATGGGCAAGAGTTGCCCTTGGCCGAAGAGGCCGAGCTATGAGAAAGCTCGAATCGCGCAATGCGCGGGGGACGTGCGAAATCGTTATTGAGGACGGGTCGCGTTCGTACCGTCACATAACCGAAACCGCGAGAGTCGCGGCACGGCACTACGAAAAGGGGAGCGCGAAACGCGCATCCGGTCACTGCGGAGACATGCTGGCTCGAACCCCGGCGTATTGGCCGGTTCGAAAGCCTAGTCGGTGACCAACGTCTGTACTGACACCGTGAGTATTACGACCTAGACGGTTCTGCGCAACCCGTCACCACCGACTTGCCGCAAGGTTGCTACGTTTCCCCGTCATGCTCGCCCCGCCAAACGACCTCGCCGCCGCGCTCGCCGCCGCCGTTTCTGACTACCAGGCCTCGGCCAACATGGGAGCCCTCATACAGTCGCTCCAACAGTTGCGTGGGGAGACCACCCCAGACGCCATTGTCACGGCCGCTGAAATGTATCTCCACATGCCGGAAGTAGCCGGGCCGCTCTATGAACGGGTGGTTGACGAGCAGCCCACCAACGCCCGAGCCCTCGTGATCCTGGCCAATGCCTACTGGCTCTCTGGGCGCGGTCCTGAGGTCGTCGGCGAGCTCGCCAATCGGGCCATCGCGAGCGAGCCGACCAATCGCGGCGCCTGGCACCTGTGGGCGCTCACCGAAGGGAATCAGCGCGATCGTACCATACGGTGGCTTCAGGTCACGCACCGTTTCCCGGATGACCAGCTGGCGAAGGCGGCGCTGGCCGACAACGCGTCGGGTCTCGCTGCCGCCGAACATGACAAGGAAGCCCTCGAACTGGCCATCAGCAGCTACGAGGAATTGTGGGCGCTCTCCCCAACCGCGCAACAGCGCGCCGCCCTCGAAACGGCGATCAGCACGCTGCGAAAGTACAAACTCTAGCCGAAGCGATCTGGGCCGAAGTGCGTTGAACGTTCGCCGGCTCAGCGTC
>JANMKU010000307.1:0-2277 GCA_031372205.1 Gemmatimonadaceae bacterium | reverse complement strand
GACGACTACGACAGTTACGCGAAGCTGGCCGCCAACGAAAATCCGTACGGGCCGCCTGACTCGGTGCTGAGTGCGATGTCGCAAGCGCTCAAGTACGCCAATCGCTATCAGTACCCGGACGGCAATGTGCTGGCCGAGATTGCCAAGCATCATGGCGTTGGCACGGACAGCGTGCTGCTTGGTGCGGGCTCTGGTGAGCTCCTCAGCGTGGCAACGTTGGCGCTGTTGGAAGGTGGACGCAAAGTTGTGGGAGTCGACCCGACCTTCATGACCGTCTATCAGTTCGCGGCCGGTGCGAAGGCCGATGCCATTCGGTTGCCGCTGCTGCCTGACTATCGGCAAAATATTCCGTTGATGGTCAGCACGGTGCGCCACAACTGGCGTGACGTGGGGCTGGTGTATCTGTGCAACCCGAATAATCCGACCGGTCGCATTGTGACGGCGGCCGAAATCAAGACGCTGCTTGACGGGATTCCGGAAGATGTGCCGGTGCTCATCGACGAGGCGTATCATCATTTCGTGGATGATCCGGCCTATACGACATCGATACCGTACGTGAAGGCGGGTCGGCAGGTGATCGTGACGCGTACGTTCTCAAAGATCGCCGCGTTGGCGGGCATGCGACTTGGGTACGCCGTCGCGCCGCCGGACCTCATCGCGCGTTTGAAGCCACACTCCATCGCCAGCATCAACGCGATGGTGAAGTGGGGTGGCGTGGCCGCGTTGCGTGACACCGAGTCACAGGCACGCGTGAAGAAGGTGACCATCGAGCTGCGTGAGAAGACGACGCGTGAGCTGCAGGGGTACGGGTACGATGTGGTGCCGTCCGACGCGAACTTCTTCATGGTGCATATCAAGCGGCCGGTCGAGCCCGTGATTGATGAGTTTAAGAAGAAGGGCGTGCTCGTGGGGCGTCCGTTCCCACCGATGACGCAGCACTTGCGCGTGTCGGTTGGCTCGCCCGCGGAGATGCAGCGATTCATCACGGGATTCCGCGAGATTTTTCCGGCGGGAACGCGGACGTCTGGCGAGTCGGGCAAGCCATAGCCGAGGCGTTCATACAACCGGCGTGGCGCGCGTGCGAGTAATCGGCGCGTGCACGCTGGTGGTGGTCGCGTCGGTCGCAGCAGGCCAGGGGCTTTCTGCACAGCTGCCGGCGCCGTCGGCATGTGGGACTCGGGCGCATGTGGCGGTACGTCCTGCTCGGCCGCGTGATGGCACACTCTTCGCGATAGACGTTCGTGACGCCCCTGCGGATGCCGCGATGAGCGGAACGGTGACGGGCGAGGCATTGCACTTTGGTCGCGATGCCGCTGGTGTCGCGCACGCCTACGCGCCAGCGCCAATCGGTAGCGCCAAGGTGACGATGTTTGTGGTGTGTAGCCGAGGAGCACGCAGCGACACGGTGCGTACCATTGTGGCACTAGCGTCGGGCACCTATGCGGTGGATCGCTTGCGTGTCGCGCCCAATTTCTCTGCTCCTCCCGATTCGGCGCTTGCGGCGCGGCAAAAGCGCGAGGCCGAGTTGACGCAGGCGTTGACGCCAGTCACCCACGACACACCGCGTCTCTGGACGGCACCGTTCATCGCGCCGCGCGACAGTCGGGTCACGAGCTCGTTCGGCAATGCACGCACATTCAATCGCGTTATTACCTCGCGGCATATGGGAACAGACTACGCCGGTGCGATTGGCGCTCCCATTCATGCGGCGAATCGTGGCGTGGTGCGACTCGTCGAAAATCTCTATTTCAGTGGCAACACGGTGTATGTCGACCATGGTGCGGGATTGCTCACGGCCTACTTGCACATGAGTGCGACGCGCGTGGCAGTGGGTGATACGGTGGAGCGTGGTGCGGTGCTGGGTTTGGTGGGAGCGACGGGTCGGGTGACGGGTCCACATCTGCACTTCATTGCGCGCTACGGGCGTGTCTCGGTCGATCCACAGTCGCTGCTGCGGATCACGTCGGTCGCAACGCCGAATGTCGCAACGCGACGTGCGACTGCGCCGTCGACTGCGCCCGCGAAGAAGCGCACAACGCTGACGACCAAGACGCCACGCGACTGACGGTGTTGCCGGGTGCGGCCGCGCTACTTACGCGGTGACATCACCAACGCCGAATGCACCGTCCGGATCGATCGCGTCGGCGATGCGCTGCATATGCTCGCGAACACGAGAGTACTCGCCATCAGTCACGTGCCGAGCGAACTCCCCTTCGATTTCGTCGACCAGTTCGAGGACGGCGGCCAGCATGCGACGTCCGCGTGGCGTGAACCGAA
>JANMKU010000301.1:0-2411 GCA_031372205.1 Gemmatimonadaceae bacterium | reverse complement strand
GCGAACGCTCTGAACTCGTCGTCGTCACCCAACATGGTGTGCAGTCCGCTCCACACATCGAGTCCGGCACGTAACGCATCGCACACGATGGTGCGCCACTCAGCGGGGAATTGTCCGCCGGGCGGCGCAATACCAATAAGTAACGCGTTCGGTTGCGCCTGCATGCCCGCGGCGAACGTCGCGACCACCGGAATTGCCCCACCGAATCCAATGGCGTCCTGCGCGGTGCTGCCGGCGCGCGTACTGTCGATGACGGCAACGACCTCCGATTCCGCGTAGCGAATGCAGGCGTTGGCGGTCTTCGAGTTGAGCGGCGTGAAGTTGCCTTCAGCGAGGACGAGGAAGCGACGTGGACGACTCATGACCGCGGTTTGGGCTCCCGCAGCCCTTCGATTTCCGCGATGAGATCGACCTCGCCGGTCTTCTTTTCGGCCGCGCCGGCCGCGAGCTGCGCCGGTGTCGACACAACGGGTGCCCCGTCCGCGACCCCTGCACCGAGCTGACGATTGGAAACAGGCGCCGGCGCGGGCAATACACCCATGCGCTGCTTGAGTTGCAGCAGTTGCGCATCGGCGGTTGCGCCGCCTGACGCACGCTCCAGCTGTTTGAACTGGCTCGCCAGGCGATCGCCGCTCATCTCTTCGTCGATTTCCTGCGCGGCCTGCAACTGTCGTTCGTTCGTCGTGATTTTTTCTTCCATGCGCGCAAACGCATCGAATGCGGAGTTATCGGAGAGCCCCGACATCGTCTGCGAAATACGCGCCTGTGCCTCGGCCCGGCGTTGCCGCGCGAGGAGCAGGTTCTTCTTGCGCTTGGCTTCTTCGATCTTGTCGTTCAGGTCACGGAGGGACTGCTTCAGTTTCTCTGTTTCCGAGCGATGCTGCTCCCACGTGGTCGCGAGCTGCTGTCCATGTTCGAGATGTTCCTGCCCACGGAGCAATGCTTGCTTGGCAAGGTCATCGCGACCTTCCTGGACGGCCAGCATGGCGCGCTTATCCCAGTCGTCGGCAAGCTTGAACTCCCCGTCGGCCTGATCTTTCAGCCGTTTTTCGTCTGCGATCGCGGCCGCCACTTGTTGCTTGGCCTTGGCGAGTTGATTGCGCATGTCGACGATGATCTGATTGAGCATCTTCTCCGGATTTTCTGCCGTCGAGATGAGGTCATTCAGATTCGACTTGATGAGCGTTGAGAGGCGATCAAAGATTCCCATGACTCAGCGACCCTCTCGGAAGGCCGCAAGCTCGCGCATGTGCGACGTGAGCGAGAGGGTCATGCTCTCGTAGGACGCGAGGAACTCCTCGTAATCCAGATGTGCGAGTTCCAGCGCTTCGGTGAGCACGATGGCCGCGCCATCAATGCCGTACGATCCGTGCAACAGATCCGTCGCGTTGAGCTCGAGCAGGCGACGACTGAGCGCCGCAAGTTCCGCTGCATCGTCTGGAATCGGCATGACTTTCACCCGCAGCAACAGCACGGGTGGGTTGTGCGTGATGACCACGTCAAAATCGAGCGGGCCGCTGGGGCGCACGATCCAGAGGCCGGATTCGACCTCGGCATGCGTCGCGCCGTCGGTGCCGAGGCGATCGAGAAATGTTTCGACGTCTTCGCGAGTAACCATGGGGAGCTTCCTCTAGGGTTCAGACCATGGTCTGTACGCAGAAACACGCGGCCACGTTTCGGCCGCATCACTGCGCGGACCATCTGGATGACAAAGTACGCCTGCGACACCACCTCGGCCACGGTCCTCGCTGACTGATGATGCGTGTCCGCTCACGGGCAGCGGCCCGTGTGCAGTACTGACGAGCGGCCTTCGGCGACGAAGAGCAGGCGGCGACCCGCCAACCACGTGACCCCTTCGCCGAATTCCTCTCGTAGCACCCGAAGGCTACAGCGATGCCGCAAGGCCGTCGGACGACCGGTTCTGCTGTCTGTATCGAAGATGAACACATCCGCGTATGTGCGCACGGCGAGCTGTCGCGCGCCAGCTGAATCGGGAGGCGACAACGACGCGTCCGTGATCCACTCTTTCGGGTTCGACGGCGTCGGTACAAGCGGTACCGAGTCCACGAGCGTCGCAACGGTCGCGCCTTGCGTTCGCCACACGGCCGGTGACAGTCGATAGATGAGCGACATTCGGCGCTGGCCGGCGCGGGTGACTACGGGTCGCTTGGTGAGGAGGAGGATGCTCGAGTCGGGCCCAACCCACATCGCTTCGACGTCGCGCGGCCCGTCTTCATAGCGGAACCGTAGCGGCACTGCCGGTGGCGTCACGGTGTCAGTCGGGAGTGGTTCGGGGATACGCCAAATCGTCAGCTGGTCACGTCGCGCGCCGTTGTCGCCAACATCACCGATGAACAGGCAGGAGCCGTCGGCACACGGGCCAATGGCGATCGCCTCCCAGTCACGGTTCG
>JANMKU010000277.1:0-3323 GCA_031372205.1 Gemmatimonadaceae bacterium | reverse complement strand
CGACAAAGACATGCTTGCCGCGACGCAGCGCCTGCGCCGTGACGGTGTGGTGCGCTGTGGTTGGTACAACAATCGACACCGCATCCACCTCGTCCAGCAGCGCGTCCAGCGACCGAAATGCTATCACACCTAGCGATGCCGCGACTTGCGCCGCGCGCGCCGGATTTTCATCGACGAAACCGGCAAAGCGGTCACCCGCCAAATCGCGCAGGATCCGCACATGATGTTGTCCCAGGCCCCCGGCGCCGACAACGCCGACCCGCGGTGCACCCTGCTGGGAGAACAGCCGTGGATCCAGGGCGGCGCTCAGAATCCAACTCCGCGTTGACTGGCATCGATAAAATCGAGCAGCTGCTGGACCTCAGGGATCGGTGGCACTTCCGCACGTGCACGTTCGACCCCTTGCGACAAATTCAAGTCCGACCGAAAGCACAGGCGATAGGCATGCTTGAGATCGCGAAGCACACCCTCGTCATATCCGTGGCGTCGCAAGCCGACGGAATTCAGCCCGAACAGCTTCACCGGGTTACCAGACGCTCTCACAAATGGTGGTACGTCTTGCGCAACGCGTGAGCAGCCGCCGATAAACGCGTGCCGACCGATGCGCGCAAACTGATGCACCGCGCATAGTCCCGAAATCGTCGCCCGATCCTCCACGGTCACATGTCCGGCCAGCTGCGTCCCGTTCGAGATGATGATGTGGTCCCCAAGATGACAATCATGCGCCAGATGCACATAGCTCATGATGAAGCACCCCTTTCCCACAGACGTCTTGATGGAGTGCGCTGTGCCACGATTGATCGTCGCGTACTCGCGGACCGACGTGTCGTCGCCGATCTCCACCCACGTCTCTTCACCGCGGTACTTGAGATCCTGCGGGTCGCCACCAATCACTGCACCAACACCGACCTTGACACGTGCGCCCAACACAACGTTTCGCTCGAGTGTCACCCGCGCGCCAATCTCCACACGGTCCCCCAACCTGCACTGCGGTCCCACGATGCTCCATGGACCGATCACGACATCGTGGCCAAGTTCGGCGCTCGCGTCCACGATCGCCGTGGGATGAATGTGCGCGCTCATTTGTCGCGGATAATCGCCGCCATTTCGGCTTCCGCCGCCACCTGTCCGTCGACGCTCGCGGTCCCGCGCATGCGACACGTTGATCCACGGACCTGCAGCACTTCCAACTCGAGGCGAAGCTGGTCGCCCGGTCGAACCGGTCGCCGAAACTTGATGTTGTCGAGCGACATGAAGTACACAACTTTGGTGGAAGGATCCTCGATGGATCGCATGAGCAGCATGCCACCAACTTGCGCCATCGATTCGACGATCAGGACGCCAGGCATGATGGGATGTCCAGGGAAGTGTCCCTGAAAGAACGGTTCGTTGATCGTCACGTTCTTGATGCCGACGATGCGTTTCCCCTCGTCAATTTCAAGGATACGATCGACCAGCAAGAACGGATAGCGGTGCGGCAGCACCTGCATGATGTCTTCGATGGTATACACAGCAGACTCCCGGACAGCGTGTTGCACCAGCGCGCGCACCAAAGCAATCGTGCCGCGGTGACTCGGTTTGTATGCATCGATGTGCGCGCGCACACGCGCACCCGCCAGCACCAGATCGCCGACACAGTCGAGCGCCTTGTGACGCACAAACTCATCGACCCATCGCAGGGAATTGTCCACGACGCCCGCGTCATCAAGTACAACGGCGTTCGACGTATCGGCACCCTGAATTAATCCTTTCGCCCGCAACCCCTGCACTTCATGGACGAATCCGAAGGTACGCGCCGCGGCCAACTCGCGTCGGAAAACGTCTGGACACACGGTGTATCGCCCCGCCTGTCGGCCAATCAGCGGATGCGGAAACTCGATGGTGACATCAATCGTGAGGCGCAGCGAGGGACGCGCCTCGTACACCGACTCGCCGTCGACAACGCGAATGGATTTTCGGAGAACGAGCCATTCGGGCCGACCACCGTTCGGCACCAGACCAACAGAATCGAGCGCGGCCAGGAAGGGGGCGGCACTTCCGTCCATGATCGGCGGCTCCGGTCCATCCATCTGGATCACGAGATCGTCAATCTGCATCGCGCCAACCGCGGCCAGCACGTGCTCCACGGTGTGAAATGCTTCTGGACCGTTGCCAAGCTGCGTTCGTCGTTCGGCATCGACGGCTGCCGACACGGTGGCCTGCACCGGAGACGCGTCAGCGCGGTCACTGCGGTGAAACATTACTCCGCTGCCAGTTGGTGCGGGTCGGAACACCAGTCGGCACGGCTCCCCGAGGTGGAGTCCCGTTCCCTCGACGATCGCCTCCCCGCCGATGGTCGTGCGCTCAGTGCAGAGCCCCGTGGCCCTCGTCTTCCCGGGCTCGCGCTCAGCCGTTGCGATCACGATGCGTCCTGTGCGTCGAGCAGCTGCTCAAGCGGTCGGATGATTCTAGCAAGCCGATTGAGCGCCGCGAGGGACCGTTGCTGGTCACGATGCTTGCGCGCAGGAAAGCCCGAAACTGTCTCACCGGGGGGCACGTCGGCGATCGCTCCTGCTCGTGCCGCGACCGTTGCACCGCTGCCGATATTCGCATGTCCGCCAGCGCCAGCCTGGCCCCCGAACTGAACGCCATCGCCAATGCGCGTCGATCCGGCAATGCCCACCTGGGCGGCAAGGAAACACCCTTTGCCAATACGGACGTTGTGCGCGACGTGCACCAAATTGTCGAGTTTTGTACCGGCACCGATGATCGTGTCGTCAACACTGCCGCGATCGACACAGCTGTTCGCCCCCACTTCCACATCATGTTCAAGCACGCAGCGGCCCAGGTGCGGGATGCGAACTGGACCGTTGGGACTCGGAATGAACCCGAATCCGTCCCGTCCGACACGTGCACCAGCATGCAGGGTCACGCGATCTCCCAACTCAACGAACGCATAGGCGGTGGCGCCAGCGTGGAGTCGCACGTTTCGGCCCACTATGCTGCCGGCACCAACGACCGCATGTGCGCCGATCCAGCTTCCATCGCCGATCGATACACCATCGCCAATCACGGCATACGGCTCAATCGACACGTCAGCGCCAATCACTGCCGTCGGGGCAATGATGGCGGTCGGGTGTATCCCAACGGGGCGTGTTTCAGGGCGGCGGAAGTGCGCAAGCATCTTGACCATCGCCTCTGTCGGACGTGCGACAACGATGCGCGTCGCCGGACGGCCAGCGGTCTCCGCCAGTTCGGGCGACACCAGCACGACCCCGGCCTCGGATTTCGCAAACCACGACGTGTACCGTAAGTGCGCCAAAAAACTCAATTCGCTCGCCCCA
>JANMKU010000225.1:0-7299 GCA_031372205.1 Gemmatimonadaceae bacterium | reverse complement strand
GGCATTCTGATGAGCGCCGTGTCGCTGCTGACGATTGCTGGCATTGCGTTCGCTCCGATGCTGACCCGGGTTGCCGCGCTCGGATGGGATGCAGATCAGATTGCGCTCACTACGCGACTGACGCGTGTGTTGTTCCCCATGACCGGACTAGTGGTGTTGAGCGGATGGTGTCTCGGTGTGCAGAATTCACATCGTCGCTTCTTCTGGTCCTATGCGAGCGCCGCACTCTGGTCACTGGCGCAGATTCTGTTACTCTGGGGTTGGGGTGCACACGCCACGGACCGAACGCAGCTTGCCTGGTGGCTGTCGTGGGCGACGCTGCTTGGTGCACTGCTGCAGGTGGGAGTGCAACTCCCGGAAGTGTTCAAGCTCCTCGGACCTCTTCGTCCAACGCTTCACCGTGCGGCAGAAGGCGTGATGCCGATGCTGCGCAATGTGATTCCCGTAGTAACCGCGCTTGGCGTCGTGCAGATCTCGTCGATCATCGATATGGAGATTGCCACGTTTCTTCCGAATGGCGCGCCCTCGAACCTCAACTATGCGAACCTGTTGGTCCTCTTGCCCGTGTCCCTCTTCGGCGTCTCCGTTGCCGCGTCGTCGCTGCCGGATCTGTCGCGCGATTCGGGGGCCATGCACCTCGAGGCGCTGCTCGAGCGACTCCGCAGTGGTTGGCAACGTATCCTGTTCTACATTGTGCCGAGTGCCGTGGTGTTCATCGCGTTCGGCAATTACTGCGTCGGTATTGTCTATCAGACTGGTGCGTTCGGTGAGATTGAGCGACAGGCCGTGCACGCGGTAT
Organism: Gemmatimonadaceae bacterium; assembly: GCA_031372205.1. Taxonomy (GTDB): domain Bacteria; phylum Gemmatimonadota; class Gemmatimonadetes; order Gemmatimonadales; family Gemmatimonadaceae; genus Gemmatimonas. Next base: position 6,500 of record JANMKU010000225.1, on the reverse strand, counting down.
TGGCGGCCTTTGCTGTTGGCCTCGTCAGCTTTGGTTCGGTGAAGCTACTGGCGTCCGTGTTCTACGCCATGCAAGACTATCGCACGCCGTTGCGCGCCTCCGTCGCCAGTGTTGTCGTGTCTGCGATCGCGTCCATCGCGTTCGCCATTCCGCTGCGGTCGTCGGTGTATGGGACTGCCGCGATCGCGCTCGGCACGGCCCTCGGATCGTACGTCAATCTGAGCATCCTGGTGCGCGGATTGCATCGTCGCTTGGGACCACTGTACACGAGCACGATGTGGCTCGGCACGCGGCGCATCGTACTCGCGTCGGCCGTTGCGGCCGCGATCGCGTTTGCGGTGCGCGCGGTGGTAGTAATGCAGTGGCCCACGGCGCATCCCCGTATCGCTGGCCCGCCAATTCTTGTCGCGTTTGCCGCGGTGTATCTCGTCAGCGCGTGGTGGATGGGCTCTGCCGAAGCTGCCAGGTGGTTGCGACAACCGGTGCGTGTGCAGTCCGGACCATCTGCACGGTAGTCGCGATGCCTGCGACGGGACACTCCGGTGCGTACTGACGGTTTTGAGGAGAACGACGGCACCACCTTCATGCCAGTACCGGACGATGAGTGGACGGTAAGCGCGCTGCAACGCGGCATGCCGGCGAGTGTGGCGGTCAAACTACCGCATTTGCCGGACGGTCCTGGCGTGTATCTCTGGAAAGACGAAGCAGGGCAGGTTCTGTACGTAGGGAAGGCCAAACGTTTGCGTACACGTGTGCGGAGCTATTGGGCGCAAGATCATCACGAGAGTCCAAAGACGCGCGGGTTGCTGCGCAAGGTGCGTGCGCTCGACACGATCGTTGTGCCCTCGGAGTCGCATGCGCTGATCCTTGAGGCGACGCTCATCAAGGAGCACCGGCCGCGATTCAACATTGCGCTGCGAGATGACAAGTCATATCCGTACATCAAGGTCACCGTGCAGGAAACATTCCCGCGCGTGATCGTCACGCGTCGACTCCTCGACGACGGGGCGCGGTACTTTGGTCCGTACACGGACGTTGGTGCCATGCGCAAAGCGCTGAACGTGGTCAAGCGCCTCTTCACCGTGCGCTCATGTCACTACGGGTTGCCGAATGATGCGCCAGACCGGCCATGCCTGGACTACTTCATCAAACGGTGTCCGGCGCCGTGTGTCGGCTATCAGTCAAGCGAGCACTATCGCGCGATGATTGACGAGGTCGTGTGGTTCCTTGATGGTCGGACGAGTGACGTGGTGCACCGCGTGCGAGAGCGCATGCACGACGCGGCCGACCGTCTTGATTTCGAGCGTGCCGGCGAGATGCGCGATGCGCTTCGGCACCTGGAACAGATGGAGGAGCCGACTGTTGTGGTCGCCGTTGACGGTGGTGATCGCGATGTGATCGGGTACGCCCGCGACGGTGAAGACGCCTGTGTCGTATTGCTCCGGATTCGCGCCGGTTTGATGCTCGCGCGCGAACACCGGCTGGTGGAGCATGCTGAGGGAGAAGAGGACGGCGCCGTGCTTGGCGCGTGTCTCGCGCAGTGGTATCGTACGGCCGAAGCGCGAGCCGCCGATCTGCTCGTCCCGTTTGAGTTCGACGATCGCGAGTCGCTGGAAGCGTCGCTGGGCTCGACACGTATTCGCGTGCCGCAGCGCGGACCGCGGCGGGCGCTGGTCGATCTGGCGGATCAAAATGCCCGGCATCTCCTCGAGGAATTCAAGCTCGCAGCGCTCGAAGCGGACGAACGCGCCGTCGATCCGGTGTACGAGTTGCAACGCGAGCTTGGGCTGGCGCGCTTGCCCCGGTCGCTCGTCTGTTTTGACATTTCGCACGCGCAGGGCACGGATGTCGTCGCGAGCGGCGTCTGGTTTGAGAACGGCCGCCCGAAGCGCGCCGAATACCGAAAGTTCAAGATCGCATCCTTCGAGGGCAACGACGACTTCCGGGCGATGCACGAGGTGGTCACGCGATACTTCACACGCCGACTCGCGGAGGACAAGAGCGTGCCAGATCTGGTCGTAATCGACGGTGGCAAAGGCCAACTCAGCTCGGCGAAAGATGCGCTGGATGCGCTTGGACTTACGCAGCAACAGCTCATCAGTTTGGCCAAACGTGACGAGGAAATCTTTCTCCCTGGGCGCGGTGATCCGATCAAGCTGCCGCGCCGCTCACCGGCACTACGCATGCTGCAACAAGCGCGTGATGAGGCACATCGATTTGCGATTACCTTTCAGCGGCAAAAGCGTGCAGCGCGTACGATCACGTCTGAACTGCTCAAGGTGCCGGGAATCGGTCCAACGAAACGACGCGCGCTGTTGAACGCATTCGGCAGTGTACAGGGAGTGCGTGCGGCGACGCTCGTTGACGTTGCTGCGGTCCCTGGCTTCAGTGCGCCAAGTGCACGCAAGCTGCTCACCGCGCTGGGTGTGATTGTGCCAGAGCCACAGAACGCTGATCGCTCGGTTGCCGATGACAACAGTTCCACTCACTCTCTCTCGGACACAGATGACGTCGATTCCAACTGAGCACGCACCCTGGCTCCTCACCTGCTCGGCGTGCGAAACACCAGCGGCAATGGAAGGTGCGTCAGTGTGTGGTGCGTGTGGCCAACCACTGTTTGCGCGGTTTGCGACAGTCCCCGTCGGGACACCACTCGCACCGCGATGGGATGCCTGGCGGTATTCGCCATTCATGCCGCTGCTGCACGGCGAAGCACCGGTTTCACTGGGCGAGGGGCTCACACCGCTTCGCGATTGTCCGTCGCTTGCCGAGGCCGTCGGCGTGCGCCGTCTCTGGATCAAGGACGAGGGACAGAATCCGACGTCGTCATTCAAGGCACGTGGCATGAGTGCCGCGGTCACGCGTGCGAAAGGGAGCAACGTGTCCGGACTCGTTGTGCCGACTGCAGGCAATGCCGGCGCGGCGCTCGCGGCGTATGGTGCGGCGGCGGGCATTCCGGTACGCGTGTTCGCCCCCAAAACGACCCCACGAGCCATCCTCGACATCATCGAAGCGCTCGGCGCGACACTGATTCGCATTGACGGACATATCGGCGACGCGGGTAAGCTCGCTATTGCTTTTGCGGCGGAGACCGGGTTCTTCAATGTGTCCACACTGCGTGAGCCGTATCGTGTCGAAGGGATGAAGACGATGGGATTCGAAGTCGCCGAACAGTTGGGCTGGCGCGTGCCTGATGTGATCGTCTATCCAACCGGTGGTGGCGAGGGGACAATCGGCATTTGGAAAGCGATTAGTGAGCTTCTCCGCGGCGGTTGGCTGCCGGCGGGAAGTACGCAACCGGCCTACGTCGTTGCGCAAGCGGCCGGATGTGCGCCAATCGCTCGTGCGTTTGCCGCCGGTCAGTCGCGTGCAGAGCCGTGGATCGACCCGGTCACCTACGCCAGCGGCCTTCGCGTTCCATCGCCGCTCGGCGATCGATTGTTGCTGAAGGTGCTGCGCGAAGCGGGAGGTGTTGCCGGCACGGCGAGCGAAGAGGCCATCGTGTCCTGGACGCGCAGGCTGTCGGAGGCCACGGGCATCGACGCGGCCCCAGAAGGCGGTTGCGCTCTGTCCGTACTGCGCGACGCGGTGGAGGAGGGAACGATCGCCCGCTCGTCGGAGGTGGTGTTGTTCAATACGGGAAGCGGCGCGTCCTACCGGCAGTAGCGCCACTGAAGCTGAGCGGTCCACGGCAGTCATCCGTATATTCGTAGGCGAACTTGCGGCGCCCGCGGTGTATGACTCGATAGGTTCGGAGCGCATGCTCGTGCGACCCAAGCTGCCCTGACGATTACTGAGGAGATCAACTGATGAAGGTTTGGACGTGGCACGCGGCGGCACGAACACTGGTTGTTGGCGGCCTTCTTCTCCCAGCCGCCGTTCTCGCGCAGGCACCAAAGTGCGAGATCAACGACAATAGTCCGTACCAGATCAATGGCGCGCGGCAGTATGTGATCCAGGCGGCCAGTTCCAGGAAACCGGATGAAGTCCCGAAGCATCTGGCCAATGCGATCCGCGTGCTCACCGACAACCCCGAAAAGATCAAGAACGAGCCGGGGCGCCAATACCTTTTGTTGCGCACCTACGCCCAATATCTGCAGGCAGAAGGGGCGCAGTATGTGATGAAGCGCGGTACGGTCGGGTTTACCACGAACCCGCTGGGCAATCACAACCTGCTGCTGGCGGTGGATTCGGCTGCCACGGTTGTCGAGACGCTCATGCCACAGTGCAAGGGGACGGTTGCCCCGTATCGGTTGCGGTTTTTTGGCGACATTCTCAACAAGTCTGTGACCACTATGAACGCGGACAAGAACGACTCCGCGTCATACTACGCGCATTTGGCTCTACAGGTCTCTGGCGGCGATCCGCGCCCCTGGAACGTGCTGTCGGCCGTGTACCAGAAGCAGAACTTTCTGGACAGCGCGATGATGGCGATGGTCAAAGTGATCGAGCTATCAGGCGCTGATACGATTTACAAGAAGGTGAAGCAGCAAAGTCGATACAACTTGGCGGTGCTGTACCTGACCCGAGCCGAACAGGCCAAAGGCGAGGCGCGGGACCGCGAGATTAAGCTGGGCCGTGCTCTCCTCGAGGACTACCTGAAGGATTCGCCGGGCGAAGCAAACGCCACGCAGGCGCTGGGCCGCGCCTTGCGACTGTCGGGCGATACCGCGGCGGTCAAGGCGATTTTGGGTGACATGGTCGATCATCCCGAGAAATTCACCGACGTGCAGCTGTTCGAAGCGGCGTCCAATGCGTCAGCCGCCGGGCGGGATCGCGACGCGGCGGGCCTTTTCGAGTCTGGCCTGAAGAAAAACCCGTATCATCGAGTGGCGCTCCTCAACCTGTCGAATGTCCTCTTTCAGCTGAAAGACGCCGCTCGAATGGGACCAATCGCCCTCCGCCTCATCGAAGTGGACCCGAACAGCCCTGACTCATGGCGCATGCACGCGGGCTACTGGCAGTTGCGTCAGCGCGCCGAGACGGACCCGGCCAAAAAGAAGGCGTACGGCGATTCCACTCTGGCGGCGATCGCGCGCCGCGACAAGGTCAATCCGCGCATCACAGTGTTTCTCGCCGGCAAGTCAGGAAACGCCTTCCAACTGCAGGGCAGCGTCAGCAATGAGACCGACAAGGTCGGCTCCTGGACGATTAAGTTCGAGGTGTTAGACGCGAAGGGAACGGCAGTCGGCAGCAAGGAGGTCGCGGTGGGACCGGTCGATGCCGGAGCCTCAACAACCTTCACAGTGAAAGTGGACGCACCAACGGCCGTTGCCTACCGGTACGCGCCGATCAAGTGAGTTGAGGTTTCACCACTGGTCGACAGCCCGAAGTCTATGTGTTTAATTGACTTCGGGCCGTGAGGTAAGTAGGTTTTCTTGTGGGGACGGCGTTTGACCTTCCCCCACATGTATCTCGGGGGAGGGCCGCCGTGGCCTCGTCCCCCGTTTTGATATCCGGTCATGGTTCGAGTCACGCGCGTCAATCCGGGAAGCATCGCCGAGCACGTCGGCATCACCCCTGGGACAGAACTGCTCGCGGTCAATGAGCGGTCGTTGGAGGACTTCCTCGACTGGGAATTCCTTACGGCCGAGGACGCGTTCGTTGTGTCCGCTCGACTCCCCGACGGTCAGCTCATCGACTACGATGTTGAGCGGCAGGACGGCGATTCGATGGGCGTGGAGCTGGAGCCGCCCACTGTGCGACGGTGCGCCAATCGCTGCGAGTTCTGTTTTATCGAGGGGCTGCCCAAGGGACTCCGCCGGTCGCTGTATGTGCGCGACGACGATTACCGATTGTCCTTCGCCTACGGCAATTTTGCGACGCTGTCGAACGTGAAGGAGAAGGACGTCGCGCGGATTCTTGAGTATCGACTTTCACCGCTGTATGTGTCCGTGCACGCCACACCGTGGGAAGCGCGCAAAGTCCTGCTCAACAATCCGCGCGTCCCCAACATTGTCGAGCAGCTCACGCGATTGGCTGCGGGTGGCATTCAGTTTCATGGGCAGATGGTCATCGTGCCTGGACTCAACGACGATGCGGTGCTTGAGGCATCCCTGACCGATCTGTGGAATCTTGGCGATGCGATGATGTCGGTGGCGTTGGTTCCGGTCGGCGTGACGCAGTTTTCGCATTTGTATGACGGCAAGCCAATGGACAAGGAGAACGCGGGGCGGCTGCTGGATACTGTGTCGCATTGGGAGGAGCGCGGACTGGCGGAGAGGGGTGACCGCTGGGTCTTCGGTTCCGACGAGCTCTACTTGCTGGCGGAACGCGAGTTGCCCGAGGTCGAGCACTATGGGGAGTTCTCGCAGATCGAGAACGGCGTGGGCTCTGTAACCTCATTGCGGCAACGAGTACGCGACGGACTTGATCAACTGCCGCGCTTGGACAGACGGCGTATTGGCGTGGTCACGGGTGTTTCCATGGCACCGCTCATGCCCGCGTTACTCGCGCAATTGCACGATGCCACGGGTGCAGATTTCATCCTGATTCCGACA
>JANMKU010000198.1:0-10193 GCA_031372205.1 Gemmatimonadaceae bacterium | reverse complement strand
CACGGGTGGAAAGCTCACTTGCGTTTGCACATCGGCCGGCACACCGCCAACCACCACGGCAGTCGCATTGTCCGGCAACACATTCACGCCTTGGCTGGTGCTGGTGCCGATGCTGCTATTGATGGTGTTGGTGGCACTGCCAACTTGCGTGTGGGCGACCGTGATACCGCTTGTGCCATTGCCCGACGCGATCTCGCCCACCGCCAGTGATGTCGGCATGCCCGTGAACGTCACGATCCCACTGCCGGACGCATACGCCGTCGTAGCACCGGTTGGCAGATTGCCAAACGTCACACCGGTCAGCCCGGTGGACATCGTCAGTGCATAGGTCGTCGCAGCCGCGGCCGACGGTCCATTGTTGCGGAACAACACCGTGCCATTCACCGTCGACCCAGTGATAGCAAACGTCGGGAAGGTCAGCGTCGTCGTGACATCCGCGACCAACGTGCCCGTAACGGTCGCACTCGAACTATTGGGACCAACATTCGCGCCTTCATTACTTGTGGTGGAGATAATGCTTAGCACGGTGCTCACCGCGATCGCATTCTGCGCGTACACAATGGTGATCGGTGTCGTGCCGTTGCCGGACGCGATTTGCCCGGGCGTCAAGCTCGCGGGCATCCCCGTAAACGCCACGATGCCTGTACTCGGCGCGTACGTCGCCGTTGCACCGACCGGCAGATTGCCAAACGTCACGCCGGAGAGATTGGGCGTTGCTTGCAGTGTGAACACCACACCAGTTGCGGCATACGGTCCAAGATTTTCGTAGCGCACCGTGCCCGAGACCGCGCCGCCGGCGGTCACGACCGGTGGCAACGTCACCACCGTCGTCACGTCTGCGGCCAACACACCATTCAGCGGCGTTGGCGTGGTGTTGTTGCCGGGATTCCCGTCCGTATCCGGATCTGGATTCGTACCGTCGTGCGATTGATCGCTCGGCGTTTGTCCAGAGAGCGCGCCCGTTCCCGTGCCCGTCGCCTGGTTGGTGTAGTTGCCAACAGGGAGCGGCACGGTGGGCCGGTATCGCAGCGTCACGTCAAACTCACACACGCCGCCCACAGGCAATGCGCCAATCTGTGCGAACTGCGTCGTAGTGTTGCCGTCGAATGCGGCCGTTGGTGTTGCCGTTGCGCACGTTCCAAACACACTGGGCGCCGCGTTGATCGTATAGCTGCCCGCTGAGAGCGCTGCGGCCGCTCCACCTGCGATGTACGTGCCAAAGCGCGGTGCCGCGCCGTTGAGTGGATCCGTAATGGTCACCGCATTCAACGTTTCCAGACTGAAATTCTGTGCTTTGATGCGCAACACCGCGGTGAGACTGCCATCGGCGTTCGCCGTGGGCGTACCGACCACACGTTTGGCCAGGCCGATGCGCGCCTGCGGAATGAAGGCGAAGCGGTAGTTCGTCGCCGCCACATTTTCGCCGAGTGCAATGCCCGTCACCTTGGGCACGGTGCCCGCGTTGCCAGCGCTCGTTCCAGCCGTCTGAATGCCGACAGTGACATAGGTCTCCGACACAGTGCCGCGCTGTAGCGTGTACGAGCCTTCCGGCACGTCGCTCACCGTGAACGTGCCGTTGCTCGTAGTCGCGGTGCGCGTGATCGACGCGCCGTCGAAGGCCGTGCCGGTCAGCGTCATCACCACGCTGCCAATGCCGGTGTCACTGCCGTCGCTGGCGCCGTTGTTATTGAAATCGCGGAACACCAGTCCGCTTACGCTCGATGCGGTGACCGTGACTGATCCGGAATTCGTGTTGTTGCCGGGAACAATGTCCTGCGAGAATGTGGTGATCGTCGCAGTATTGGTCGCCGTGCCGCCGACCGGCGCGTTGATGTTGCGCACCGGCACGGAGATGTCCACTTCGCCACCACTGCTGAACGTGCCCAGATCGCAGAGGAACGTGGTCTGTCCGGCCGCTCCCGTGCAGCTGTTGAGTGAAATGGTGCCACTGATCGGCGTCCCGACTGTCGGTGTGCCGGTCAACTCCATGCCAGCAGGCAAGTTGTCGCTCACCTTCACCGAGTCGGCTTCAGACAACCCGGCGCCGCTGTTGTTGCGCACCTTGATCGTCCATGTGTACGGACGGCGGACGGCGATCGACGCCACCGATGCCACTTTGCTGGCGACTTGCACGTCGGCGCGCGTACGCACCGTAGTCGCTTGCAGCGCGCTGTTGTTGACAGAGTTGAGGTCGAATGCGGCTTCGTCCGACGTCACACTGACGTTGTTGGTATAGACGCCTTTCGTCACGCCCTGCATCGTCACCAACAGCGTCACGCTGGCGCCGGCATTGATGCGCGGAATATTGCAAACGATCGTGCCACCCACCGCATTTGCTGCCGGTTGCGTTGGGCAGCTGCCCGACGCGATGCTCAAGGATTGGAAACTCAATCCCGTCGATGGCAGTACGTCGGTCACCACAATGTTCTGCGCGTCGGACGGGCCGGCATTACTGATGGTCACCGTATACACCGTATTCGAGCCGACAGTCAGCGGATCAACGCTATCGATCTTGTTCACCAACAGATCGAGTGTCGGATTGCTCACCGCCGTCGTGGTCGACGCACTGTTGTTCGTCGCGCCAGGCGAGGTCGGTTCCACCGACGACGTTGTCACGTCGACGTTGTTGGTAAGCGTCGTGCCACGCGTGATCGTCGTCGGACGAACGACAATCAAGACAGTGCGCTGCGCCTGGTTGCTGATGGTGCCGAGGTCGCATGTCACGGTGCGGTTGCCGCCGATCGTCACGGTGCCGATGGTTGGCGTGACGCTGCAACTGCCGGACGACGGCGTCACGGACACCACATACACATTCAGCGGCAACACATCCGTGATCGTGACATTGAACGCCTGACTCGGCCCGTTGTTCACCGCTGTGACGCTGTACGTGAGGTCCTGACCGGCAGTGGCCGGATCGGGTGTGTCTGATTTCGTCACGGTCACGTCAGCACGCGGCACGATGGTGCTGGAAACGCTGCCGCCGTTGTTGGCCGTGTTCGCGTCGGCTACCGTCGACGAAATGGCCGTGGCCGAGTTGCTGCGCGTGCCGCCATCGCCGCCCGGGCGAATGGCAATTTGTATTTTCGGACAGTTGCTTCCGGCCGTGCAGACAGGGAGCGATGGAATCGTGCACGTGAGCGTGCGTCCGCTGCTGCCATTGGCCACGTTCGAACAATTGACCGCCGACGCCTGGCCAAGCAGCGCGACGGTTTCGCCGATGTATCCCTGACCGTTGGCACCGACGCCGCTATTGATCAGCGTGAGAAAATCGTCGGTGAGTGTGATGCTCGTCGCGGTTGTTGGGCCGGCGTTGACCACTTCGAGCGTGTAGGTGAGCACGTCACCGGCGTTGACGCTCGCGAGGTCGACCGTCTTGATGACGGACAGGTCGGCGGAGTTCGGATTCGTGCTCGACGTAACGGTGGAATTTTGCGTGTTGTTGCCGGCGTTCGGATCGGCCGCATTCGCACCCGTCGATGACAGCACGCCGTTGTTAGTGATGGTGCCCGCGGCCGTGGCAGTGGCGGTGAAGACTGGTGCTGGCACGCTGCCTCCGGAGGTCAGCGGTGCACCACTCGTGACAGTGCGGTTGCACGTGATGGTTGCTGGACCGGCAACGGGTGCGGACGGCGAACAGCTCCATCCGTTCAGCGTGTAGCTGGTGACGGTCACACCGGTTGGCAGATTGTCCGTGAGCACAAGCTGGCCAAAGAATTGAAAGGGTCCAGCGTTTGACACGGCAAAGGCCCACGGGAACGGCACGCCCACTACGACTAACGCCGGATTCGGCCCCGTCTTGGACAGTGACAAGTCCGCGGTCGGGGTCTGGAGTGTGGCGCTCCCATCGTTCGCCGTGTTGTTGCTTGGCGTCGGATCGGTTGGCGCACTGGAGCTGATGGTCGCGGTCGTCGTGATGTTTACTCCCGCTGTCGTAATCGTCACGGGGATGGTCACCGATCCGAGCGACTGGTTGGCGCCAGCACTGCCACCGCTCGCGCGCGTGCAAGTCACCGTTTGCGCGCTAACCGTGCAGCTCCATCCGTTCTGTGAGGCCGTCACCGTCCCCAGCGTGTAGTTGCTTGGAATAGTGCTGCTCATCGTCAGGCCAGACGGGTTGTCACCGTCGTAGGCCGCCGTGAGCACGAAGTTGAACGCATCACCCACGAAGTAGGGGGCCGCCGTGCTGCGCGAAATCGTCAACCGGACATCCGAACCCGCGGTGACCGAGATGTTGGCGACCGACGTGTTGTTGGATGTGTTCGGGTCCTGCGCGGTATTGCCCGGCGCGCCTGGCTGCACGCCAATACTGGTCGTGGCGCTCACGGTGCTGACGGAGCCGAGCGTGATCTTTCCCGGAATGTTGCCGACAACCACCGTCGCGCCTGACGTAATTGGCCCGGCCACATCGCAGGTCAGGGTGCCGCTACTGATCGAGCAGCCGGCCGGCAATGAACCAGATTGCGTAAACCCTGTGGGGATAGGTATTTGCACGCGTAGCGCGGTGGCCGCATCGGGGCCGCCATTGCTCACCGACAGCGCGTAATTGAAGGTCGAGCCTGATGGCAGCGTCGACGGGGCCGACAGCGCCATACTGTAGTCGGCGCCGGCGATGACCGTGGTCGCATTCGACACGTTATTGTTTGACGCGTCGCTGTCGCCAAAAGCCGAGCTTACGGTGGACCCAACGGTGGTGGTCCCCTGCGCATTCAGTTTGAGCCGGATGCTAAACGTACCCTGGACCGTAAACGCCAGGTTTGGGTGCGTACAGGTGATGGTACCGGGTCCGTTAGCGCCAACGGTCATCCCTGTGCACGATGCGCCAGTGCCGGCCGTGAATCCGTCATAGGTGGTGTTCGCCGGGACGGTCATCGTGTAGACAATGCCGGTCGCCGTGGTCAGACCATTGTTCTCGATGACCACGTTGTACGTCACGATCCCGGTCGCAGGCACGGGATCCGGCGTATCGGTCACGTTGAGCACCAGGTCGACCTGCGCCGCCGCAGTCGACGGCGCGGCAGCAAGGAGTACGGTGCAGCTCAGCAGGCCGAGCAAGGCCCTGGTCAACCGACGAGGTCCGACTACTGGTGAGCGCATCGACACAAATAGAGGGGCCCCACAACGCCGCGAATGCGACTGTGGATAACTTGGGAGCTAGCGTTGCTCGCTATCACGAACGGAGGCAGTGTAATAGATGTGTTCGCCGAACCACAGCCCCCGCCGTATCACATCTATAAGGTCCATCAACAGGCGGTTTGCAGGGCAAAACGCGTCCCTGCCGTCACGATCCGCGCCTGTAAATGGGCGTTCGCCGCATCGGCCAAACGTTGACGTATTGTGTAGTTCGTAGACGAACTGCAGCCTCCAGTCGGCCCAGCCAGGTGAAAGTGTTTCCAGCGGCCAAGCGGCGGCGTCTCTCACGCGTATCGAGCCTGCGTCGCGGATACCTAACGATCATAAGGTCGCCTTACAGGTACTTCACGGGTACATGATTTCGAATCGTCGCAACTTCTATCGTGTCCTGCAGGTGCAACCCGAGGCGCCGGCCGAAGTGGTCAAGGCGGCCTACCGCGCGCTGATGACGTTGCATCACCCGGACCTGGGCGGTGACCATGCGATCGCCGTCTGTCTGAACGAAGCCTATGCCGTCCTGTCAGATCCATCGCGGCGGTCGGCATACGACAAGCAGCGCGCCGCCAAATCGCACCGGAAGTCGGCCGCCAGTCCACCCCCTGACCCAGGGCCGGACGCCCGGACACGGCACCCGTTGCTGCTTTGCGCGTTTTGTGAGCTCGGCGTCACGTCGGCGATTCGCGCGGATTCCCGATGCGCCAGATGCCGAGCGCCACTGGCCGCGGCCGCGCGGGGCGACGCGTCCAAGGGTAATGAACGACGCGGCATGCTCCGCGTGTCCAAGTCGGACTGGGCACTCCTGCACACGGACTGGCGCGCTGACGCTATCGACGTGCGGATGCGAGATCTGTCCCTCGATGGTCTCAGTGTCTACTGCGGGGCCCCGCTGCCCCTGCACCGTCGCGTCCGCGTCGCCGGGGCCGCCTTCGAAGTCGTCGCCGACATCGTGCAGTGCCATCGGGTGAACAACGTCTTCACTCTGCACGGCCGAGTGCTCACCGCCCTCTTCTCCAAACAGTCGGGCGGATTCGTCTCTACTACGGCGTAACGCCCGAGCCGCCGCCGCGACCAGCAGCACGGCGCAAGAGCAAGCGGTCCAGTGGGTGCGGCCGCTCCCGCTTGCCGCGAACGAATCACCTCTGCATGTTCGGCGACAATCCAACACGTTGCCCATCCGAGATCTCGGCAGAGGTAGTGCGAACATGCAGACGAAACAACTGACGGCACGCTGGTTGCTGGTGGTACTAGCGATAGGCGCCTTAGGTGGATGCGGTGGGGACAGTGGCCCGAGTGCCGTCCTCACGACGCTCACCGTGTCGCTGCTGAGCAGTTCGCTGCAGCCAGGGCAATCGACCGTGGCGAGCGCCGCCGGACTTGATCAGAACAACGCCGCCATTGCGACGGGCGTCGTGCAGTGGTCAAGTAGCGCACCCACAGTGGCCACCGTCACCGCCTCTGGTGTGGTCGCGGCGATTGCCCCAGGGAGCGCCCAGATCATTGCGAGTGCGGGATCGCGAACTGGCGTAGCCTCGCTCACCGTCATTCCCACACCAGTGGCGTCGGTGGTGGTGACGCCAACAACGGCTTCGCTGACCGTTGGCGGCACACAACAATTCACCGCGTCGACCGTCGACGCGGCCGGCGCCGTGCTGGCCGGACGCAGCGTCACGTGGAGCAGCGCGGACCCGACCCGCGTGACCGTGTCAGCAAGTGGACTGGCCACCGCGGTCGCAGCGGGCTCGACGACCATTTCCGCAACCAGCGAAGGCCGAGCGGGCACCGTCAACGTGGTCGTCGCCGTGCCGGTGTGTTCGCAGCTGCGCTCGATTGTCGTTGGACAGAGTGTGTCGAGCACCCTGTCGAACAGCGACTGCCGACTGACCGACGGGTCGTATGTACAGAAGTACGAATTGCGGCTCACGGCGCAGACGGCCGTCACCATCGATATGAAGAGTACGGCGATCGACTCCTATCTTTTTCTGCAGAATGCCACGACCGGTGCGGTGATCGCACAAAACGATGACGATGGCGGCCAGCGCAACGCACGCATTGAACAGTTGCTGCCGGCGGGTACCTATATCGTCGTCGCCAACAGCTTTAACGCTGGCGAATTCGGGGCGTTTCAGCTGTCCGTACTCACAGCGTCTGCCGCGTGCTTCACCGCCCCGTCGCTCACCGTCCCCACCGCCGTCAACGGCACACTCCGCACGACCAGTTGCCTGTTGCGCAACGGGATCTATACGGATCGGTACCTGCTCAACATCACCACCCGCACCACCCTGCAGTTGACGATGACGAGTACCGCGTTTGATGCGTACATCGGCGTGCTCTCGCAGGCCGGCGCCGTACAGGGGGAGGACGACGATAGCGGCGGCGGCACGAATGCGCGGCTCACTATCACGCTCGATCCCGGCAGCTACATCGTCCTCGCGACAAGCTTCGACAGTGGTGTGACCGGAGCGTATGTGCTCGACGTCCGAGCGTTTGCTCCGCCGTGTGCGGTATCGCGATCCTTGGTGGCGGGCAGTACGCTGTCGTCCACCCTGACCGCCTCGGATTGCGTACTCGATGGCGGCAATCTCGGGCAGCGATGGGGTCTCACACTGAATGCGGCGACACAGGTCCGCATCGACATGACGTCGACTGCGGTGGACGCCTACCTCGTGTTGCAGGATGCGACGACCGGAACAATTCTGCTGGAAGATGACGACAGCGCGGGCGGCACCAACGCCCGTCTGGTCGCGTCGCTCCCGGCCGGCCAGTATGTGGTCACGGCCACGAGCTACGATCCCGGTGAAATCGGCGCCTACCAGATATCCCTCGGTCAGGCAATTGCCACGGCCATCACCGTGGTCGTCAGTCCATCAACCGCTACGCTGCAACCGGGACAGACGCAACAGCTCACCGCGACCCTGGCGAATACCGCCAACCTCGCGGTGTCGTGGCAATCATCGGCGCCCGGCATTGCGAGCGTGAACGTCAACGGGCAAGTGCGGGCCGTCACCGCGGGTTCTGCGACCATCACGGCCACGTCCGTCGCCGACCCGCTCAAGTCGTCAACGAGTCGCATCACCGTGTCGCCGTCGGCCACTGGCACGCCGAATCTCGACATCGCCGGCGTCTACGTGACGCAGGCGATTCAAACACTCGATGGCCGGATACCGCTGGTCGCCAACCGACGGGCACTCTTGCGCGTGTTTGTGCGCGGCAGTCAGGCGGGGCTCGGAACGATTCCCGTGCGGCTGCGTCTCTACAACGGCGCTTCGGTGATCGCGACACTCACGAGCAACGCCACGCCGCTGCTCAGCATCGATGAATCGGTTGGTGCAGCGGAGTTCGCGTTGACTGAAGCGCAGGTACGGAACGGCCTCGCCTACCTCGCCGACGTTGACCCGTCGGCTTTGCTGGCAGAGACCAACGAAACCGACAATAGCTTCCCGCTCAGTGGCACGCCGCAACTGCTGAACATTCAAACCGTTCCCGAGTTTCGTGTGGTGCTGCTGCCGATACGCTTCTCGAAGAACAGCCGCACCGGAGCGGCCAACGTCTCACTGCTCAATCACGCTCGCACGATCTGGCCGCTCGCGACCGTCATCAGCTCTGTCGGAGCAACCCTCACTACCGATCTGCCACCACTTGTCGCGAGCGATGCCAACGGCTCCTGGTCTGAGCTGTTGCGACAACTCGAACTCAAACGCCAACTCGACGGCAGCATCTCGTACTACTTCGGCGTGCTCAATGTTGACTACACGTCTGGCCTTACCGGGCTCGCATACGTGGGTGGCAAGACCGGGATCGGCATCGATATCAACTTCGCCGCAGGCACCAATTACCCGGGCGAGAACACGGCGCATGAGTTAGGGCACAACTTCGGGCGCACGCACACGCCGTGCTTCACGGGCAACAATCGACCGGCGAACCCGGACCCACAGTATCCCTTTGCTGATGGGCGCATCGGCGCGTATGGCGTTGACTTGATCGGTCCGGTTTTGACGCGCTACCTGCCGACCGCCCCGGACATCATGGGATACTGCGATAAGGGCTGGGCCAGCCCATACACATGGAACGCCGTCTCGGTGTATCGCGCCGCGGTGCCGGGCCGCATTACGCAGCCGGCCAAACCCTCGGTGCTGATCACGGGCATGATCCGCGACGGTGAGGTGCGAGTGGATCCCGCGTTTTCCACCGTGGCAACGCCCGCTCAATCCGACCCCAACGGCACGCACATCGCCGAAGCGCGCAATGCGTCGGGCACGCTGCTCGGCACCATGCGGTTCACGCCGCTCGAGTCGGATCACTCGGATACGTCAACGCGCGCCTTTGTTGTGGCGATGCCGCTGAGCGCCGCCCAACAAGCCGACGTCGTATCGCTGGTCGTCCGTGCCGTCAACGGCCGACAGAAGGTCGCGCAGCGCTCACGGTTGGTGCGCCCGCCGAGTCTGAGCAACGGCAACGACGACCTGATGACCGTACGCCCGATTGCGTCCGGTGAAATGGAAGTCGCATGGCAGCGCGGTGCGATTGCTGCGGTGGCCGTGCGCGACCGACGAACTGGTGTGATCGTGGCGTTTGGCAGCAGCGGCACCCTCACACTGACCGACAACAACATTGACGCGATGGAGTTCCTGATCTCCGATGGCGTGAGCAGTGTTGTGCAATCAGGAACCACTATTCGAAGGAAGGCCCCGTGAGTCGGTTTGCGCAGTGGCGACACACATCCGCGGCAGTCATGATGCTGGTCGCGTGTCGCGGCCGTGACAGCAGCGCATCGGGCACCGCGTCCCGCAGTGCGATGGCCGACTCCGTTTCGGCGACGGTCGTTCCCTCGGATTCGACGGCCCCTGTCGTGCCGACCGCGAGCGTGCCGGCTGGTACCGTCGTCTCACCCGATACGACGAAGTCTGCAACACCGGCCGTGGACTTGGCGGCGACCAAGTCCGACACGAAAGCGGGCGTACGGACGACGGACGCACGGACGAAGGACGCGAGTGGCGACATGATGGTGTTGGAGCGCGGAAGTTGTCGTGGTGGATGCATTCCATATCGGCTGACCTTAGGCGCTG
>JANMKU010000148.1:0-1511 GCA_031372205.1 Gemmatimonadaceae bacterium | reverse complement strand
TACAGGTGTTGCGCACCAGAGAGCGTGGCGGGATGGAGGTGGCGATCGTGCAGTTCATGGTGGGCAAGACACCCGCGCGTTCGGCGATGTATCGCACGCCGGATGGGAAGATTCAGCAGTTGCTCATCAATCGGCGGTAGTGACGCAGCAGGCAAACGAAGTGCGAGTTCCGAGCGAGCGAGACTCGACGTATCAGCTATTTCGTGTTTTCCGACATGGCCCTGCACGCCGATTCTTTGTGCTACGAGGCTGCCTTGCCCACGTATGCACTCTCGAGCTCACCTCGTTCCGAGCTGCCGTGCGATAGTGCAACCGATGCGCCCACCTGAGCGAGACTTACTCTCCGCATATGCGGCCCATTGTGTCGTGCGCAAGCGCTGCCAACGGCATCTGACGCGCGGCCTGTCTGTGATGCACTTTTGAGCGCGCGGCCAGATCCGCTGAACGCCGCACGAGTGCAACGTCTGCGCAGTTCAACTCGGGCACAGGAGAGCGATACGATGAAACGTCTCATGGACAAGGTGTTCGCGTGCATGCTGGTGTTCGCACTCTTCGCTCCAGCCGATGCGTCGGCTCAGCGACGCCGCGCCGTTCGCGTGCGTCATCCTCGAGCGGCGTTGGTGGTGCATCCCGGCCATCCCCTTCGCCGTGCGCTTCCGGCAACGGTGGTGATGCATCCGGCTCGGAAGGTGGTGCTGGTGAAAGCACCGCTCGTGTTCCTGCCCGCGCTGGTATGGACGGCGGCCGTGGTTACGCTCCCCGAGCGCGAGCACCTCGTCTGGCAAGACAGTGAGACCATCGAGAGCGACGACGGCTGGGTGGATACCAACTTTGGTATCGACGCGAAAGGGAACGCGCTCTTTCTCGAACTCACGGGCAAGGCCGATTTGAACTTCGCCGAGGTCACGTTCGCCAACGGCAACGTGCAGGTCGTGGACTTCACCGAGAAGACGCATCAAACGGGCTTGTACAAGCTGCTCGACTTCGCCGACGGCCGGCAGGTGATGACGGTGCGCATCCTGGCGCAGTCAAAATCAGATGAGACGAAGTTCTCCGTCTTCTTAAGCAAATAGACGATTCTTCCCTGGCGTAAACACCGACCGTCAGTTTCCGCTGGTCGGCTTGTAGAGCGTTGGGCCCGGCGGCGCGGTGCGCTTCGCACCCGCCTTCTTCCACGCCTCGTACCGCCGGCGCAGCGTCATCACCGGATTCGCGCTTTCGCCTTTCACAATATTGTCGTCGGTCACAGAGAGAAACGCGTAGTACCGTCCATCGTTGTGCGTCGCACCCATCGCATCATCGGCGTTCGCGATGGCGATGTACGCCACATGCGCGGTCTTGTTGTCGCACGGCACAAACGTGAGCGGATTGTTGCCGCAGTTGCAGCGTTTGTCGCCACCATTTGCATCCGCGGCGTCCATCGCGGCCATGACATGATCGGCGAGGGTACCGGTGGCGCGCGTGACTGCGAGTGCTGCCTTCTGCACCACATCAACACCGAGCAAGGTGTT
>JANMKU010000021.1:0-2066 GCA_031372205.1 Gemmatimonadaceae bacterium | reverse complement strand
CTGGTGATCGACAACACGATGTACGTCGTCACGCCGTACCCGAACGTGGCCTACGCGATCGACCTCGCGACACCGGGACAGCCGCTCAAGTGGCGCTATCGTCCGGTCAACGCCCAAGCCGCCGCTGGTCGCGCCTGTTGTGATGTGGTGAATCGCGGCGCGGCGTACGCCGACGGTCTGCTTGTGTACAACCTGCTTGATGGCCACACGGTCGCGCTCGACGCGAAGACCGGTATCGAGAAATGGCGCACGCAAATGGGCGATGTCTCACTGGGTGAGACGATCACGATGGCGCCCATCATCGTGAAAGGATCGGTGATCGTCGGTTCGAGCGGTGGGGAGATGGGTGTGCGCGGCTGGGTCGGTGCGCTCGATCTCCACACCGGAAAACTGCGCTGGAAGGCGTACAATGTGGGTCCGGATAAGGACGTGCTCATCGACGCGTCCTTCAAACCGTTCTACGCGCACGACAAGGGTGTCAACCTTGGCGCGACCACATGGCCCGGTGATAGTTGGAAGCGCGGTGGTGGCGTGGCGTGGGGTTGGGTCTCGTTCGACCCGACGCTCAACCTTATCTACTACGGCACCTCGAACCCCGGGCCATGGAACGAGGGCATGCGACTCGGCGACAACAAGTGGACGTGTAGCATCATCGCGCGCGACGCCGACAGCGGAAAGGTGCGGTGGGTGTTGCAAGTGACGCCGCACGACATGTGGGACTACGACGCCGTCAACGAAAACATTCTCGTCGACATGGCCGTCAAGGGTATTGCACGCAAAACGTTGGTGCATTTCGATCGCAATGGCTTTGCGTACACCATTGATCGCACCAGTGGCGAAGTGCTTGTGTCGGAGCCATTTGTCACCGCGAACTGGGCGACTGGCATTGACCTCACCACCGGACGGCCCGTCGTCAACGCCGACAAACGCACCGGCGAAGGGAAACTCGTGAAAGACATCTGTCCGAGTCTCGAGGGTGGAAAGAATCAGCAGCCGGCCGCATTCTCGCCGCAGACGGGGCTGTTCTATGTGCCGACGGTCAACCTGTGTATGGACTTCAAAGTGCGCGCCGTGACGTACATTCCCGGCACACCATACATCGGCGCCGATGCACCGGAGACGCAGGGGCCTGGTGGTTTTGGCGGCGAATTCATTGCCTGGAATGCGAGCACTGGAAAAAAGGTCTGGGGCATCAAAGAACCGTTCCCACTCTGGAGCGGTGTGCTCGTGACACAGGGCGGCGTGGCTTTCTATGGTACACTTGACGGGTTCTTCAAGGCGGTTGACGCGCGGACAGGCGCGCCGCTCTGGCAATTCAAAGTCGGTTCCGGCGTTGTTGGAAACCCGATCACCTATCGCGGCCCCGATGGTCGACAGTATGTCGCCGTCTACGCGGGCATTGGCGGGGACATGGGACTGCTCATCGCTGGGGATGTTGCGGCCAACCTGCCGTACGATGTGCGCGAGCGCGGCAGCACACTGCCGGGACTTGCGAAGTGGACCAGCTGGGGAGGCGAGTTGTTTGTGTTCGCGATACCGCAATGAAGACCAGTCAAGTGACGTGGAGAAATCGGCTGCGGCGAGTGATCGCGCTATGTGCGGCAACGGTGGCAGTCGTGCTGTGCGTGCCGGTGGTGTGGCGCAACATCGAACTTCGCGATGCCGTCGCTGCAACCGCGCCGCTCACGGCCGCCGCACAGGATTCCCTCCGTTTTGTTGCACATCCCGACACGTATCCTATCGGTTGGCCGTCGACGGACAGGCCATTGATGCTCACCAATCCGTTCGAGACGGATGGCAAGGCGCTCGCAACCGGGGCCCAGCTTTATGTCACCTACAACTGCGTGGACTGCCACGGCGCGGGTGGCGGTGGATCGATGGGCCCGAGTCTCGCCGACGGGCGCTGGCATTTCGGTGGCCGCCCGGGCGAAGTATTCGAATCGATCTACCAAGGCCGGCCCGACGGAATGCCCGCGTGGGGTGGACGGATCTCGAATGACCAGATCTGGATGCTCGTGTTGTATGTGCGCTCGCTCAATGGTGGGCGCGACGTCAGCACCGACAAC
>JANMKU010000534.1:0-38780 GCA_031372205.1 Gemmatimonadaceae bacterium | reverse complement strand
GTCGGCGGCGTTCTGGTTGCGCGCAACGACAACGCATCATTCATGCATTGTCGATTCTGTCGCGTGGCCGAGCAGATCTGCTCGCGCGCACTTCCACATCTGCATTGGCTGTCTAACGCTTGGGTTCAGTTGCGGCCGAATCAAATAATGCGAGCGCAGCGAGCACACCATCGATCGGCTGCCAACTGCAACCCATTGTTATACGCCCGCGCGCGTTCGACCAAACGATTCGAGCCACGCTCGTTGATCATCACGGACCGTAAGTAGCTTGCACGTGGGCGTCGGATAGACTTCAGCGGCAAGCCAATACTCCGCTGCGACGCTGGCCGCGATGCCAACTTTCAGTTTGCGAGACACAAGAGACTCGACGAGCACCTTCGCCTCAAACAGGTGGATTCCATCGATGACCCAGGGGCGGTCCTGACCCTTTGACGATGCAGCCGGCGCGCGCGGTCCGGAGAGAATCAAGTAGTAGTCAGGCAGATCGTCCATGCGCAGATCGATAATGCCCTCCCGTTTTGCGTAGGTCTTAATGTCGACGGACTTCCCCGCGAGGAGCCCCTGCGTGAAACGGCCATCGAAGCCCTTGTTGTTCGCAGACGACTCAAGGACGATCTCGAACAGCACGGAAGCGACGAATTCACCGAGATGGCCAAGCTGAGCGGGACGCCCCAGGATTGCGGCTATTTCGGTTGACACAGCATTCCGCCGGGCGACCAGTTCCGAAAGTCCGTCGAGTCTCTTCACGGTAAATGGGTTGGTGCGTATAACAAATTAGAGGTTTTGCGTCGCGCAGCCGACGCCAAACCTCCGTTGAACTGAACCGCGGGGGGCTCGCTATGGAGTTTGCAGCGTGCGCGGGCTCGCCACCATGGAGCACCGCGGCATGATGCGGCGTCTGGGGCGCGCGGTCGACGTGCTACGCGCCCTCGACGCGAGGCTCGGTCCCGCGCTACCGACCAGCACGGAGCGCCCGAAGCCGTCAACAGGCACGACGCGTCGGCGCATTCGGACGAGCGATGCGCGTGGTAGGGCGCCGAGTCGGGACAGGACGGCGTCCCTCATGGCGGTTGGGCCATCGCGGCCGCCGCGCGCTGGCGGACGACGTGGCGCGTTCGGTATACGGACCCGCACCCACACTGTGAGCACACCGGTGCGGGTGGCACCGGGCGCGGTGACGGCGCGGGCTCCACCGACACGCGCGCGACTGTCGGCGGTGGGGCGAGCTGCTGTTGCAATTGCGTCCGCGTCGCGGCCGCCCGCGGACGCCAGAAGCCGTAGTAGCGCACTTTGTGAAACCCGCGCGGCAACACGTGCTGCAGGAAGCGGCGCAGGAACTCGTCGCCGGGCAGCGTCATCGTGCGCCAGGCGCGCGCCGTCGCATCCTGATACCGGAACGTCACCGTGCGTGCGTCCACGCGCACGATGCGCGCATCGGTGATCGCGGTGCGATGCACATAGCGCGCGAGGTACCGTAATACGAGATCGGCCCCCTGTACGGTGGGCTTGGCGTAGACGACCCAGGGTTTCTTCCAGACAATGGACGGTATCGCGAGCTGCGGCAACAGCCGTTTGCAGCGCGCCAGAAACCGCGCGCGAAACCCGACCGACAGCGCGCGCACCGGCACCAAATAGTTGCCACGTCCGTGACGCCAGGTCGCGCCATCAGGCGCCAGCGCGCCGCCTGGTACAAGGCAATGCACATGCGGATGGTACCCGAGCGTGCGCGTCCAGGTGTGCAACACCGCGAGGATGCCGACCGTGCCGCCGAGATAGTGCGGATCGGCGGCGAGCGCCTGCAACGAGTCCGCCGCGGTCTGCATCAATGCGCCCAGCAGCACGCGCTGGTGCGATCGCACGATCACGCGCAGCTCGGCCGGGAGCGTGAACACGACATGGAAATACGGCACCGGCAGCAGCTCCGTCTCGCGCGCGGCGAGCCAGGTGCGCGTACTGACGCCGTGACACGACGGGCAACTCCGATGGCGACACGAGTGATACACGAAATGCTCGTGTCCACAGGTAGCGCACTGGGTAACGTGTCCGCCCATCGCGGCCGTGCGGCAGGCGGCGAGATCCTCGAGCGCACGCCGATGGCCCGCCGGCATCGCGGCACCGAAGCGCGCCGCATAGGCCGGCCCAAACTGCCGCACGACCGTCGCCACGGTCATGCGCGCGCTCGGTGAGGCGCCGTGCCGCTACAAGGTGGCCATCAGCGTATTCACCGTGAGGTGCAGCGCGCTCGTCACTCGCGGGGTAATGTGCGTGTACACGGCGGTCGTGGCGGGGCTTTGGTGTCCAAGCAGCTCTTGGATCGTGCGCAAGTGCACGCCGCACTCCAACAGATGGGTGGCATACGAATGTCGCAACGTGTGAATGGACGCATGTTTGGTGAGCCCGCTCGCGCGCACGACGGCCGCGAAGGTCCGCTGCAGACTCGACGCGTGCAGCGTCCCCGTCGCGTCGCGATTGGGGAACAGCCAGCCGCCGCGCGCGGCAGCCCGACGCCGCGCGGGCGGGACGGCGCGCCAGTAGGCGCTCAGCAGCTCGAGCGTGCGCACGGGCAGCGGCACATACCGATCGCGCCCGCCTTTCCCGGCGCGCACATGAATGACCATGCGCGCCCGGTCGATATCACACGTCCGCAGCGTGATCCCCTCAGACAGCCGCAGGCCGCACGAGTAGATCAACGTCAACGTCATCCGTGCTTGCGCGTCGCGCACGGTCGTCAACAACTGATGCACTTCCGCGACCGCGAGCACATTCGGCAGCGTGTGGCGTTTAGCCGGTCGCACCAAATCGAACACAGGCCACGTGCGGTGGAGCGTCACCTCATACAGAAATCGAATCCCGCTGCGATACACGATCAACGTACTCCGTGACACTTGACGCGTGGAGACCAAATGCAGGAAGAACGCGCGCAACTCGGCTTCGGTCAGCGTCTCAAGCGTGTCCGCCGACCGCGCAAAGTGCGTGGCCAATCCGACCACGGCGCCACGATACGACTGCTGCGTCTTTAGTGCGAAGCCGCGTAACCGCATGTCCTCGCCCATTCGCTCCGTGAGCGTCTGCATCGAACCCTCCGTCGGTGTGAGAAGCGTGACCTGCTTCCGCGACGGTACCGACGTCGGCCCACACACAAAAGGACGGCCCCACGCCGGGAACCGTCCTCAACACCCACTACCGCGCAGCGGTTTAGTTCAACGAGTCTTGGACTGCGTGAACGTTTCTGCTGCAAGCAAACGCAGCGTGGCGCTGCTTATACCACACGCCCACGCAGCCTATCGCAAGAGTGCGGTCATCCCGCCGCGCCCGCAACTCGCTGAAACACCAGCACCTGCACAACGTCCACCCCGCACACACATCCGCGATATACTGCAGATAACGCAGCGTAGCACGATTCCAAGCAGAAAGGGCCGCGAAAAGCATCCAGGCAACGGCCGCCGCCGGTACGACACCGAAAAATGTTTACGTCCCCGGTGGCACCACCGCATCCAGATCAGCGGTTGACGTCGAAGGTCGCGTCCACTTCCGCACCGCCAGTACAATCACACCCGCACCACACACCAGAAACGCGACAGGCAACCAGTACACGAGCAGGTTGATCCCTTCCGCCCTGGGTTCAAGCAAAATCCACTGACCGTACTTCTGCACGAAGTAGTCCATCACGGCCGCGTCGCTCTTGCCCGCCGCCAGTTGCTCGCGCACCAACGTTTTCATCTGCGCGGAGAGTTCCGCCGGCGAATCCTGAATGGACTCGCCCTGACACACCGGACAGCGCAACCGCGAGGCGATCGCCTTCACACGCGCGTCCAATGCCGCGTCAACACCTGGTGCTGGAACACCGGCCTTCGCAGTTGGCGGAGCGGTGGCGTTCGCAGACTGTGCATCCGCGCGGTCAACCGCGACCACAATCAACGCGAGCATCAGGGCCCGCCGCAGTGCCGCCTTCGCGACGCCCATCACGGCTTCGCCTCGCTCTGCATACTCGGCGGGTTGAGACGGACAGACACTGAATCACCGCGATCGCTGGTCCACGTACCATTCGCCTTGAGCAGCGAGTCGAGAACCACACTCATTTGCTCGAAACTCACCGGCCCAATGAACTTGTGCGCCACAATGCCCCGTTCGTCCACGACAAACGTCTCCGGCACACCGTAAAGTCCATAGTCAATCGCTGCACGGGCGCCCGGGTCAACGAGCGCCGGATACGCCTGCCCACCCATCTGCGCGATCCAGCGCACACCATTCGACGGCTGATCGTTGTACAACATGCCGAAGAAGCGCACACCCTTGTCCGCATAGCTCTGGGCCGATTGCGACAACTGCGCATGCTCATCGCGGCACGCCAAACACCACGAGGCCCAAAAATTCACCACCACAATATGCCCACGATGCTCGGCTAACCGCACCGTATCGCCAACACGCATGCGAAGCGTCGGGTCGATGCCGGGTGCGAATACGGCGCGCGAGAACACCGGCGCAGGTCGCCCCGGCAACGGCGACGGAATACTGTGCGGGTCACGCGTCATCCCATATGCCAAAAGCGCAATGATCGGCACACCAACCGCCGCGGTCGCGTAGAACGAACGCTTCCAGTTCATCGCGCCACACCCGTCATGACGTACTCGTTGGCGACGACGGTGCCTGTGACATCGGCAGCGCGGCGCCCGAAAGGCCAGTACCGGGGAACGCCACGCCAGCACTGCCCACAGGTCCACGCGGTGGCAACGGCACGCTGGCAAACCGCTCCGCACGACGCGCTGTTGGCCATGCCGAGACAAGCGCACCCATGGCGACAATCAAACCGCCAAACCAAATCCACGGCACGAACGGTTCGAGAATCACGCGCAACGTCGCCGATTGTCCGTCCGGCGTGTACGCCATCAGGTTGATATACACATCACCCGAGGGACGGCTGCGCACGGCCGGTGTCGGCACCGGCGTCTCTTGCGTGCGGTAAAAATTCATGCGCGGATCGAGCGTGCCAATCACCGCACCGTTTCGCAAAATCTCAACGTCGGCCCCAACCACTTCACGCTGCGGCTCCTGCTTGCCCCACAACTGCTTCAGTCGCACCGACAAGTCGCCCTTGACTGGCATCACCTGACCCGGCTTGAGCGTCGCCTCACGCTCGAAACGAAAACTGGACGACGCGGTCACGCCAACCGCCACGGTGATGATGCCAATGTGCGCGAGGTAGCCACCATGCCGTCGGCGGTTGCCGGCGATCAAGCGTGCCAGCGCCACAGGCACCGCTTCCCCATGCGCGCGCATCCGCGCCATCGTGCCCACGGCATACTCGCGCAGGTTACACGAGAGCGCGAAACCAGCGAACGCAAACGCAGCGATGCCATACGGGTCGCGCATGCCACGCATCACGGCAAGCACCACGATCGCCAACGCAATTGCCGACGGGAGCACAAACAATCGACGCAACTGCTCGCGTGATGCCGCCTTCCACGGTAACGATGGCCCCACGCCCATGAGGAACAGCAAACTCACACAAATCGGGATCGTCATCTTGTTGAAGAACGGCGCGCCCACGGTGACTTTGACGCCCTTGAACGCTTCGGCCACCAACGGGAACAGAGTACCAAGCACCACCACAAACGTGAAACCGGTGAGGAACAAATTATTCACCATGAACACAGTCTCGCGTGACGCCGCCGAGTCGAGATGCCCCTCGCTGCGCAGGCCCTCACTGTTGCCCGCCACGAGCACCAGCGACACCACAATGCACAGCGCAATGAAGCCGAGGAAGTAGTAGCCAATCGTGCCCGTCGTGAATGCATGCACCGACGAAATAATCCCGGAACGCGTGAGGAACGTGCCCAAAATCGTGAGCAGGAACGTCGCCACAATCAGGTTTACATTCCACAGCTTGAGCATGCCGCGCCGCTCTTGCACCATCACCGAATGCAAAAACGCTGTGGCCGTGAGCCACGGCATAAATGACGCGTTCTCGACGGGATCCCACGCCCAGTAGCCGCCCCAGCCGAGCACTTCGTAGCTCCACCACATACCGGCGATGATCGCCAACGACAAGAACGTCCACGCGCTCAACGTCCAGCGACGCGTGAGCCTGATCCAGTCATCGGAATGAATTTCCTTCGATAACAACGCACCCACCGCAAACGCGAACGGCACCGACATCCCCACGTAACCCAAATACAACAACGGCGGATGCACCGCCATCAGAATGTGATTCTGCAGCAGTGGGTTGGGCCCCGGACCGTCAGCCAACACGGGACTCACCAGATGCCACGGATTCGCCGGACCAACGAGCAGCACGAAAAAGAAAAAGCAAATGCTCAGCAGGGCGACCGTCGACCAAGGCACCAGGCCACCAACGCGGTGTCGGTTGGTCCACACGACCACGGCGCTATACATCGCCAGCACCCAACCCCAAAACAGAATCGACCCTTCGAGCGCGCCCCACAGCGAAATCACGGTATAGAGCAGTGGCGTCGTACGACTCCCAACCTGCGCGACGTAGCCAATGCTGAAATCGTGCGTCACCAGCGCATAAATCATAGCGCCAATCGCCAAGGTCATCAGCGCAAAGTTGACGTACACCGTTTGAAATGCACTCGCGACGTACGCTGGCTTATTGCGCGTCAGGCCCATCACAGCGACGACGATCCCGTAGATGGCCATCACCAGGGCAATCCAGACCGACGCCAATCCCAGCATGCGTGTCACGTGCGTCAGCTCCGGATTAACGTCTTGTCGAGGCGCGCCGGATGTCCACCTTCACTCGGGGCAGGCGGGCGATACTCATTGGAATGCTTGACCATCAGGCTGTGTGATTCAAACACACCACTCCGACCGTACTTGCCCTCCACCACCACGCCAATCGCAGCGCGAAACATCTGCGGCGGCGCACCAGTGGAATGCACCAGCACCTCCTTCGCACCGTCCGTCACCTTGAAGCGCAGATCCAGCGCATCGGCGTTCCATTGCACCGAGCCAGCGACCACCTGTCCGCCAAGCCGTACCGGACGGTCGACCGCCTTGTCACCCTTGGCCACGAGTTCACTCGGCGTAAGGAAGTAGACAAGATTCTCCTCCACGCCACCGTACATCAGATAGCCAAATGCGCCCACCAACACCACGAGTGCTCCAATCGCCAGTGGTTTGCGCGACGGATTGCGCGACACACGCGTTGGAGTTGCATCTGGAACCGTGTCGTTCACATCACTCATCTGCCTTCCTTCGTTTGTGCACTTGAAACCGCGGACCGGCGCGTCATGAGCACGAGCCGGATACTGTAGCCGAGCAAAACAATCCAGGTCACCGCGTACGCCGCGACCACATACGGCCACGCATCAGCCGCCATGCCGTTCATGTGCGCACCCTCCGACTCAACGCCGCTTCATCCAGCTGACGTTCCAACACCGACTCGGCGAGCAATCCGCGATAGCGATAGGCGATGAACACGATGAGCACGAGCAAAAACGCGATCGCGTTGGCGCGCAGCCCCCACGTGTAGGTGGGATCGAGTGTGCTCGGCGCCGATTGCATCTGATGCAAGGTGCGCCACCACTTCACCGACATGTACACAATGGGCACGTTGAGCGCGCCGAGGATACCCACCGCCGCACTCCAGCGCGCGCGACGTTCCGGATCGTCGGTCAGTCCGCGCAACGCCAGATAGCCGACGTACACCAGGAACAACACCGCGGTCGATGTCAGTCGCGCGTCCCACGTCCACCACACACCCCACGTAGGGCGACCCCAGATTGAGCCAAGCACGAGGGTGAGACCGGTGAGCACGGCGCCAACTTCGGCACCGGCCGCGGCCAGCAGATCGGCGCGCTCGTCTCGCTTCCACAGGTAGCGCACACTCTGGATCAACACCCAGAAAAACGCGAGAAAGGCGTTCCACGCGGCGGGCACGTGCACATACATGATCTTCTGTAAATGTCCCATGTCGCGATCGGGCGCTGATGCAGCGATGAAGTACGCTTGCGACGCAATCACCGCGATCGGGGCCAGCCAGGTCAGGGCGACCAGCCACGGGGCGCGAGCGCGCAGGACAAGCGGCTCCGCCACACTGGGCGCCACGGCACTCATCGGTCTCAGCGTGTTCTCGGCCATGCGTTCCTCACCCTTCAATGACGAACTGGAATGCCCACGTGGCGGCAACGATAAAGATGGCATCGAACGCCGCCAACAAGCGGATCCATGCGCGGCTGTCACCCATCACATCGCCGCCCAGTAACGAGGCCGTCGCTCCACTGGCCGCGATCAACACCGGTACGAGCATGGGAAACAGCAACAACGGCAACAGCACTTCGCGTGAACGGCTGCGACTGGCCATCGCCGAATACAACGTTCCCAGGGCGACGAACCCTGTCGTCCCCAGCACCAGTACGCCGAGCACCGACAGCCAGCGTTCCGGGAAGGCGACGTGATAGAGCACGGCGGTGAGTGGGAGTGTGATGACTTCCACGAGAAAAACAAAGGCGATGTTGGCGAGCAGCTTGCCCAGATAAATGGCCCAGCGCTCGCCTGGGTAGAGCAACAACTGCTCCAGCGCGCCCGCCTCCAGCTCCAGCTGATACGAGCGGTTGAACGCCAGCACGCCGCTAAAGAGAATCGTCAGCCACAGTACCCCGGCCGCGGCGTTTCGGAGCCCTTCGGCGTCTGGTCCGAGTGCAAACCCGAAGAAAAGCAGAATCATGCCGGCCATGGCGACGACGGCATTGAAATTCGACTTGGTGCGACGCTCCGCCGTCAGGTCTTTCCACGCCACGGCGAGTACCCGGCCCCAGTCGGCCTGCAGCGATGCGCTTAGGGTGACTGGGGCTGTCACCGGAGTCCGCCCCGTTCAAGGCGCAATCCGTGCGCCTTGGGTTGGTCGAGCGGAATCACGTCCCGGACGATAACGCTGTCCGCATCAGGGCCCGCGGTGGGCTCAGCCAACAACCCGTCCTGCATTTCGACAACGCGATCCGGTAGACCCTCGCCGCGAGACAAATCATGCGCTACGAGCAGCACGCTCCCACCGCGGTCTTTCGTCTCACGGATGAGCTCGTTAACCAGTCTGGCACCATCCGGGTCGAGCGAATTGTAGGGCTCGTCCATCAGCAACACGCGCGGTTCGCGCAGCAGCAGTCGCGCGATAGAGAGGCGGCGTTGCATACCGGAGGACATGTTCCGCGCGCGCTCGTAGCCCTCGCGACCGAGTCCCACCCGATCGAGTGCACGCTGTAGAGGGGCATGGTCGGTAGGCACGCCGAGCATTCGGGCGGCGAAGCGCAGGTTCTCGAGGGCGGTGAGGTCGCCGTAGACGCCGGGCTCGGTGGACAGCAGGGCCAGCATGCTGCGCACGGCCTGCGGGTCCTTCACCAGATCGGCGCCGAACACCGTGCCCGACCCCCGCGTTGGTCGGACCGCCGTGGCCGCGACCCGGAGCAGCGTGCTTTTGCCGCTCCCATTGTGGCCGATAATGGCCAGAATTTCGCCAGCCGCCACCGACAGCGAGACGCCGCGAAGTGCCCAGCGGCGGCCGAACCGGTGGGCGATGCCGTTCAGCGCAATGGCGGGAGTATCACGAAGCAAGGCGGGCAACGAAGAGGAAACCGGCGGGGCCGGTGTGGGACAGGCATGCTACCCGGGAATGCAGGGTCTGTCTATCCGTGATATTTACGTCGATGTCGGAGAAACGCGTGGGCACTATCCTCACCCCACGTATCTTTGGCTATCTCCGCCGCTTGGCGGCCCTGCGCTGACCGTTCACCGCCCTCGTTTCGATGACCAACCGTTCGCCTTCCGGCTCCTCTGCCAGCTCAGTGTGCTCATCGTGTGGCGCGCGCTCGACCGGCAAGTTCTGCAACCAGTGCGGCGCATCGCTCGACACCAGCGGTTGTGGCAATTGCGGCGCTGCGCTGGCGACGGGCGCGCGTTTTTGCAGCGAGTGCGGCACCGGCGTGCCGGCAGCCGCCCGTGGCACCGGAAGCGTGTCCGCGTCACCGTCGAGTGTTCGTGGTGCGAACAGCGTGCGCGGACCGCTCACCTATGCGCCGTGGGCAGTCGCCGCCGTGCTACTGGTTGCGGTGACGGCGTACTACCTGGGCGCTGGTGCGAGCAGTGGTGCGAACCCGAACGCGGCGGCCGATGCTGCGTCGGACGCTGCGCCGTTTGCCGGCGGAGCGCCCGTTGGTGGCGCGGCAAATAGCGGGGCGCCAACAGGGGCCGCTCCGGACATCGCGAGCATGTCGCCGCGCGAACGCGCCAGTCGTTTGTACGACCGCATCATGCGCTATACGGAAGAGGGCAAGAAAGACAGCGCGCAGTTCTTTGCTCCGATGGCGCTGGCCAGCTTTGAAATGCTCGGCGCTGAACTCGACATCGACGCGCGCTACGACTACGGTCGCGTGGCGACGGAGACGGGTGCCTTTGACGTTGCAGCCGCGCAAGCCGATACCATCCTGCAAAAGTCACCCAATCACTTGCTCGGGCTGGCGTTGGTCGCGCGCATTGCAACACTCAATGGCGATGCCGCGATTGCGAGCAAGTCGTGGAAAGTGTTTCTCGGTGCGCGTGACAGTGAACTCAAGAAGGCGCTCCCGGAGTATCAACTGCACGCCAAGGACATCGAGCAAGCGACGCGACTGGCCAAGGGCGGGAAGTAGGGCGGCCGCTGTGGGCGCGTGAGCTCGTCGAGGCTACATCACGCGCCACCATGGCACCGCTACAACGTCCTTGGCGAGCTTGACGATGTCGTCCCCACCGTGCAGCAGCAGTCCGCCAATGGCGATGTCGCTGTATTCGGTGAGAAATGCGCGAAGACCGGACGCGTCGCGCGCCGTGGGCGTGATGGTCGCTTTGACTTCGATCGGCAACACTTTCCCCGATGGAAGCTCTATGACAAAATCCACTTCCTGTTGCGACACAGTTCGCCAATGGAAGATCACTGGTCGTGGCGACTGCGCACCGCACCACGCGTTCAGGTCTGACAACACCAGGTTCTCGAGATGCGCACCAGTCGGCAGCGCACTGCCAGCGAGATGCATCGCCATGGCGGTGTCCGACCAATACACCTTAGGCTTCTTCGTCAGACGACTGGTGCGATTGACACTGAATGCCGGAACCCGAATGAGTTGATAGGCGACCTCCAGCAGATCGGTCCATCGCGAGATGGTGGACGTGGTCAATCCGGTCGTTTGTGCCCACGCCGCTTGATGTTCGACCTGGCCAAGCCTCGTGCACGCGGCACGCATGAGGCGGAGCAGATCAAGCGGCCGCGTGATCTGTGCGAGATCGGCGATATCGCGGCTCAGGAACGCGTCGAGGTATCCCTGTAGCCATGCGGCCTGCTCGGCAGCCGACAACTGCGCCACCGCGACTGGTGGATAGCCACTTTCCGCAGCGAGTGTGCGCCAATCGTCCTGCGGCACACTCTGCGCGGTCAGGATCGCTGGCCATGCGTCTGGCGTCGCGTCGACCAAGGCTGACCACGAGCCGGCACTTCCCATGCCCAGTCGTTCGCGTCGCGTGAGGGGCCATAGCGAAACGAACGATGCGCGGCCTGCCAGGGTCTCCTTCACCGGCTTCATGGCCAGGAGATTGGCCGAGCCCGTGAGCACGAACCGTCCTGGACGTCGATGCTGATCGACCGCACGCTTTATGGCAATCAGTAAATCAGGGGCGCGTTGCACTTCGTCGATGGCGAGTCGGTCGGCGCGTGCGACGAGCCCTTCCGGATCGTCCAGCGCCTGTCGGCGCGTGTCCAGATCGTCCAACGTCAGCCGTGTGAACCCCTGGGTGCCCGCACTCGCCTCGATGAGTGTGCTCTTGCCACTCTGGCGCGCGCCCATGAGTACGGCCACGGGTTGCACCCGCAGCACGTCGGTGAGTTGCTGTTCAGCCAGCCGGGGGAGGTAGTGGAGTGTGTCCCATGTCATGGGAGAAAATAT
The DNA here is from genome assembly GCA_031372205.1 of Gemmatimonadaceae bacterium. Taxonomy (GTDB): domain Bacteria; phylum Gemmatimonadota; class Gemmatimonadetes; order Gemmatimonadales; family Gemmatimonadaceae; genus Gemmatimonas. The sequence goes on along the minus strand of JANMKU010000534.1, from coordinate 26,853 downwards.
CCCACGCCGTGGGACGTTTTACAAGCCCCTGCTCAGCGGCCCTCGAGCCACCGTGCAGCGAGCGGCAGAAAATCGTGCTCGCTCACAATCCCGATCAGTCGCCCATCAAGCACCACCGGCAAACAGGCGATGTCGAGCGTGCGCATGAGATGCAGCGCATGTGCCGCCGAGTCCAACGGTCCGACGGTCTGCGGGGCGCTGTGCATGACTTCGCGCACAGCAACCGGCGCCGAGTCTCGCCCGTCTTTCGACCAGTATTCGAGCAATTGCCGATGGGACAGTAAGCCCACCAGCGCGCCGGCGTCGTCCTCCACGGGTACGTGGCGAACGTTTTTCCATTCAATCACACTCGCCGCGAGGTCGATCAAGTCGTCGGGACGCACGGTGAACACATCCGTCGTCATCAGCGTGGACACCGTCGTGCAGTGTGACGTCCATCCCTGGGCTTCGTTGGCCGTTGGTTCGCTCCATTCGTGCACCGCCACGCCCTGCCACTGTCGTTGCATGATGGCGCGCGTGACTGCCTCCGCTCTCGCAATCCGTTTCGGAATAGACGCGAGCGACTCGTAGGCGTCAAGCGTCCATCGCGCACCGTTCTGGCCATTGCGCACCCGTCCTTCAATCACGCCCAGGTACCGCGCCGACTCGGCGTCACTCACCCCCACGCGGTGCAGCCCACGTTGGGCCAGTGGCAGGAGCACATCGCGCAACAGCTCGCGTACCGGCATGGCGTTTCCGTCTTGCCAGTGCATCGTCGCGTCGAGTCCTGACGTCGCGGCGGCGACAAAATTGGACTTGGCATCGCTGAACGCAAACTGCGACCGCACATCGTCAACTTCGCCATCCAGACCAAACACGAGCCCGAGAAACAGCGCTGTGTTGGCGACTTCATCGAGCACCGTTGGCCCGGACGCGATGGGCCGATGCTCAATGCGCAGATGCGGATGGCCATTGGAGATCCCGTAGCACAAGCGGTTCCAGCGATAGAGTGACCCGTTGTGTAGCGCAAGCGCGCGAAGTGGTGGTATCTCACCGCGGGCCAGTGCGTCCACCGACGATTCGCCCGTGTCCCCCAGTAACGTGATGCGATGCCGCGCGATCTGGTCACGGTAGACATCAAGGATGTTGTCAGACACCCAGTCGTCGCCGAAGTGGACGCGTTGCCACGTACCACGCTGGCGGTTGGCCGTGGACCGAATATCCACCGACTGCTCGAACGTCGGAATGCGTGTCTCATGCCACAGCCGATGTTGCAACAAGAGCGGAGAATTCGCCGCGGCCGCAACCATCGGTCCGGCAACAAGCTGCGTAATGTTATAGATGCGCGACATCTGCTCGAGGTCCATTTGCAGATGGATCTGGATACTGGTGTTGCAGGTCTCGAGCATCACATTCTGCAGACTGAGCTGCAGATTGTCGCGTCCCTGAATCAGCGTGCGTACTTCGCCACCGGAGAGTGACGTGATGAGGCGGTCCAGTTCCCGGTAGCGAGGCAACGGCGTGAGATTCTCGAGCACCAGATCGGCCAGCTGGATGGACGGCAAAATTCCCGTCAACACAACGTCGGCATCCATGGTGTGCGCGGCAGCGCGTGCGCGGGCCAGCGCAGCGTGCAGCTGTTCCTCGAGCGCAGCGAGGCATCCGGACTCGAGCGTCGTTGGCGTCACATTAAACTCGAGATTGTAGCGCCCAATCTCGGTGGTAAACGACGCGTCATCCAGCTGCGTCAGCATCTCCATCGCAATCGGCGCGGGACGGCCCGACGGACGCACAAGAAACATCTCCTGCTCAAAGCCAATGCGCCGCACGCCACGTTCGAGCATCCCCGACTGCACCATCTGCGTGAGTGCATCGATGTCCTCCAGCAGCGCACGGGCAAAGGCGTGCCGCTGTTCCTCGTCGGCGTCAGTCGCGACATCTCGGTTACCCACGGATTGGCCTCTCCCTTCTCAAGTGTGTGTGCGCTGCGTTTCGACGTCGTAGGTCCTGACGCGCTGCACGGTAGTATGAACCGCTCGGTCGGTGGGCGCGCGTCATGCACTCACCGGGAGACGCACGGCAAACTCCGTTCGCCCAGGTCGAGTGTCGACAATCGTGATACTCCCGTCATGCATTTCCGCAATGCGCCGCGCGATGGCCAAACCCAGCCCAGCGCCGGACGTGGCACTCGATTCCGTCCGTGAACGCGCATCATCCACGCGAAAGAACCGTTCAAAGACCCGTTCACGCGCTTCCGGAGGCATGCCCGGTCCTGCGTCGACCACGCTGATCAGACAGTCATCGCCGTCAAGCGCCATGGTGACGTCCACCGTGCCGCCCTCCGGTGAATACTTGATTGCATTATCGAAGAGGTTGAGAAACAACCGACCGAGGAGATCTGCGTCACCCGTGATCGGCGCATCGACCACACGCAACAGCGACACGTCCACCGAGCGTAACGCCGCCACCGACCGCACGGCGCGCGTCGTGCTGTGCAGCAACTCTTCGAGATAGAGCGGCTCGCGGCGCACGACCAGGTGACCGGAGTCCACGCGCGACAGGAGAAAGAGATCGTCGACAATACGCGTCAGTCGACGTGCCGCATCCTGAATCACCGCTACGGACGCACGATACTCGGGCTCGGTGCGATGGTCGCGTGACAAGGTGATATCGGCTTCGGTCCGTACGACCGCCGTTGGCGTGCGCAGTTCATGCGATGCATCCGTGATGAAGCGACGTTGTTGCATAAAGGACTGCTCAAGGCGTTCGAGCAATCCGTTCACCACGTTCGCCAGCCCCACGAGCTCCGCTCCGCCACCCACGGGCAGGCGGTGGTGCATGTTGCTCGCACTGATCTCCGCGGCCTGCGCACTCATCAGGGCAACGGGGGCCAGACTGCGCTTCGCCAATGCGTAGCCACCAGCCGCCGACACAAGCAACAGCAGGGGGATCGCCACCAGAAACAGCTGGCGAATCCGTTCGAGCACCGCCTCGATATTGCGGAGCGAGTAGCTGCCGGCAACACTGAACCGAGCGCCGTCGAGGACCAGTGATTCCGTGATCACCCGAAATGCGCCCGTAGCGCTCGGCACTGATGCAGCGCGCGGCAGTCGGCCGCTTGAGCGAAGCAACGCGAGCACACGCGACGTTACATCTGGTGCCGGCATAAAGCTCGCCATCGCGCGATCGTCCGCTGGTGCCGTCATGGCGACGATCGACCCGATGCTGTCAACGACGGCAATGTGCAGGTCGCGAAATCGTACGTCGCGCACGGTACTTTGGATGGCCACCACGGCAGACAGCATGGTGCGCCGCTCGGCTACCAGTTCGCGCGAGAACGCCGACAGCGCGTCATCGATAAACGCATCGGTCCGCTGCTCCAGCGCACGTGCGGCGGCGATGTAGGAGCCTATTGCGAAGATGATCAGTGGGACGGCCAGGAGCACGGTGTACCACAGCGTGAGCTGCACGCGGAGCGACGCCGGCAACCACGAGATCGGCAGCGCACGCTCCGCGGAGCGCGAATCGGCGTCCTCGGCCGTGTCGACTGTACCCATACCCGCAACCTAGATCAACGTCGGCGTCTCCGCCCAGTCAACTTGACCTATGTGTGGGTTCTGGTGGAGCAGAGTTCGCATGCGTATTGTGTTGACTACAAAGCGACGCACTGCGGACGTCGCTCGAGACGCGGAACGGAGTTTGCCGCGTCACGCCTCCACTTCCAGACTCCACGAGCACAGTCATGGCCGAAGCAATCGACTACGCGAAGTACGACTATGTCACGCATGTGCGGCGCTTTGCGGCCGACGCCGATGCCGACATCATCGGCGCGATCAAACGGTATTGCGGCATCGCGCTGCAGAAGAAGGACTCCTCGCTTGTGGCCTGTAGCGATGCGTCCGAGCGCAAGCGTGTTGTCGACAACTTCCTGAAAAAGAAGCTCGGCATGACAAATGACGATGCTTCATTGGACAAAATGGTGCAGGAAGTTTGCCAGCAGATGAAAGACGACCGCGAGAAGATGCGCGTGACCTTTTACTACTTGCTCGCAGCGAAGCACGGCAAACTTGGGCTGTTCACCAAGGCGAAATGATTTCCGGACGGGCGTGAGGTCGCGTCCCGCGACCTCGCGTTACGTCGCGTTGCACTATGCCGCCAGCAGTTCGCTCGCGCGCTTGCTGACCAGCGGATCCTGATCCGCCGTCGCGGCCCGGAGCAGCGGAACCACCGATCCCGGACGAAGGCGTGCAATCCCCTCGAGAATGATGATGCGAATGGGCGCCGCAAACTTCTGGAATCGCGATGGCGAGGCGAATCGCACCAGTTTGCTGAACGCGTTTGGACTGCCATGATTCACAAGGGTCGAGAACAGGTCGCGCTGCGCGCTGCTGTCACCTTCGAGGTCGATCGCGTCGCTGATCGCAGCGACGCCGATGTTGAAGTCTGGACGGTGCCGGAGATGCCGAAAGCAGTGCCGACGCACGGCAGTGTCTGCATCGGCCATACCCATTTCCACCGACGTCAGCGCTGTCGGCGTGCCAACCTGGACGAGCGCGGCAACGGCCGCCAGGCGCACGCGTGTGTCCGCATGCTTGAGTAGCGCCGACAGGGGCCCTTCGGCATCACGTTCCTGCATCGCGCCCAGAAGCAACGCCGCATTGCGCACCACGTGCCATTGCGAGTGCTTGAGGCAACGAATCAAGTCGCCTACGGCCGCATGCACGTGCACGATGGTGTCGTAGAGCATGCGGCGTTCGGCGAGGCGGGACGCGGCAAAGAGCTTGCCGAGCAGCACATTGCCGGCCGAGTCGCCAACGCGTTTCAGCACGGCGAGGAGGTCAGGGGTTGGCACACCACTGCGCGGCAACAAGCTCGCTACCAACTCGACGCACTCTCTGGTGGCAATCTCGTTGAAGGCGCGCTCCCACACCGGGCGCACCGGCGATGTGCCCGTCCCACTCGTCTCCTCAGCCCGCGCCACGTCGCGCAGCAGCCGTGTCACCTGTACGGCATCGCCGGCCAGCAGCAGGGCCTTCGCTTCAGCGACGATTTCTGCGGCGAGACGCTGCGCGGCATCGACGCTCGCACAGGCTGCGGTGCCGGCCCCAAGCGCGTGCGGCACCGTCAACTGCGCGGCGATGTCTGGAGTGATGGTTGCATGGAGGCGGAACACGATGCTCCAGCAGCCCAGAGCATGGGCGCGCGTGTCGATGGGCTCGACGGTCGCTGGCGCCCGTTCTGACAACAGTCGCGACAACACCGTCAACTCCTCTGGCGTAGTCGACCAATCGATGATGAGTGCCGAAATGGTGTGACGCTCAAGCGCCGCCTGCAGTGCGTGCACCGCTGGGACAGAGGCATCGACGGGATCACCCTGCGCGCGCAACGTTCCGCCATCGAGTGTGATCTCGACGCGGCCACCGCCGGCGCTCGCGCACAAGCGGTCAAAGAGTTGTTGCCGTGTCGCGCCGCTCGCTTGATCATTCACGGACTGAATGACGTCGGCCAGCGAAAGGACAACGGCACGCGCTTCCTCGGTCGACTGGGACATGCTGATTCCAAAAGCACTATACACGTTCGGTTCGGCGGGGCCGTTCATCGTCGAACGGACACCAGCTTTCGGCACCGGCCTGCGCATTCGTAGTCGGGACGCGACTACGCCGATCAGACGACGGAATCGATGTTTTGGTCACCGGCCCTTGCGTGCGATCTGGGTGTCATCGACGCGACATGCGTTGACGATTAGGATGCGGCCTGTGACGTCCCGTACCTCGTGGGTTCACTGTAACAGCGCTTGCCGTTTATGCTCATCGTTCGACACATCCGTCCTGCTTGTCTACGTTCGCACCGATGGTCGCACGCACGTCCGAACGCGCGGGTCTGGGCGTGCCTCGTGGTCGGATGCGCGATCTCGCCCGCATCACTCAATGCACAGACTCCCATCGGTTCGGGCAGTCCCGCGCGCGATGTCGCGGATACCGCCGTGCGCACCTCGCGCATCACGTTTGGTCGCGGCCTCAAGCTTGACGGCGCGCTGTCGGAGCCGACGTGGGCCGCGGCGGACAGTCTCACCACGTTTACGCAGCGCGACCCACGACAGGGAGAACCCGCGAGCGAACGAACCGTCGTGCGTTTTGTCGCGACGGCCGACGGGTTGTGGGTTGGCATCTGGGCGTTTGATCGCTCCCCAGAAGGGATCCGTCGCACACAGTTGCGCCGCGACGCGGACCTGGGCGCCGATGACAACGTGTCGGTGATGCTGTCGCCCACCGCGGACAAGCGCACTGCATTTCTGTTCAGCATCAACCCGAACGGTGCACTGAGCGACGCTGAGGTATTGAACTTCGAAAGCGAATCGAAGGAGTGGGACGGCATTTGGGATGGACGTGCTCGCGTCACCGAACACGGATGGCAGGCAGAAATCCTGATCCCATGGCAGACACTGCGCTACCGGCCGATTGACGGCGAAGACGCAGCAGACGCGTGGGACATCAACGTGCGCCGATTCATCCGGCGGAAGAACGAGTCCGCGTTGTGGTCGGCATGGAAGCGCACGGAAGGGATTCGTTTTTTGGAGCGCGCTGGATCGCTGACTGGGTTCAAAGACGCCAAGCGCACGATGGATCGTGGCCTGCCGCGCCGCGCCATCGCCGAGTTCCGCCCATACGCAGTGACGACGGGATCATTGACCGAACGTTCGGTCGCCAGTGACGGAACGCTCGCGGCAACGCGTCCCGCTGGGCTTCGCGGCACGGCTGGACTCGACGCGAAGCTCGCGCCCGCCCCCACGCTCACACTCGATCTCACCGCCAATGCGGACTTCGCGCAGGCCGAAGTGGATCGACAGGTGGTGAACCTGACACGATTCCCCCTCTTCTTTCCAGAACAGCGTCCCTTCTTCACCGAAGGCGCGGGCATTTTTGATTTCGGACGGCAGCGGCAAACGCAGCTGTTCTACAGTCGCCGCATCGGACTCGGTGCCGATGGATCACCAATTCCGCTGCAAGTCGGCGCGCGGCTCACCGGCCGACTCGGCGCGCAACAGGTGGGGTTCCTCACTACGCATACTGGCGGTTCAGGTCCGGCGACCGCCGTCGTGGGGCGGGTCAAGCGCGACCTCCTTGGACGTGGGTATGTCGGTGCCATGGCGACGCTCAACGCGCCGCGCGGCGCGGCCAGTAGTGGCGCCGGCGGTCTCGATTTCAACCTGCCGTACGTCGTGCGCGGCCAGAATCTGGTGTTCCTCGGCACCGCCTCCGTCGATGGGAGTGCCACCGCCGGTGACCCGTACTACGCGCGGGCCATCGTCGATTTCCCCAATGACGTTGCCGATTTCGTGTTGCGTCTCGACCGCGTTGGGGCCGGCTATCGGCCGGAATTGGGTTTTGTGCAACAGCGCGGCATCCACCGTATCGGATGGAGTAGCGGACTCTCACCGCGACCGTCCTCCCTTGGTGCACTCAAGCGGCCGCTTGAGGCGATGCATGTTCGCCGCCTCAAGCTCGATGTGCTCAACGGCGATCTGGTGCGCACCGCTGACAACAGTCGCCCGCTGAGTGGGTTGTCCAACGGATCACTCAAGACCACGCCCTTTGGACTGGAGTTCGAGAGTGGGGACGAGATCTCCATCGAATTCAACCGGCAATACGACGCACCCGATGAACCGTTTGAGCTGTTCGACGGCGCACAGATCGCTGCCGGTCGGTATGCCTGGAATCGCACGCAGGTGGAGTATCAGGGATCGTCGGCGCGGCGCGTCGGACTGGACGTGACCGTCGCCAGTGGAGGGTTCTATACTGGTCGCTCAACCGAAGTGAACGCGTCCTTGCGCGGTCGATTCGCGCCACACGTGAATATCAGTGTGGAGTACAATCGGACGGCGGTGTCGCTGACGGAGCGTGCGCAGACGCAGCGGTTTGCGGCGCAGACGGCACGCGTGCGACTGGATGTGGCAACGAGCGCGCGTCTGAGCACCACACTGTTTACGCAGTGGGACAATGAGTCGCATCGCGCGGCCGCCAATGCCCGCGTGCGGTGGACGACGTCACCCGGTTCCGATCTGTACGTGGTCTGGACCAGTCAATGGCCGACGGAACTCGGCGGCGGCATCCCCTGGCGGACGCCAACACGTGGCACGCTAGTCGCCAAGTACGTCCGGTACTTTCGGGCGTAGCGCGGACCGGCCGCCTACGCTCGCGCACTCTATCGGGAGCGGACGCAGGCACGTTGATTCGCAGAACACGTCCACCACCTCTGCCTGCACCCAATGTCTGGCGATCCGTTTCCAACACCGCTCGTCTCAACCACATGGCTCGCGAGTCATCTCACCGCGGCGCGCGTCAAAGTCATCGATGCGAGCACATACCTGCCGAATGCCGGCCGCAATGCGCGGGAGGAATACCTCGCCGCGCACATTCCGGGCGCCGTGTTCTGCGATCTTGGCTGGCTGAGCGACGAGACCGCGCCGTTTCCGCACACGCTGCCCAGTGCCGAAGTGTTCGCGCAGCGCATGGGATCGTTGGGTGTGGGGAGTGACGATGCAATCGTCGTGTACGACGGGTCAGATCAAAACTTCAGTGCGCCGCGATTGTGGTGGATGCTCCGCACGTTCGGCCACGAGCGCGTGTCCGTGTTGGACGGTGGTATTGGCAAGTGGCGCAGCGATCACTTCGCTGTCGATAGCGCGGTACCACTCGTGACGCCGACAACGTTCCACGCGCGTCTCGATGCGTCGCGCGTGCGCGACATGGACACGATGCAGGCCAATCTCGAGACGCATCGCGAGCAGGTAGTGGACGCACGCTCAGCTGGACGATTTGAAGGATCCGAACCCGAGCCACGCACCGGCGTGCGTAGTGGGCACATTCCCGGGAGTGTGAATGTGCATTACGCGCGACTCGTGAACGCAAACGGAACCGTCCGTTCGGCGGAGCAGCTGCGCGCGATCATGCGCGAGGCCGGACTCGATCTGACGCGGCCCATCGTGGCAAGTTGCGGCACGGGGGTGACGGCGTGCGCGGTGGTCCTCGCACTCGACCTGCTTCGCGTGCCCAATACGTCGGTGTACGATGGCAGTTGGACCGAGTGGGGAGGCACCGACGGCATGCCTGCGGAGACCGGGCCGGCGCGGTGATCGACACGCTTGCGGTCTGGCATCAACTTGTGCACGGTCGTGATGTGCGCGGGCTTGAAGCGTTGCTCGCCGACACCGTGGTGTTTCATTCACCCGTGATGCTCACGCCGCAGCGCGGGAAGGCCATCACCACGATGTATCTCACTGCGGCGTTCCACGTGTTCGTCAACAACAGCTTTCGCTACGTGCGACAGGTGGTCGGTGATCGAAACGCAGTGCTGGAGTTTGACGTGGTCATTGATGGCATCACGGTCAATGGCGTCGACATGATCGCCTGGGATGCACAGGGCCAGATCACCGAATTCAAGGTCATGCTCCGTCCGCTCAAAGCCGTGCAGCTCATCCACGAGCGTATGGCGGCGCTGCTCGCCGCGCGGTCTACGTAACCAACACTTTTTCGATGCGGCGGTCCGGCACGAGCCACATGATGGCCACGGCTACGTACAGCACGGCTGCGACGCGCGCGCTGGCGAACGACACCGCAATCCCGCTGGCGTACAGCGCGAGCGACAAGAAGCCCTTCCAGTCACGACCGATCGCGCGCGCTAGCGCCGAGTCCTGTTCGTGGTGCTTGAGGAGTGCTCGCACCAGCAGTGAATACGCGACGCCCGCCATGAGCAGTACCACCCCGTAGAGCGCGACGGTTTCAGCCGCGAAGTGGTTCTCACCCATCCATGTAGTCACAAACGGAAAGAGCGAGAGCCAGAAGAGCAGATGCAAATTGGCCCAGAGCACACCACCGCTCACACGCTCGACGGCCTGAAAGAGGTGATGGTGATTGCTCCAGTAAATGCCGATATACACGAAACTGATGACGTAACTGAGCATCACTGGCACAAGCGGTGACAAGGCGACCCAATTGGTGCCGTGTGGCACTTTGAGCTCGAGCACCATGATGGTGATGATGATCGCGAACACACCGTCGCTGAAGGCTTCCAGTCGACCGCTGCGCATGCCCGTGTCCGTCGGCGTCACCCGCGGCGACGACGCGGGCGACCGAGCGCCGCCGCCGTTACGCCCGTGCGTCGGCATCGCGGATCCTCCGTTGGGCTTCGTCCCAATCCACTGCTGGCGCCACGCCGCGATCGTCTAAGTCGAGCGAGTCCATCGCCCGTTCAATCACCGGCGCCCCAAGCTCAGGCGGTAGCGCGATGCCGAACGTCAGCTCGGCGCGTCGACAGAGGCGCTCCTCGTGCGACATGTCGCGGTCAATGGCGCCGCCGAGTACGCGAGACGTGAAGGCATGCACGCGCGCGTGGACGCCTTCGTGGAGAATGCTGGACGCAACCGGCGCCGCGGTGATGTCGCGTCGCGCCAGAAACGTGAGTTCCGTGATGACGGTGCGATCGGTCGGGTCAAAGGCGCCGCGACAGGCAAAGCGCTCAATCCGGATGGCACGCACATCGCGCTGTAAGTGCGCAAAGCGGATGGGTTGATACTGTGCGATCAACGCCAGCGCGTCATCGAGGCGTTCGAGGACGTCCTCAGTGCGGATGTCAGCGCGCGTGTTGAGGACGTCGACCGCGATGCCGCGCACCCGAAGAGCGGGTTGCGACGCACCACCAAGCAAATTCGAGAGCCAGGATGCCATGTCCGATATCAGCGCCGTTTGCCGGAAATCTGCAAGGGTGCGCCACGCCACCCGGTCGCTTGACAGCGCCGCGTTTCCTCGTTGATTCGCAGCATGCCCCGATCACTTGCAGAGCCGCAAACTCGCGTGAGCGCTATCGCACGACTGGCCACGCTATCGCCGACGGACACACCGGCGTGGGGGCGCTTTACGGCACCGCGTATGCTCGCGCATGTGACAGACGCCTTGCGCATGTCGGTCGGAGAACTCGCCTGCGCACCGAAGCATATTCCGTTCGCACGCAACTTCCCCCTCAAACAGCTCATCATATACTGGCTGCCGTTTCCCAAGAGCACGCCAACCGCACCGGAGCTTCTCGCGCGTGAGCCAGCGTCATGGGCTCAGGAGACGGCCGCGTCTGCGGCACTGATCGAACGCTTTGCCGCAGGCAAGACGCCAAGCCGCTGGCCAGCGCATCCCCTCTTTGGCCCGCTCAGCGAACGGCAGTGGGGGGTGTTGGCATACCGACACCTCGACCATCATCTGCGGCAGTTCGGCCGATAGCGGTGCAATACCACGGAGCAATGACATGCACATCGGCCTGATCGGTGGTATCGGACCCGCGGCGACCGTGGTCTACTACCAGCGCCTCTGTGCGCGAATGCGGCAGCTTGCAGCACCGCTCGAGCTCACCATCGTGCAGGCGGACGTCAATACGCTGATCAGGAATAACCTTGCCGATCGTCGCGACGATCAGGCGGCGATCTACGCGGCACTGATCGACCGACTAAAGGCCGCAGGGGCGGAATGTGTCGGCATCACTTCGCTGGGCGGGCATTTCTGTTTCGACGAGACCGCACAGATCTCGTCGCTGCCGCTTGTCTCCGCCGTGACTCCGCTCGATGATCACTTTGCCGACCAAGGCATCGCCTGCGTCGGTCTGCTTGGTACACGCGTCGTGATGCGCACCCGACTCTACGGGCAGCTGCACCGCACAAACGCCGTCGCGTGCGACGACGATATCGATCGGCTCGGTCAGATGTATCAGGACATTGCCGTCTCCGGCGTGTGTACCGATGCGCAACGCGAGATGTTGTTCGACGCAGGCCGACGCATGGTCGACGAGCAGGGCGCCGAGGCGATCGTGCTGGCGGGTACCGATCTCGGACTTGCTTTCGACGGGCGAGAGACCGGCTACAGGGTCATTGATGCGCTTGATGTACATGTGGCGCTGCTGGCCGACCTGGCGGCGGGGCGCACGAGTCTTAGCACCGCGCAGCCAACGCACTGAAACATCCGTCGTGCGGCGCCGCCTGCGCATGAGGGATCCAACCCATCAACTGACATGGCCCCGATTATTCCCGATGAAGCGAAAATCAAGGCGTTCCGTACTGATGCTGCCTTCGAGAAGTGGTTAGCCGCGAAGCATGCGACAGAGACCGAGCTCTGGCTCAAGATCCACAAGAGAGACTCCGGGCTGCCGACGATCACGTACGCGCAAGCGCTCGACGTCGCACTCTGCTGGGGATGGATTGACGGTCTCAAGAAGTCATTCGATGTCAAGTCATTTCTGCAGCGCTTTACGCCGCGAACCGCCAAGTCTATCTGGAGTCAGGTCAACCGCGATCACGTCGCGCGTCTAACCGCAGCCGGACGGATGACTGCAGCTGGACAGCGCACTGTCGATGCCGCCAAGGCAGATGGACGATGGGACGCCGCCTATGCACCGATTCGGAGCGCCTCCCACGACACGACGCCGGCCGATCTGCGCGCCGCGATCGAAGCCAATCCGCGCGCACTGAAAACGTACCACACGCTCGGCAAAATGAATCTCTTCGCACTGGCGTTTCGCACGAACAACATGAAGACCGCCGCCGGGCGCGCGAAAAAGATCGACGCGTTGGTGGCGATGCTAGCGAAAGGCGAAACGATCGTGCCGGAGCGCTAAGTTTCGCGTAAGTTTAGCGTAAGGCTACGGACGTGCGATCGCATCGCGCCACGGTCCGAACTCGTCGTACATGCGTTTCACGAACGCCTGCGGAAGACTGACACGCACCGGGCCACCAGTCCGCGCCGCATCATGGACCAGCAGCTCGATCTTGGGCCACGAGCCGTCATCGCGCGGCAGAAACGTCGCCGGCGCGATCGCCGCAACCAAAGACTTGGGCGAGAATTTTCCCGCCGCCACGTGATCGGTCGCGTTCACCAGCGCCGCGATATGTCCAACACTTTCGAGCGGCACTGGCACACCATCGCGTAGCAATTCCACAGCGGCGATGTCGCCACGTCGAACGTCGATCAGTTTGTCCGGCAGATAGGACGGCCAGGGCACGCGATCGGTCGTCACCTCCACGACATACACCGCGCGCCGTGACGACACGAGCCCGTTCCACGCACTCCACCGTTCGATCGGATCGACCGCATCGTAGTTGCCACCAGTCGGCTTCGGATTCTGGTCGTTCCACGTGCGCGCCTGAATCGCGCGCCAAGCAAAAATCGGCGTCGGCATAACGACAACGCGAATATCATCGCCGCGAACCATCAGGTCTTTGGTGACCACGCCGCGCGCCAGTCTCGCCTCAATGGCCGGCTCCGGGTAGCGTGACCGCACATTCTTCAGCCGCGCCACGCTGTCCGCCGTCGCTTTTACCACTTTCCGCGCGGTCTCTTTCTTTACCGAATCACGCTGCGCACGTTTGAGGCTGTCGGCCGACGATTTGACCACCGACGCTCCCGCGACTGGCGTTCCGGCTTTCGGAGCTGGCGCGATCGGCGGCGACACCACCGTGTCCACCACCGTCGCGCGTGCCGCCGTCGTGGAGTCCTTACCCGGCACCGGCGTTGGCACGACGGCCACTTGCTTCGCCGTGTCGCCGATGGCAGCCACCGTGGAGCCTGCAACCGTCTTCGCTGCTGGACGTTGCTTGCGGTCCATCACGAGCCAGCCCACAACACCAAGTGTGGCGATACCAATGACGATGGGCTTCCACGGCAGGCCCTTCGCGGCCACTGGGGCGATCGGCGGCACCGCCTGCGAGCTCCCGAGCGACGATGCAGCCGTACTGCCTTTCGACGCGGTCCGCGCTGCCGGGGTACCCAGCGTCACATGCGGGCTGCTCGGCGTGCGCAGCGCCTCGATATCACCGTGCGGTGTGCGTGCGGCAACGCTCATCAAGCGCACGTCGAGCGCTCGACGATACAGCTCGGCGGTCTGTGTCGGTGTCATCGCACTGATCGCACCAGCGAGCGCGTGCGCAAACTCCGAGACCGAGTCGAAACGTTCGTGCGGCTCAGGCGACAGGCCCCGATTGAACACCTCCTGCAACGACTCATCCCATTCGACGTCGCGCTTCGCTTCCTGCAGGGTCTGCGGATGGCTGGTGAGGCGCGCAATGAGCGATTCCTTCGAAGACTCCGACGGAAACGCTTGTTTGCCGGTGAGTGCGTAAAACGCCACCAGCGCCAGCGCGTACTGATCGCTGCGCGCATCCAGCGGGCTCCCCGAGAGCTGCTCTGGCGACATGTATTCTGGCGTGCCGATCGAGAAGCCGGTCCGCGTCACTTTCTGGTCGCTGCCGTCCATCGATCGCGCGATGCCAAAGTCCACCAGTTTCACCAGGTACGTGCCGTCGGAACGGCGGGCCAGCATGATGTTGTCCGGTTTTATGTCGCGATGGAGCATGTTCAAGTCGTGCGCGGCCTGCAGCGCATCGGCGGACTGGCCGAGGATGTCGGCGGCCACGTCGGGATGCAGGACGCCGTCGCGGTCGAGCTTCGCGCCCAGCGACTCGCCGTCGATGTACTCCATGGCGAGGTACACCACACCGTCTGCCGTATCGCCAAAGTCGAAAATGGCGGCGATATTCGGGTGCGAAAGCTGGCTTGCGTTCTCGGCTTCGCGGGTGAAACGCCGTAGCGCTTCAACCTCACCCACCAACGACGCGCGCATAATCTTGATCGCGCTCATTCGCTTCATTCGCACATGTTCGGCGAGATACACCTCGCCCATGCCGCCTTCACCAATGCGGGACACGATGCGGTACCGCTCCGCGATCACCGTGCCGATCAAATTCCCTTGCTGACCCTCGCGCACCAAGCTGGCGCCGTCGATCGCGCAAAAGGCGACGACTTCGTCATAGGTGGTGCTGCACTGAGGGCAGACCTTCGAAAGGGACACGCGGTGCGCAGTAGTCGGATTTGAGCGTGCGAGCTGCACAGATAGACAAAGCTAGCAGGAGGGCAATGACCATGGCGACTCCACCGGGCCCAGGGAGGGACGCGAACTCTGACCTCGACCGCTCGCCAGGGACCGCGGACGACGGACGCGTCATTGTGTGGTAGGATGTGCAGTGCAAACGCGCTACCAAGCAGTACCAAAGCGGTACCAAAGCGGTACCAACGGATCACCCGGAGGGCATGTGCAACGGATCTCCCGCAGCGTCGCTACCGTATGTGTCACTCTCGTCTGCGCCGCGGCACTGACCGCGATCGCACGCCGCTCAAACGCCCAGGCCACGTCGACAGACACACCGCTGCCCGAATGGGCGCGCGCGCGGTGGGGTGCGGTGGCGAGTGCGCGATCGCTGGCGCGGTCAGCGCGCATCGCGCCAGCCATACTGCGTGGCGATTTCGACGGCGATGGTGCGGAAGACGTTGCACTCCTCGTTGAATCGGTCAAGTCGCACAAGGTGGGCATCGTCTTCCTGCATCGCAACGATGCCAAGCCGTACGTCGTTGGCGCCGGCACGACGCTCGGCAACGGTGGTGACGATTTTGAGTGGGCCGATAGCTGGAAGGTGCAAACCAGAGTCCAGAAGTCGGGCGCGCGGCGCGCCGATGCGTTGCTGCTTGAGAGGGAAGGGTCGGGGAGTGGGCTGATCTACTTCGCCGCTCGGGCGTATCATTGGCGACAAGTTGGCGACTGAGTGATGGCGCGTTTCGGCGGCGAGTTCAACACAACGTTGTTTCGTTACCCGGGGAAGGGTGGGTGGACGTTCGCCGTCGTCCCGGACGAACTCGCCCCTCCGGTAACGCACGGCTGGGGCAGAACACCGGTGCACGCCGAGGTCGATGGGGTCGGGTGGCGAACCAGTGTCTGGCGTGGCAAAGATGGACGCACGTTGCTTGCCGTGCCCAAGGCCATTCGCGGCACGAAGGGCGACGGGAACATTGTGCACGTACGCATTGCATTCAGCGCGCTCTAGGAAGGGCGCGATCCACCATCGTTCGGAGCATGTCGTGACTGAGGGAACGCATCATGAGCACCCATTCGTCCCGCTGGTCTTTGACCGGCTATCAGTGAACGAATCGCGCGCGCGCGCGCAGCGCTGTTATGCCCGTATGGATCGTCGGCGCACGACGCGACACTTCGCCAATGATCCGGTGCCGCGGGAGCTGATCGAACTCGCACTGCGAACGGCAGGTACATCGCCCAGTGGCGCGCATCAGCAGCCGTGGACGTTCGTCGCGGTGTCCGACCCCGAACTCAAAGCCGAGATTCGCCGCGCCGCCGAAGAGGAAGAGCGCGAGTTCTACAACAACCGGGCCACGCCGGAGTGGCTGAGCGCGTTGGCCCCCCTTGGCACTGACGTCCACAAGCCGCATCTCACAGACGCGCCCTGGGTGATCGTGCTGTTTCGTCAGGCGTATGGGTTCAATCCGGACGGCAGCAAACGCACCTTCTACTACACGCAGGAATCATGCGGCATTGCGGCAGGATTCTTCATCTCGGCGGTGCACGAGATGGGATTGGTCACGCTCACGCATACGCCAAGCCCGATGGCGTTTCTGTCAGAGCTCTTGCAGCGGCCCAGCAACGAGAAGGCGATGCTCGTCATGCCCGTGGGTTATCCGGCGGAACACGCTAGGGTGCCCGACCTGTCGCGCAAGCCGATTGAGGAAATTGCTGTGTGGAAGTAAATCACGCCGCACACCGACCGCTTCCCTACCGACCCGCCGTGAAAAACGTCGTGAACTCGGGTTGCGCCGAAAGAAACGCCGCCGGTGGCGCACCGGCGAAGTCGCGGAAGTCCCGCACCAAATGTGACTGATCGAAGTACCCACATGCTGCGGCAACGCGGGCAAGCGCATTCGGCTCCTGTTGCCATGAGCGGAACACTCGCTGAAAGCGCGTTATGCGCGCCAGCAACTTCGGCGAAATTCCCACCTGCGTTGCGAACAGGCGTTGCAGCGTGCGTGGCGTTGTTCCGGCATCGCGTGCGATCGCGTCCTGCATGACAACTCCGTGCCCTGTTCGAATCGCCAACACGGCGTGCGTAACGCGGCGATCCGGCGTGCTCGCTCCCGTCACGACATGCTGCAGCTGCGCGTCGAGGATCGCCGCACCTGCGGTATCGGTCGGCGCCTCCTCCACGGTCGAGTGATTTGCCCAACCAGCATCGTCAACGGTTGGACCACGGGTGCGGCGCCTGCACCGAACGCCTGAAACGGATCGGCAAGGTTGATGATCAACTCCGGCGATCCGTCCGGCAGCGCGGGCTCGCCGGACTTTCCTGGCGCGCCAACGACGACGTCGCCGGTGAGAAACCAGTAGCACCGCACCACATGCCGCAGCGACGGGTCCGGCTGCAGTTCGCGGTACTGCATCAGGCACCGCTGCTTGACGGTGTTCTCACTGACGAAAATGCGTTCGGCAATCTCGCGGTTGCTCAGCCTGCACAACGGTGGTGTGTGCCGCCACCACCACCTCCTGAATAACCACACGCTCCGAACAGCAGTACGCTTTTCTTCACGGACGCGACTATTTGGGCGCTGGCTTGAGCCGACGGCTGTTCACGCTGTAGAGGTAGCCGGTGTACTGCATCTCTTCCCACGTCTGGTCGCCCCACTTCACGTCCTTCGTCGCGTCCGGGTTGGTCTTGCTGGCCGCCGAGTTGTCGTACCACGCGGTGGACTTGAGTTTGGCGCCAGCTGGCACCTCAAGCGGCGTGGCAAAGAAGTAGTAGGTCTGCCAGTTAAAGTCGTATCGCGGCACATCGAGAATGACTTCCGACGTGCCATCCGGCTTCTCCAGCGTGTACTTCCAGCGCGTGCCGCGCAGATGGGTGTGCGGGAGCAGCCCCCAAATGCGAATGGCCTGCGTTGGCTCCAGCTCGGAGTTCACGGCCACGTCTTTCGCACCGGCGGGAAGGGTGAACGCACCATTCACGAACGCGCCCATACGGATCTCTTCATCCGGCTCGGCTGTCGCGAAACGAAAGCCGACGCTAGTGCGGTCATGCATGGCATGACCCTTCGCTGTGTAATGCATCTGGAACGTGAGCACGGTGCCAGCGCGCAGGCGCAACGCGGTGCCAAGCGGGAACTTCATCACGTTGGTGCCGGGTGCTGTTCCACCAATCAGCGTGCCGAGCTGACGTGGTGGCGGATGGAGCGTGTCGAGACGCGGTGGCTCTTCGGGTGGATCATACTGCGGCTTGCGGACGAACAATGGTTGCGGTCGCGGTGCAGACGCGTTTGGCGGATTCGCCGCGGCCGCTGCTCTCGCCGCTGCGGCGGCAGCCTCTGCTGCAGCACCGGTCGGTGGTGGCACTTTGGCATACACCAGCACATGGTGCACCACTTCTCGCGCGCCGGGCATGAACTCAATCGCCTGGATCCACTTGTCTTCGGTAAATCCCGTCGGGATTTCGAAATACTGATACTCGACGGTGCCCGAGGCCGGCACGGTAAAGTCCTCCGACATCGTCACCACGGCATCAGGCGTGCCCAGTTCCCAGCTCGTCGGGTAAACCGGCTTGGACGGCAGCGCCTTCACATCGCCTTTCTTTGCGCCACCGTCAACCCAGCGCAGGATGGTCTGCTTCTCGAGATCGGAAAGGCGACGATCATTGAGGAACGTGCCGTGCGGCCCTTCCGCGTGCCACGGCGGCATGAATCCCGTCTTCACCGCGTCCTTGATATCGGCGACGTTGGCCTTCGCACTGTCGTAGTCAAGCAGAGAGAACGGGCCGAGTCCGCCGGGTCGGTGGCAGGTCGTGCAGTTCTTGTAGAGAATGGGCGCAACATCTTTCGTGAAGACCGGCGCCACATCCTGCGCCACGAGCGGTGTACTGCGCTGCATCGTGATGACACCAAGCAACGCAGCCCCACTCACGCCGAGCAGTTGGAGGACGCGGGTTTTGCCGGATCGGATCCGTGCCGCTCGATCAGGTCGCGCGATCTGTGGCGCCATCAGTTTGGTCTCCGGATGTGAACGTCAAGTTGGCCGCGCCGGTGGCGCACCATGGGAATGTGGCCGCACGGCGAGCGCCTCGCCAGCACCTCGGCGCCCGCCGGCCGCGTGATCGCCTACTTGTAGTTCGGGTTGCCAGACTTCTCGCTCTGTGGGACGAGGAAACACTTATTGTTGCCGTACGGGTCGGGAAACACGGGGTACTTGCCGGTTGGGAACAGGTCCGTGCCGCTGGTGGCGTAGCGACGCAGGTCGCCGAGTCGCTGGCCCGTGAGATAAAAATCGTACGCCCGTTGCTGACGAAACTCCGTGAGCAGCGCGGGCCCAGTGAGGCTCACCGCAGGCTTGCCGACCACGGCGCGACGCGCGTTGACAAACGTCAGCATGGCAGTCGTCGGTCCGTCCGCTTCAATACCGATGTACCGTGCTTCGAGTCCACTCGAAAACCGCATATTGCTCGTGATGTCGATCGTCTGCGCGGCCCCTGTTGGCAACCATCCACTGTAGTTCATGGGTTTCATGGGCGGGAAAATCGCGTTCGAATTGAGACCCGGTCGTGACACCGTCGGTTGGGCGACGCGGAGATCGTTGAGACCCAGGTATGATGGATGCATGCCGAGGTACGCACCGGACGTTCTGACCGCCGCGTTCACCGCATTGTTCTCGCGTACCGAATTGGCCGAGTAGTACGCCAACCGTTCATACGTATCGGGCACGAGCGCTGCATACTCGCGGGCTTTCGCCAAGTCACCTTTCTTGAGTGACGCACGCGCCGCGCCAACTTGCGCCATGTAGATCAGATCCTGCGCCGCCGCAACATTGGCGCCCGTTCGTCCCGCGGTCGCCACCGCGAGGCCTTCGTCAAAACGCGTGATCGCGCGCGCAAATAGTTCAGCGGGCGTGAGCGCGGCGCTCAAGTTGACCGGTGAGTCGCAAAATCCCTCGCCTAGCAGCACGTAGGAATATCCGCCGTAAATCAACGCGCGAGCGACATTCAAACTGGAATTCGCGCTGGCGCCGAGCATGGTCTTGACGCGAGCGGTGGCATCGTCGGCAGACTGTCTGGCGCGCTGGATATTGCCGTAGATGCCTTCGTTGGTCGCGTTCAGGTCGTTGAAATTGTGCAGGGAGAACTCGCGAATGCTGACGTTGGTGTGGTCCGTAATCAGCTCGTCGGACAACACACCAGACCACAACGCATAGTTCGCGTACGCAAACTGGAATTCACCAATGGCTCCATTGACGAGAAACTGTTCGAGCGCAGGATTATCGAGTTGCGACTCCTGCAGTGCCCCGGGATTGGTCACTTGCAGGGCGTTGTCGCAGCCTGCGAGGCTCAGCACCATCAGCGTTGCGGTGGCGAGGCGGCGCACGGTTGGCATGACGGCCATGGATGTCGGTATGGTAGTCATGGGTATCAGAAGTTGAAGGCGATGGACGTGGAGTACCGGCGTGTCATTGGCACCGTCCACGAGTCATTGCGGTTGAATGTCGACGTCCCGTTGAAGTTCACTTCGGGATCGGCACCGCCATACTTCGTCCACACTTTCAGATTGTGGCCCGCCACGGTGATGGTCGCGCGCTGGGCCAGGCCATGCAACAAGCGTTCCGGTACATCGTAGCTGAACGACACGTCGCGCAACTTGATGAAGTCGCCGCTCTGAATGTGCAGGAAGGTCTGCGACGCAAACTGTCGCACCAGCACTTCGTCAGGATCGGCGGCCGGGTTCGCGGTATCCCACGACACGCCAGCGCGGTCTCGGCGCCAGTCTTTCACGTTGAACAGATAGTGTCCGGCCTTGTAGTCGAGCAGGCCGTTGAACTTGAAGCGGCGAAACACCACGACCCCGCTGGAGAAACTCACTTCGCGCGTGGGAATCGATGGCCCCCTATAGATGCTCGCCGTGTCGAGCACCGGGCGCCCGGCCACTTTGAGCAGCGTACCGTCCGCATTGTACTGCACGCGCTGCGCCCACATGGCGCCGAGGGGATAACCCTCCTGATAGCGTTGCGACGGCGCGTACGAACCAAAAATGATGGGGGCGCGCACATCACCAAACGCCACCAGTTTGTTGGCGTTCGTCGCCAGCGAGAGCGTGGCATCAATGCTGAGCGACTTGCGCTCGACTGGCCGTGCCGTCAACAACAGTTCAATCCCCGAATTGGAAATGGTCCCGAGATTCGTGAGCTGGCTGCCGGTGAATCCGGTCGAAGGCGACACCGCGACGGGAATGAGGGCATCGCGTGTTTTCTTGTTGTAGTAGCTGAAGTCGACGCTGAGCCGGTCATGAAGCAACGCGGTCTCGAAGCCGGCTTCTATCTCCGTTCCTTGCTCGGGACGCAAGTCGGGATTGCCCACGTTGCCATACCGCAGCGCCGACGATGTGCCGCCGACATACGTGACGACGGACGACGAGTACGAGCGTACGGCATCCAGTGGACCGGGGGCGTTGCCTGCCAGCCCCCACGCAGCGCGCAGGCGCATCGAACTCACGCCCGGCAGTTTGAAGAATGGCTCCTCGGAAATCACGTACGACACCGACGCCTTTGGATAAAACACCTTGTTGAGCTTCGAGCCAAACGCCGAGTTGTTGTCGACGCGCGTGGCGGCGGTGAGAAACAGTCGGTCGTTGAAAGCGATCTGCTGTTGCGCATAGAAGCCGAGGGATTTCTGCTCGGAGAACTGCTCGGCACTGGTGGTCACAGCGGCCGATGACACCAGTCGGATGCCAGCGCTGCCCAGGTCTGTGCCAATCGCATCGGTGCGTCGGAATGAATTGGCCAGGTACTGCATGCCGAATGACGTATTCGATGCAATCTTATCAGTGAGTTGACGCGTGACGGTACCGTCGTAGTTGACCGTCAGGTCTTTGTTGAGCGGTCGGCCCTGCGCGAGGAACCCCTTGCTGTTGTCCAGATCCAGACTGAAACGCGCCGCGTACGGCGCACGCGTGTCAGGGGCGAAATACAGTTCGGCACGTCCAACATTCGCATCGATACCAGCCCGGAAACTGTTCTTGAACCAGGTGAATGGTGTGTACTCGGTGCTCAGTCCAACCGTGTAGCGGTCAGCGTACGTCTGATTGTCGTAGATCTTGGCGACGGCCGGTGTGATCGTTGAGTAGTTCGGTCCCGCCGGAAAGTTGTAATTGCGCCCCGGTGCGGCGAGGTACGAGCTGATGATCAACCCCAACGCCGCGTTGTCGCTAAGGGGCAGTTGCACGTGATTTTTGCTCAGCGCGACGTTCGTGGTGAACGTCCATTTATTGGTCGGCACGAACGTGAAGTTGCCACGCAAGGACGAGAGGTCCGACACATTGTTGTGGTAGACGCCTTGCTCGTTGGACTGGCCAGCCGACACAAAGAAGTTGTAGCGGTCGCCACCACCGTTGGCCGAGATCACGGTCTTGGACAGGCCAGCGGTGCGTAACGCCTCGCCATCGGACATCACGTGGTTGCTGACAATGTCCCCCAACGCCTTGCCCTTGAAGCCGGGCCATGTCACCGTGTCGGCGAGCCGCGCGGCGGTTGCAACGGTGTAGTTGGTGGGTCGCATGCTCGGATCCCAATCGGATTGACCCGCTTCAAATCGCGCGTCCCATTTTACGCGTCCCGTCTTGCCCTTCTTGGTGAAAATCTGAATCACACCCGCCGCCGCTTCTGCGCCATACAACGTGGCTGCTGAGGGTCCCTTGATCACCTCGATCGATTCGATATCGGCCGGATTGATCGCGTCGAGCGCGCTCGTGGTCTGGCCAAACGTGTCGTAGCTGCCCTGGGTGCGCTGACTGATACGCACGCCGTCTACATAGATCGTCGGGCTGTTGCCCGCATTGATGGAACCAGCGCCGCGCAACCGGAGATTCACTCCGGTGCCCACCTGTCCCGATCCGGGCATCAACGCGAGACCGGGTGTCTTGGACTGCAGTATTTCCGCCAGATTGGCGACCGCCGATCGGGCCACCACGTCGCTGGCATTGACCACCGCGACCGAATTGCCAATGGCGCGCTTTCTCGTGTCGCCCACCGAGCCGGTCACCAATGTGGCTTCGAGTTCCAGCGCGCTGGCGTTCATCAAGACAGTGACGGTGGCCGTGCCGCCTGACGCCAGGGTGATTGCCGCAACGGCCGGCTTGTAGCCGAGGCTCCGCACGGCCACTTCTCGCGCCGTCACCGGCACATTGAGCAGTCGGAATCGACCGTCTGCATCGACCACGACCCCGAGCCGCGTGCCCGTAATCGTCACCTGCGCGGTCACAATCGGCGCTCCCGTGAGGGCGTTCGTCACCCGTCCAACCACCGTGCCGGTTTGCGCCATGGCCGCGCTCGCGCCAATGAGCACACCGAGCGGTACGGCGGCCACAGTTCTGGCCCGCCACAACAAACGCCACAACGGATGATGTGTTTGCAGGTTTACCACGGGTGCACTCCTTCGCAAAAGAGACAACGACGAAAACCGCTCCTACATGCGCGCACGCGAAACCACGAGATCCACAACGACGGGCCGGTGATCCGATGCGTCCGTGTCCGGAACGGATGCCCTGATGACCCGGAATTGATTCGTCGTCAGCACATAGTCAATACGTTTGATTGGGGCGATCGCCGGATACGTCAGTCCCGGTCCCCCGGCGGCAGGCCACACATCGTGCAGGGCCGCGAGCAGCGGTTGCAACTCCATCGCGTCTGGTGGCGCGTTCAGATCACCGAAGAGCAGCGTCGGTATTGCGACCTCGCCAATCGTGGCGAGCATCTCGGCCACCTGTCGCACGCGAACGCTCGGATCTGGCCGATAGTCGGTGTGCGTATTGAAAATGCGGATCTCCACACCCTGCACGCTGACGGTGGCTTCGAGAAAGCCTGGCATCGGCGTTGGGGCGGCATTCGCCTGTTGCGTTGAAAGGCGTGTGAGCGGATGGTTGACCCAGCGGACAATCGGAAACCGGCTGAGCAACGCGACACCAAACTCGCGGGGCAGGGCGCCGGCCGTTGCACCCGGCAGCTGATAGATCGGCGCGAAGCGCACGTCCATATGGAGTCGAGCGGCCAGCGCGGTGGCTTGATCGACGAACTGGCTGCGCGTATCCCATCGCACATCGACTTCTTGCAGCGCCACGAGGTCCGGCGCCGCTGCCATAATCGTTGCCGCAGTTCGGTCCAAATCACCATGCCCCGACGCGATGTTGTACGTCATCACCCGCAACATCACGTCCGGCTCGGCGCGCGGCGCGAGGCGACAGCTCACTCCGAACAGCAACGCACCGACAACAAGGGCGGCAGATAAGGGACGCATCTCACGCACGCGGTGCGAATGGGAGCGGGGCAGCGGTGACGTCGGCATTTGGCGCTAGCGAAGCAACGGGAGCCGCACGCGCGCCGGGAGCGAGTCGAGCGCATAGTACCGGTGCTCAACGCCAGCATCGCTCAGGACAACGATGCGAAGTCCTGAACTATCCGCGCCGAGTGGTTTGCCAACAGGCCCTGTGGTGACCATCTCGAGCGCACCATCGCGACCGAACGCATTGCGGTGATAGTGACCGGCGAAAATGTGCGACACACCGGCTGCTTTGAACAAATCGAGGAATTCGCGGCGGCGCGCGATCGGCAGGTTGAAATACTGATCGGGTTCATCGGCCTGCTGGAGAAACCACGAGTGATGCTGGAAGACCATCGTCCACTTGTGCGGCGTGCGACGTGCCTGTGCCAGGGTGGAACGGATCCATTCTTCTTGCGCCGCCGTCTCAGTCGGTGAGCCGCTGGGCTCTTTGATCAACGTGGAGTTGATGACGATGCCCAGCAGGCCATTGCGCTCAAATGTGTAGTGATCCGGGCCGTACTGTGCGCGAAATGCCTCCACGCTTGCCGTAGTCGGCGGGCTCGCCAGATCATGATTGCCGGGCACGCTGTACAGCGGAATTGACCGATCGAGTGTCGACGCGATGCGACGGTATTCCGCCATCTGCGCCGCGTCCCCCACCTTGTGCGTGAGATCACCGCAGACGATGACAAACGCTGGTCGGAGCCGGTTCGCCGCAGCGATGGCGCGCTCGAAATTGACAGTCTCGCGCGCGAAATCGGCATTGGCCGTAAAGAACCCGAATTGCGGGTCGGCGAGTTGCATGAAAAACAGTGGCTGGCGATCGGCCACGGTGTGGGCGCGATGACAGGCGCCCACCAGCGCCCCGAGCAGCAACGCAATCACGACCTTTCGCATGGACGTCCTTCGAGGGTGTACGCGGTGCGCGCGCCAACATCGCTCCGTCAGCGCGGACTCTTGCAAGTCGAACGGCCTCTCCTGGCATGACGTTGAAGCCGTCGCGCGTGTCCGACCCTGACCATTCGATCGTCCGCTTTTTCGCGGCCTCCGGTGGTTGTCGCACTCGGTGGGGAATAGTGATGCCGAAATGTCATAACAATAAGATACGCATTCAGACCTCCGGAGACCGGCGTACAGCGATCGAGGCCGAACGGCCGTGCGTCGGTAGGCACTGTGCAAAAACGTGCCGACGATGTCAGTCAGCGGCTTGCGGTCGCCATCACCTGCAGGTGCAGGCCATGCTGCGTGCACGCACGCCCGATGCCGTCGTCTGTGCCAACGACCGCACCGCGGGACAGCTGTTGCACACACTGCGACGGCTGGGGGTCAGTGTCCCCGAGGCGTTGCGCCTCGTTGGCATTGACGATGTCGAATACGCGGCGCTGCTGCCGGTGCCGCTCACGACGCTGCGTCAGCCGACACGGGCGCTGGGAGAGGTGGCACTCTCGGTCATGCTGGCGCGCGTGGCCCGGCCGTCCTTGCCGCCACGCGGTTGCGCTGTGAATTGGTAGTGCGCGATTCCTGTGGTGGCGCGACGGCACGCTAGGAACGTGGCCAACGTATGCAGCGCGAACACCGGTCATGGCCTTCGCGGCCTTGTCGCGCCCCAATCACGATAGGTCTTGGGGCAGTCCATCGTTTTCAGGGCCTGCCACGCGTTGATCGCCTCTGATCTGGTCGCGCAACGTTGCTGCGCAAGGAAGTCGCTGATGAAATTGAGGTAGCGCCCGTGCGGCACCCGTGCAAAGGGCTCCGCAGATTGCGAGAGTCGCACATACTGTACGACGACGTCCCGATACGTCAGCTCGATGCCCTGCTGGATCTGCTGCTCTCGCCACCGATTCAGCCGGTACTTTGCACCTGGCCGCAGTCGAAACGTTGGTGCGAGTTTCATGGCTTCCCGCTCCAGAAACTCCTTCGTCACCGCATCATTCGTGTAACGAATAAGCCGACGATCAAGACTGAGTCCAAGGTCCACATCACGCTGCAGTCGGGCCGAGGCCACATGGCTCATCTTCCCCAGCGCAGCCATCGCTCCGGAGCGAAGGAACTGCTGAATCGCCGCCTCGAGTTCGTCCTTGCGCAATCCGGCTGCCGATGGAATACCGAGTGTATCGGCAAAGACCTTCAACTCTGTGGCGTACCAATATCCATGATCAAACTGAGTGGGGCTCATGGAAGCCGACAACTTCGGCTTGCGATTCACGCCATCCTCCGCGACGAGTGACCTTGTATCGAGCTAACGACTTGACGGCAGAACCTATATTGTACAGATTTTCTGTACAACTTAAAGGAGCACGAAATGGCGACGAAAACGAGCTATAGTCACGCCCGCGAGAATCTCGCATCATTGTGGGATGAGGTCGAGGATTCTCGCGAAGCCGCTGTGATTCAACGGCGCGGCCACGAAGATATGGCGCTCATTCCCGCCGACGAGCTCTCGAGTCTGCGAGAAACCGCGTACCTATTGCGCTCGCCCGAGAATGCTGTGCGTTTGCTCGCGGCGCTCACGCGCGCGCGCCGTGGCAAGAAGAAGCCGACGGATTTGGCGACGCTGCGAAAAACGCTGGAACGGACGCTCTGAGCGCGCGGACGAAACGCACGCGCTACGCCGTCGTTCAGGACGAGTGTCTGGATGATTTGCGGTATTGGGTGGATACGAA
>JANMKU010000469.1:0-2087 GCA_031372205.1 Gemmatimonadaceae bacterium | reverse complement strand
CCCACACCTAATGACATCAAGTGGGGATCGCGCGCGAACACGAACATCCAGCAGTCGGGCGTGCTCTACGCACTCTGGAACACGGGCAAGGAGCGCGAGCGCTTCCTCGAGAACTACTGGATCAAGAACAAGAACGCGATCAAGAAAGGAAAGGTTGGTCCAGTGAAGGGTTGGGTCATTCCTGCAAGCCAGCACGCGAAAGCCAATGCGGCCGAGGCAGTGAATGAACTGGTGGACCAGGGACTCGAATTCCACGTCGCTGATGCCGATGGAAAGTTCGGCAACGTCGACGTGAAGAAGGGCGACTGGCTCATTCGTGGCGACCAGCCGTTCCGCACGATCGCGGACATGTACTTCTCGATTCAGAACTACCCGACGACCAATCCGTCGCCGTACGACGACACGGGGTGGACGTACCAGATGATGCGCAATGTGATCCTGCACGAAATCAAGGATCCGGCGCTACTCACCGCGGCCATGACGCCGGTGAAAGGGCACGTGACGGCCGCTGGCGGTATTGCCGGAACGGGTGCCACGGTGATTGTGGCGCATACGGGCGACAACAACATGGTGGCCCTCCGCTATCGTCTCGCGAACACCAAGATGTCCGCCGCCGAGGCCCCGTTCGAAGCGGCGGGACAGAAGTTCGCTGCCGGCTCATTCATTGTCGCAAAGGCCAACAAGGCGCAACTCGAGCCACTGCTCAAGGAATTCGGCTTGTCTGCCTGGGCGACCGACGTTGTACCGACCGTCAAGTCGCACGACCTCGACATTCCGCGCATCGGCTACGTGCACAGCTGGAACAACACGCAAGACGAAGGCTGGGTGCGTGCCGCGCTCGACTACTACAAGATTCCATACAACTACTTCGGCGAGAATGCGGTCCGCAAAATGGGCGCGTTGCGCACAAAGTTCGACGTGATCCTGTGGCCGCATGGTGGTGCCGTGGGGCAGGGTGTGCCGACCACCGGTGAACCCATTCCGTATCAGCGCACGGCGGAATATCCGGCACTCGGCTTTCCCGACTCCACCGCAGACACGCGTGGTGGACTGGGTGAAGACGGACTGCGCATGTTGTACGAGTTTGTGCAGGCCGGTGGCACGCTCATCACCGAAGGCGGTACGTCAGCGGTATTCCCGTCGTACAACCTGACGCCTGGACTGCGCACGACCACGGCGCCGGGGCTCGTCAACCGCGGCACGATTTTGCGCGGTGTGATCACGGACATGTCGAGCCCGATTGCCTACGGGTTCGACGTCAATCAACTACCCGTGTACTTCAGCGGTGGCACGCTGCTCGAAGCCGGTGCGCCGATGACGCCAACAGCAGCGGCCATTGGCAAGCTCGATGTGTTGCGCCCCGGGAGTTCGGCGGCGTTGTCGGGTACGGCGATTGGCGGCGGCGGCGGACCGGGTGGATTTGGTGGTCAGCCGGGTGTGTATCAGAACACGCAACCGATGGCGACCTGGGTCGAGCACTCGGTGTGGGACCCAATGCAGCAGTGGCCAACGGCGTCAACCGCCACCGCAGCTCCTGATCCGTTCGGCGGACGCGGCGGCGGATTTGGTGGTGGTGGTGGCGGCGGTGCGGTGTCGCGGACGCTCGAAGAGATGCGACCGCGCGTCGTGATGTCGTGGCCGGCAAGCCCGCGTGATATGCTGTTGTCCGGCGTACTCGAAGGGGGTCAGAACTTGTCAAATCGTCCGAACGTGATCGATTCGCCGATCGGCAAAGGACACGTGGTGATGTTCACCATTCGTCCGTTCTGGCGCTGGCAGACACAGGGCACGTTCATCATGGGCTTTAATGCGTTGATGAACTGGAACGACCTGGCAGCGAACGGGAAGTAGCGCGCCTCGTTGGGCGAATCGCGCGAATCTCAGCTGCAGAGCTTCGCGCGATTCGTATGTGTCTTGTCCACGTCGCCGGTATCTATGGTGCGAAATGCACTGCCGATGCATTGATAAAGCATTTGCTAATGATGCATTGACGCGCGCACACGACCGAAGTCCTCGTATTGATCGGTCGCGACAAAGTCGACGCCAGCGCGGATTGCCTCACGCCAGCGGAGTTCTGCCGCAGCGGC
>JANMKU010000463.1:0-8016 GCA_031372205.1 Gemmatimonadaceae bacterium | reverse complement strand
CCGGCCGGCCAGCAACTGCGCCTGGAAGCTGCTGGGCACGCCGTTTTCAAAACGGTCGCGCTGCCACTTGGCGGCCACGCGGCCTGTCATCCACCAAGGGCGGCTGGGGTGATAGTCGGCGTGGGCCGAGACTATCCAGGCACGTGAACGCAATTCACCCACTGCGGCATTGCTGGCATCGCTTTCCGTTTTGCGTTCGAGCAACTGCGCCGCCACGATGTCGAGCAGCCCGCGATGCTCCGTGAGCACACTGACCGCACGACCATGCGCCTCCATTACCACGCGCTTGACTTCGGCATCGACGAGCTGCGCCGTTTGCTCGGAGATTTCGCGGCGTGACTGGATGTCGCGGCCGAGGAACAGCTCCTGCTCGTTGTCGCCAACGAGGATGGGACCGATGGTGTCGGAGAGACCCCACTGCGTCACATAGCGACGTGCGATGCTCGTGCCCTGCTGAATGTCGCTCGCGGCGCCCGTCGTGACCCGTCCGTGCCCGAAGACAATCTCTTCCGCGGCGCGCCCACCGTACGCCATCACCAACCGTGCTTCGAGTTGTTCTCGCGTTACCGAGACGCGATCGTCTTCTGGTAGCGTGAACGCCAGCCCGAGCGCGCGACCTCGTGGAACGATCGTCACCTTGTGCAACGGATCGTTGCCCTTGACCATCATAGCACAGACGGCATGTCCGGCCTCGTGAAACGCTGTGAGGCGACGCTCCTCGTCCTTCATGACGAGCGACTTGCGTTCTGCCCCGAGCATGACGCGATCCTTCGCTTCCTCGAGATCGTTCATGTAGATCTTGTCGTGACTCTTCCGCGCGGCCAGCAGTGCGCCTTCGTTGACCAGGTTTGCCAAGTCCGCGCCCGCCATGCCCGGTGTACCGCGCGCCAACGCCGTGACGCTCACGTCATCAGCTTGTGGCTTATTGCGCAAATGCACTTTGAGAATGCCTTCTCGGCCGCGCAGATCGGGGAGATCGACAACGATCTGTCGGTCGAATCGGCCCGGTCGCAGCAACGCTGGATCCAGCACGTCGGGACGGTTGGTGGCGGCAATCAGAATCACGCCGTCGTTGGACTCAAAGCCGTCCATTTCGACGAGCAACTGATTGAGTGTTTGTTCGCGCTCGTCATGCCCGCCGCCGATTCCCGCGCCACGGTGACGACCGACCGCGTCGATTTCATCGATAAAAATGATGCACGGCGCATGGGCTTTCCCCTGTTCGAACAGGTCCCGCACGCGCGAGGCACCAACGCCAACGAACATCTCGACGAAGTCCGAGCCCGACATCGAGAAGAACGGTCGCCCCGCTTCACCGGCGACAGCCTTGGCGAGCAACGTCTTGCCGGTACCAGGCGGACCCACCAGTAACGCGCCCTTGGGGAGTCGACCACCAAGTTTTGTGAACTTCTGCGGATCCTTCAGAAATTCGATGATCTCCTGCAACTCCACCTTCGCCTCGTCGGCGCCTGCCACGTCAGCGAAGGTGATCTTTGGCGTGTCGCCGCTCAAGAGCTTGGCCTTGCTCTTGCCGAAGGAGAATGCCTTGTTGCCACCGGCTTGCATCTGTCGGAACAAGAACACCCAGAATCCGATCAGCAACACGTACGGCAACACGGTGATCAGGAAGCTGCCGATGTTCAACCGCGCTTCCTGCGCCTTGATGCGCACACCGCGGTCGTACAGGCGCTTGGATTCGTCCTGCGACAGGCCGGCCGGCAGGCGTACGGTGAATTGCTTCGCCTCACGTTTGTTGACGAGAACCGGCTGACGGAACGCGCCCACCATCACGTTGTCCGGCTGGAACGTGGCGGCTTGAATGTTGCCCGCGTCGAGCTGTTGCCGATACGCGGTGTAGTCGATTTCCGGAGACTGCGTTTCCCGTCCGTTGCCGTAGGTGAGAAAGGCAACCGGAATGAGGATCACAAGGATCCAGAAAGTGAGCGTCTTGGAGAAACGGCCCCAGTTGAAGGGCTTCTTCGGAGAATTCGTCATGGGTGCGGGCATCGGATGACCGGATTACTGCAGGCTAGCGACATACGGAAGGTGCCGGAAATTCTCGGCATGGTCGAGACCGTACCCGACCAGGAATTCGTGCGGCGCGTCGAATCCTACGAACCGCGTGCCATGCGTCAGTTCAACGGCGATGTGTTTATGCAGCAATGCGCAGATCTCCAGTGACTTGGGCCGCCTATCCCCCAGCAGCTCAATCAGGCGATTGAGTGTGCGGCCGGAATCGACGATGTCTTCCACTAACAGAATGTGTTTACCCTCCAATTCTGTTTCCGGATCGTAGAGCAGCCGAACCACCCCGGTGGACTCCATTGCGTCCCCGTACGAGGAGGCGACGAGAAAGTCGACTTGCAGCGGGCGCGCGATGTGCCGGACCAGATCACTCAGGAAGATAAAGCTGCCCTTGAGCAACCCAAGCACCAACAGGTCACCATCCGGATACGCGCTGGTAATGTCGGCCCCGAGCTCCTTGACTCGGGCCTGAATCGTATCGACATCGTAGACGATGCGCCGCACAGCGCGTCCATCAAGACGCGGATCGGCAAGAATGACGTTGGGCGGTTCGATTGGAGAATCAGTCGTGCTGGCGCTCACACCGATACCAGATCAGGTCAGGCCGACCGGGCCAGTGCGGAGCCGCGAGACCGCGGCAAATCCCAGGAACCCACAACATCATCGCGTCCGCATCCAAGACGACCGGCCAGCCCTGCCGGTCAAGTGATGGGACGTGCGCATCAGAAAAATATCGCGCCACGCGGCGTCCTGCCGGTGCGCCGAGTGTCCGGATGCGATCGCCGGCCTGCCATGGTCGGACACACACACTCGCCGATGCTGGCATCGCAAAGCAGGCGGGATTGGCCATGTCGTCTGCCGACGCGGTCGTAAACCGACGCCAGCGCCACCGGCCAAAACGCAGCGGCAGGCGTCCCCACTCTCCTTGCCACTCAGCGCCAGACGGCACCGGCGCGCGGGCCCGAAGCTCAAACCATTCGGCGCCACCCACGCCATAATGCACGGCAACCGCACCGCCGGCCAGGGATACGAAGGCCCCACGACGCTCTGAATTCGTAAACCGAATCAGCGCCCGGGTTCCGCGCGCGTC
This sequence comes from Gemmatimonadaceae bacterium, assembly GCA_031372205.1. Taxonomy (GTDB): domain Bacteria; phylum Gemmatimonadota; class Gemmatimonadetes; order Gemmatimonadales; family Gemmatimonadaceae; genus Gemmatimonas. The sequence continues at coordinate 4,901 of JANMKU010000463.1, read as the reverse complement.
GAGAGCTACGCCCACTCGCGAAAAGAGTGCCTGCCAGAGGACGGCACGCCCCGCATCACTGGTGGACTGCACGACGGCCGCGGGTACCTGCAATCCTTGCACGCCCAGGTCGGTCAGACCGCACCGATCAAGGTATGCATCGACTTCACACCGCCACGCCGCCGCGCGCTCTCCAAGCGACAACATGGCCGCGCCGAATCCCGGCCTGGCCTGCTCCAACGCCGGTAATAAGTCGTGACGAACGCGTGATCGCAGAAAGCGACTGCTGACGTTTGTGGGATCGTCGACAATGCGCAGCTGTTGGCGCGCGGCCCAATTCGCCACATCGGCACGGGTCGCCGCGAGCCATGGTCGCAACACCGGCGATGTCGCTGCCAATGCCGCGAGACCGCGCGTGCCCGCACCACGCAAGAGTCGCATCACGACGGTCTCCAGCTGGTCATCCTGTGTGTGGGCCGTGGCAACCCTGGCGCCGTACGCGCGGGCCACACGTCGGAGAAAACGCCAGCGCGCGGCGCGCCACGCCGCTTCGTTCGTGCCGGCAGTCGTTGCCCGTTCACGCACGACCGCGAAGCCCAGTTTTCTGCCTTCCGCGACAACGACCGAGGCCGCCTCGGTGGCATACCCGCCGGTGGCGTGATCAAACGTCGCCACGGCGGCCACTCGCTCCGGTGCCCACTGGGCGAACGCGTGCATCATCGCCATAGAGTCTCGTCCACCCGAGACGGCGAGCACTACTGGATCGTCGCAGTTGAGGAGTGCACGACGCAAGATGACCTCAAGGGTGCACCCGCTGAGGCGCTCCGTTGGCTGTCCGTTCGGCGGAAGTGGCGTGCCGCGAGGCTCGATCATCTCGGACTGATGGCTCCGTGTCGCCAGAACGTCAACCTCCCCCTACCCTGTCGCGGGCTCGCTCGCTACAATCCTTGCGAACCGCGTCTGACCTTCGTTCTCGGAGCCTCGCTGTGGAATCGCACGGAACATTCGGAACCATCTGGGCCTCGCTCGGCATGACGGCCTATTACATGGCACTGATCTGGATCAACTTGCTGTTAGGAATGTTCCTCGGTCCGTTGTTTATGATCCCGCTGACGTGGGTGCAGGACAAATTCAGGCGCGCCTGAGCGCGTCGCACGATACGTAGTCGTGATGCGGTAAACTGAGAAAGGCGACCCGAGCTGGGCCGCCTTTCTGTTGTGCAGACCCGCGCCGATGCTACGTGCGCCGAGCAGGGAGACGGAGTTCGCTTGCCGACAGGATCACGGCGTCGCCAAGCGATGAGCTTCGGCCGGTGAGATCGCTGAAATCACTCTCGTGATACGCTTGCTCGCCGTGTTCGCTCGCATCGATTCCCGCCATCTCGGCGTCGATGGTCACGCGCAGTGGCATCACGCGGCGCAAGACGGAGAGAATCGCAACACTTCCCGTGCCCGCGAACGCCACGGTCGCGACCACTGCAACGAGTTGGACGCCGACGAGCGAGGGGTTGCCGGCGAGCAACCCATCCGCCCCGTTGGGATTGACGGCCTTCGTGGCGAATACGCCTGTCAGCAGTGCACCGGCGATCCCAGCGACGCCGTGGCAGGCAAACACATCCAGCGTGTCATCAAGCCGCGTGGTCGCGCGGTAGTTGAGCGCAAAAAACGAGCATGGCGCAGCGAGTGCACCGATAGCAAGAGCGGACAGCGGCGAAACGAATCCGGCAGCAGGCGTGACGGCGACGAGTCCAACGACCGCGCCAGTGGCCATACCGACGGCGGTCGCTCGCCCATTGCGCCACGTCTCCAGCCCGATCCACGTGATCACTGCCGCGGCCGCCGCGGCGTGTGTCGTGACCAGGGCATTCGCCGCGATACCGTCCGCCGCAAGCGCCGAGCCCGCGTTAAAACCGAACCACCCAAACCACAGCAGTCCCGCCCCGAGCAGTGAGAACGGCACGTTATGCGGCACATTGGGCACGCGTTTGAAATCGCGGCGCGGGCCGAGCATCGTCGCCAGCACAAATGCGGTGACACCGGCGCTGATGTGTACGACGGTTCCGCCGGCGAAATCCAACGCGCCGAGTGTGCGGAGCCATCCGCCGTCGCCCCACACCCAATGTGCTAGCGGATCGTAGATCAGGGTCGTCCAGAGCACACCGAACACGAGGTAGGCGACGAAGCGCATGCGATCGACAATCGCCCCCGACAACAAAGCGACGGTGATGCCCGCGAACATTGCCTGGAACGCCGCGAACAGCAGATGGGGCAATGCGGCGGCGTAGGTTGGGTTGGCCGCTGCCGTCACCGATCGGAAGCCAAGGAAGCCAACGCCTCCGAGCCAACTCGAACCTGGACTGAACGCGAGACTATATCCAAAGAGCACCCACTGTACGGACACGACGGCCAGTGCGCCCAGACTCATGAGCATGGTGTTCAGCGCACTCTTGCTGCGAACCAGTCCACCGTAGAAGAAGGCGAGACCCGGGACCATGAGCAACACAAGGGCGGTACTGATCAATACCCATGCGGTATCACCGGCCGAGATCGGGGCGGCGGCCGCTCCGATTTGCAGTAGGGCACTCACAGGCGAGACCACTAGAGATCCTCCACGCGGAACACGGGCATCTCGAGCTGCGTCTTCCGCATGATCTCGTCCGCATTCACGGCGGTCAGGGCCTCGTCATCACGTTCACCGGTGCGAATACGCACGGTGTGATCGAGCGGCATGACGAAGATCTTGCCGTCGCCCACGTTGCCCGTACGAGCGCCGTCACAAATAGCTTGCACGGTGCGCTCCACAAAGGCTTCGGAGCAGGCCATCTCGATGCGCACCTTTTCATGAAACTCGAGCACGACCGTGTCGGCGCGATAGCGCTGCACGAGATCGCGTTCCCCGCCATGACCACTGCCGCGCGACAGCGTCATGCCCGTCACGCCTACTTGAAAGAGCGCGCGTTTGACATCGGCGAGTTTCTCCGGTCGTATTATCGCGACGATCAGCTTCATGATGCTCCACAGGTGGTCGGTTGTCGTGACGGACGGTATGCAACGCGTTCGGGCGATGTGCTGTCTCGCACTTTACACAATTCCACAGGCCACGTCACCATGTCCAACGGCACGATCGCCATACTTGTCGGACCCGACTACGAAGACCTTGAAGTCTGGTATCCGAAACTGCGTCTCGAGGAGGCCGGCTTCGAGACGCCACTCGTCGGCATGGGTGATGCGAAATACTCCGGCAAGTGGGGGTATCCGGCCACGGTGGATCGACACGTTCGCGACGTCGACCCGACTACGCTCTGCGGCGTGCTCGCGCCCGGCGGATGGGCGCCGGACAAACTGCGTCGTGACCCTGCCGTCCTGGAGTTGGTGCGACACGTGGATCGCGCGGGCGGCCTGATCGCCACGATCTGTCACGGTCCCTGGATTCTCATCTCCGCAGGCATCGTGCGCGGACGCCGTATGACGTCGACCGTTGGCATCCGCGATGATGTCGTGAACGCCGGTGCCACGTGGGTGGATGCGCCCACGGTAACGGATGGCCACATGGTGAGTGCCCGGGTGCCGGCCGATCTGCCCGCGTTCGCGCAGGCAATGCTTCGGGTGTTGACCGGCATTGAGCGGTGACGATTGGCCGTGCCGCTGTTGATGCGCGCCATATGGCCCTGATGCCGCACACCAATGGACACCGAATGTCAGGGATTCCCTGAGCAGACTGAGGGTTTTCACCGACTGCAATCGGGTATCTCGGTCGCGAAACTCTGTGGTGAGTGCTGCATCGACGTAACTCGTCGCTCGGTGCTTGACGCACCTCACCCAAATCTCCGGATGTGTCACTATGTCACTATCTCGCCGCAGTGGATGGATCGTGGCGTTCGTGTCGGTCGCCGTCTCCGTGCTGTACGGGTACGGATGCGCGCCCACAAACCGTCCTGCGGGCGCCATTGGCAATGCCGATGCAGCCTTGAAGGCATACGTCGCACCTGGCCAGCACGACGAGTTCTATGCGTTCATGTCGGGCGGATTCAACGGACAGATCGGCGTCTACGGACTTCCGTCGGGACGCCTGCTCAAGATCGTGCCGGTCTTCTCGCAGTTTGCCGAAAGCGGCTGGGGCTACTCGGAAGAGACGAAGCCGATGCTCGAGACCACGTTCGGCAACATCCCCTGGGATGACTTGCACCATACGGCGCTGTCGCAAACGAATGGCGAGGACGATGGTCGCTGGCTCTTCGTGAACGCCAACAACACGCCACGCGTTGCCCGCGTCGATCTGCGCAACTTCGAAGCGTCGGAGATCCTGCAAATTCCGAATTCCGCCGGCAACCACGGATCGCCATTCATTACATCGAACACCGAATACGTCGTGGCGTCGACGCGCTTTTCGATCCCGATTCCGCAGGCCGACATTCCGATCTCCGACTTCAAGAAATCGTTCAAGGGAACCATCAGCTTCATCAAGGCAAACGACGACGGCAAGATGGATGTGGCCTTTCAGTTCCTCGTGCCGGGCTTCAACTACGATCTCGCTCGTGCTGGCAAAGGCCCGTCGAAGGATTGGGTTTTCTTCACATCGTACAATTCGGAACAAGCGTACGAGAAGCTCGAGATCAACGCGTCAAAGGCCGACAAGGACTTTATCGCCGCGATCAACTGGAAGTCGCTCGAGGCCTGCGCGAGCGGCGGCAAAGGCGAAAAATGGCCGTCCGAGTACGTGCACAATGTGATGGATCCGTTTACGCGGACGGCGCGTAGCGAGATGAAAAAGGGGGTCACGATGCTGACCCCGCAATCGTGTCCGAATTCCATCTACTTTCTGCCCACGCCGAAATCGCCGCACGGTGCCGATGTCGATCCGACGGGCGAGTACATCGTCGCGGGCGGCAAGCTGGCCTCGGTCATCCCGGTGCACTCCTTCAC
>JANMKU010000410.1:0-8385 GCA_031372205.1 Gemmatimonadaceae bacterium | reverse complement strand
GCGATCGGCGAGGAGTTCAAGGACAGCCAGGTCGAGATGGCGGTGTCTTTCGCTCCGAAGGGGTTCGTGCCGCAGCACCGCACGGTGCTTCGCATGTTCGACTTGTCGCGTGGTTCGGAGCTGGATATTCCGCCCAACGAGAAGACGATCACGCAGAACTTTTATGTCTTGCCGGCGCCGGCGCGCCTCGAGAATTTCCAGCCGCATATGCACATGCGCGGGAAAGCCATGTCGCTCGAGGCCGTTTATCCCGATGGTCGGAAGGAAGTACTGAGTGCCGTCAGCAACTTCCAGTGGAACTGGCACATCAATTATGTCTACGCGCCCGACGTCGCCCCATTGCTGCCCAAGGGCACGATGCTGTCGTTCACCGCGTGGCACGACAACACCGCCGACAACCCGCTCAATCCGGATCCCAATCAGTGGGTAGGGTGGGGCGATCGCACCGTCGACGAGATGGCGCACAACTGGATTGACGTGACGTACCTCGAACAAGCCGAGTTCGATAAGCTGGTTGCCGATCGAAAGGCCAAGTTGGCGCGGAAGCCGGTGCCGCAGTAGGGAGTCGTACATCAACCCGGAGGGACCATGACGAACGCACTGCAATCGGTGGTGGAGTCGCACCCGTTCGTCGCCGGGCTTGAGCCACGACACATCGACACACTGTCGCTGATGGCTCGGGAGATGTGCTTCGACAGCGGCCGCGTGATCTTCCCCGAGGGCGATCACGGACGAGAGTTCTACCTGCTGGTGAAGGGCATGGTGGCGCTGGAAGTGACGACGGACGGACGCTCATTGCGCGTGCAAACGTTGTATGCCGGCGACGAGTTCGGCTTTTCAGCGCTGCTCACCGGCAGCGGCAAGGTGCTGCAGGCCCGGACGCTTGAGCGAACGGACGTGCTGGTCTTCGACGGCGTCGAACTGCTCGAGGCGTTCGGCGCCGACACGGCCTTCGGACTGGCCTTCACGTTGCGTTTGCTTGGGGTTGTGTCGGAGCGACTCAACGCGACGCGTGTGCAGTTGGTCGATCTGTATGCGCCCGAATCGAAACGCGCTGGCACGTGATCGCACCGCTGTTGCTCTTGATTGTTGTCGCGGGTAGCGCTGCATCAACTGCGTCAGCAATCGATCCGGTCCCGCAGTGTTTGCGCGCACTGCAGGCCACGTCGCGCGGCCGGCGAATCGCTGCGGGCACATGGCGCGCGTACACACCGGGACTGACACTCGATCCGCGCGTGCTTGCGCAATTGGACGCGCAGCCGGAGTTCAAGCTGCCGGTCTGGGACTACGTGGCCGTGATGGCCGACGCCGAGCGTATCGCGGACGGGCAGCGACAACTCGCGTTACAGAGTGTGATGCTGAGCGCCATTCACCAGAGCACGGGCGTTGACCCCGCAACGCTCGTGGCGATCTGGGGAGTTGAAAGCAACTTCGGTCGCGGCAGCGGGTCGCTCTCGGTGCTGCGGTCCCTCGCCACCCTGAGCTGCGCCGGACGTCGGCAGCAATACTTTCGCGGCGAGTTTTTCGCGGCACTCCGCATTGTGCAGGCTGGCCACATACAGCCGACGCGATTCGTCGGCTCATGGGCTGGTGCGTTCGGTCAAACACAATTCATGCCGGGTTCCTTTGAACGACTCGCGGTCGATCAAGACGGCGATGGGAAGAGAGACGTGGTGGACAACGCGGGCGACGCGCTGGCGTCGACTGCCAACTATCTGCGGCGTGCCGGATGGAAACCCAACCAGCCATGGGGCATCGAAGTGCGACTGCCGAGTAGGCTCAACGCACCGTTCGCAATGGCTGGAGAGGGACGCCGCACACGACGATCGCTCGCCGAATGGACATCGCGTGGTGTGACCCGCATCGATGGCCGTGCACTCATCTCGGCGCCCGTCGATAGCACCACCACCGCCGGTTTGATCACGCCGGCAGGGTTAGACGGCCCAGCATTCCTCGTCATGACAAACTTTGACGCTGTGTTTCACTACAACGCGTCGGAGCGTTACACGCTGGCGGTGTCGCATCTCGCAGACCGCATTCGGGGTGCATCGGCGTTTGTCACGCCATGGCCGACCGCCGACCTCGGACTGTCGCGTGCTGAGCGACGCGAGTTGCAGTCACTGTTGGCGGCACGTGGCTATCCTATCGGCCCGCCAAACGGGATGCTCACCACAGAGACTCGTGCCGCGGTGAAAGCGGAACAACAACGCCTTGGTGTTGATGTGTCCGGCCGACCTGGTCAGCGTCTCCTCACGCTCTTGCGTTCCGGCGGTTCGTGACGACGCGCGGGTTTCGCGTTGTTGAACGTATCCACCGTTGTGCGATCTTCTGCCAGGTGTTCTCGTGCCAATGAAACGCGTGGTGTTGAGCGCAATGCTCATGGGCGTTGCCGCCTGTCAATCGTCGACGTCCCCGGGCGACCGTGTGCCGAGCGAGATCACGGTCCTGCCGCGAGCGCTCTCGACGGGCGAGCAGGGAATCATTGCCGCTGCCAACCGGTTTGCACCCGTCTTGCTGACCCAGGTGAATGCTACGCGCGGCCAGGAGAACGTGTTCATCTCCCCGCTCTCCGCATCGATGGCGCTTGGCATGACGCTCAATGGCGCTGCTGGGTCGACGTTCGACGAAATGCGCGCTGCGCTGGGTTTCGGTAGCATGCCGCGCGAGTCCATCATTGCCGCCTATCGTGACCTGATCGCGTTGCTGCGCGGCCTCGATCCGAAGGTCGATTTTCGCATCGTGAATGCGATCTGGTATCAACAACGATTCGCGCCGTCGGTCGCGCCAGTGTTCCTGAGTGAGGCCACGCAGTTCTTCGATGCCAATACCACCGCGCTCGATTTCGCCAACCCGTCGTCCGTGACAACCGTCAACGAATGGGTAAAGGCGAACACCGGCGGCAAGATCACCTCCATCGTCGACAACCTGCCGCCTGAACTGGTCATGCTCCTCGCCAATGCGATCTACTTCAAGGGCGACTGGCGGGAGGCGTTCGACAAGTCGAAGACGGTGACGGCGCCCTTTACGACCGACGCGGGCCGTCGCGTGAACGTACCGATGATGCAACGCGTGGCGAAGGCTCGCGCAGGCATAGCGGAGGGCCGAACGGTCGTCGATCTCGGCTACGGCGGCGACGCATTCTCGATGTCCATTCTGTTGCCGCGCACCGGGGAATCGGTGAACGCCATGGTGGCCGGGCTCACCGATGTGTCGTGGGCCGCGGCGATGGCGACGCTCGCCAGCGTCGAGGTGGATTTGTCGATGCCGCGCTTCTCACTGTCGTGGGAGGCGACGCTCAACGAACCGCTCAAAGCGCTCGGCATGCACAGCGCATTCGTGGACGGCGGCGCCGATTTTACGCGATTGTCTCCTACGCGCGGTCGCGAACTTTTCATCAGCTTTGTGAAGCAGAAGACGTTTGTCGACGTCAACGAGGTGGGCACCGAGGCGGCGGCCGTCACGGGGGTTGGCGTGAGCGTCACGTCGCTGCCGCAACGTACCATCGTGCGAGTCGATCGTCCGTTCGTGTTTGCAATTCGTGAGCGACTCACTGGAACCATTCTGTTCATGGGCAAGATCGTCGAACCGCCGAGCACTTAAATCTCACCGGTCGGATCACTGGGTCCTCGTTATTCCTTGTACCGGACTGCACGTTTGGTAGCGTCCGCCCACGCACGGTGATGCCCGCGCCACCGTCTCCCCACTCCGGATTCTCTCCGTATGAACGTTGGCGTCCCTCTCGAGCATTCGCCTGGCGAACTGCGCGTCGCGCTAGTCCCGGACAGTGTCAGTCGACTGACGAAAGTTGGTGTGACGGTGATGGTGGAACACGGCGCCGGTCTCCGCGCGGGGTTCACGGATGCGGCGTATGAAAAAGCAGGTGCCGTGCTGGCTGATGCGACGCACGTGTTCGGCGAGGCCAACCTGCTGTGCAAAGTGCAAAAGCCCACGCGCGACGAAGTGGCGTGCATGAAGCGCGGGAGCCATCTGGTCTCGTTGCTGCAGCCGTCCACCAGCGCGGACGCAATTGCCGCGCTCGACGAGCATGGTGTCACCGCCTTCGCACTTGAACTCGTACCGCGCATTACTCGTGCGCAATCCATGGACGTGCTTTCGTCGCAGGCCACGGTCGCGGGGTACAAGGCCGTGTTGGTCGGCGCATTGGCGATGATGAAGTTCCTGCCCATGCTGACCACCGCCGCTGGCACGATCGTGCCCTCCAAGGTGTGCGTGCTCGGTGCTGGTGTCGCGGGGCTCCAAGCAATCGCCACGGCACGACGACTCGGCGCTGTCGTGTCCGCGTTTGACATTCGCGCCGCTGCGGCCGAACAGATTCGGTCGCTGGGAGCTACCGTCGTGGCGCAAAATTTGATCGCCGCGGATTCAGAAACGTCGGGTGGATACGCGAAGGAACAGAGCGCCGAGCAGCAAGCTGCGATTCAAGCCGCGCTTCGTGAGCACTTGGCCGGCATGGATCTCGTCATCACCACGGCCCAAGTGCCCGGACGGGCTGCACCGCGACTCATCGCTGCCGACACGATTGCCACCATGGCGCCCGGTTCCGTGATCGTCGATCTCGCTGCCGAGTCTGGGGGCAATTGCGAGGGCACGAGGGCGGGAGAGACGGTGGAGTTGCACGGTGTTCGCATTATCGGGCCAGTGAACCTGCCGGCCACGATGCCGTATCACGCATCGCAAATGCTCGGCCGCAATGTGCTCACGTTTATTCAGCATCTCCTCACCAAAGAGGGTGCGTTGCATGTCGATCGCACTGACGAAATCACTGGCGCCATGATCGTTACCGGGAGGACGAACTCGTGAATGCATCACTGATTAGTGGGATCGTGGCGTTTGTCCTCGCCACGTACCTCGGCGCAGCGCTGATCGGTCGCGTGCCGTCCACCTTGCATACGCCGCTCATGTCGGGCGCGAATGCCGTTTCCGGAATTACGATCGTTGGCGCACTGCTGGTGGCCGGCGCCGATTTCGGTTGGCTGTCATCGGTGTTGGGCTTCTTGGCGATTGTGTTCGCGATGATGAACGTGGTTGGTGGGTACGCGGTGACCGACCGCATGCTGCAGATGTTTCGCAAGAGTCCGACGGACGGCGCCAAGTGAGCGGCGGGACGTGGGAGCGTTTGCTCTATCTGGTTGCTGCCGTCCTCTTCATTACGGGACTCAAGCGGCTGCAGAGTCCCGAGACGGCACGTCAGGGCAACCGGATCTCGGCCATTGGTATGCTCATCGCGATTCTGGTGACGCTTGTCGACACCGGGATCGTGTCGTATGGCGCCATCATCGCGGGTATTGTCGTTGGCAGCGCGTTGGGACTGCTGCTCGCGTACAAGGTGAAAATGACGTCGATGCCGCAAATGGTGGCGCTGCTCAACGGGTTTGGCGGTGGCGCGTCGTTGCTTGTGGCAATCGCCGAGTACCTGAACACCAGCAATCGGGGTGTCGCTGCCTCGGCCGATGTCGCCGCTTCAACGCATCTTGGCGTCCTGATTGGTGCCGTTACCCTCACCGGCTCGTTGATTGCCTGGGCCAAGTTGCAGGAAGTGATGACGGGCAAACCGATCACGTTTCCTGCGCAAAAGTTATTGAACGGTGTGTTGTTCGCCGTCATCCTTGGCTTGACGGTCTGGCTGGTGATGGATTCGCAAGCACCGCACGCGGCGTTCTATGCCCTCGTCGCGCTGTCGTTGCTGCTGGGCGTGATGTTGGTGATTCCCATTGGCGGCGCCGACATGCCGGTGGTGATCTCGCTGCTGAATTCGTACTCCGGTCTCGCTGGTGCGATGACGGGGTTCATTATTCAGAACGAAGTGTTGATCATTTCCGGTGCATTGGTTGGTTCCTCGGGCATCATCTTGAGCCAGGTGATGTGCAAGGCGATGAACCGATCGCTCGCCAACGTAATTTTTGGCGCGTTTGGTGCAACGTCGAGTTCGAGCGGCAAACTGGCCGAAGGACTCACCGTCCAGACCACGAACATTGAGGAAGCGGCGCTGCAGCTCGCGTATGCACAGCACGTGCTCATCGTGCCGGGCTACGGGCTCGCAGTGGCACAAGCCCAACATCAGGTGCGCGAGCTGATGGACATGCTCGAGAAGCGCGGCGCCACGGTGAAGTTTGCCATTCACCCGGTGGCTGGCCGTATGCCGGGGCACATGAACGTGTTGCTGGCCGAAGCGAACGTGCCGTACGACAAGCTCGTGGACATGGACGACATCAATCCGGAGTTCGAGCGGACGGACGTCGTGCTGGTGATTGGTGCGAACGACGTGGTGAACCCCGCGGCGAGAACTGACCCGGGTAGTCCCATTTTCGGCATGCCGATTCTCAACGCCGATCAGGCGCGGCGGATCATCGTGCTCAAGCGCGGCATGAGTGCGGGTTTCGCGGGCATTGAGAACGAGCTGTTCTACAACGCGAAAACGCAGATGTTGTTTGGTGATGCGAAGGGAACATTGGCGAAGTTGCTGACCGAGGTGAAGCAAGCGTGAGCTGTATGCGACCCGCGTACTCATTCTTGTCATGGACCGCGCCACTGCTGCTGGCGATGCCGTCAACGTTTGCTCGCCAGCCAATCGTCCCGCGCGTGGCGCTGTCCGAGCCGGCACTCTCACCAGATGGCAAGGAGCTGGTGTTCGTTGCCGGTGGTGATCTGTGGACCGCGCCGTCCGCCGGTGGTGTGGCCCGATTGCTGGTTGCGCATCCTGCCACCGAGTCGCGTCCACTTTGGTCACCTGACGGCACGCGCGTGGCATTTGTATCAACGCGCACGAATGGTGGCGACATCTACGTGCTCGATCTGGCCAGTGGACGGTTGTCGCGCCGCACGTTTGACGATGGACGGGAGCAACTCGACAGTTGGTCGCGCGACGGGGCGTGGTTGTACTACTCGTCAAGCGGTGGCGACATCTCAGGCATGAATGATGTGTGGCGTGTTGCGGCCAACGGCGGACAACCCGCGCAGGTGGCGGCCGATCGATATGCATCCGAGTACTGGGCCGCGCCGTCTCCGGATGGCAAGACACTCGCCATCACGGCGCGTGGGAACGTGGTTGGGCAATGGTGGCGACACGGGCACTCGCATCTCGACGAGAGCGAGATCTGGCTAGTCAAGGGACTTGATGCGGCCAGCCCAACGTATGAAGCGGTGGGTACAGCAGGTGGCGCCAAAGAGGCGTGGCCGATGTGGTCGGCCGACGGCAAGTCGCTGTACTACATGAGTGACCGCGGTGGCGAAGAAAACCTGTGGGTGCGCACGCCGGGCGCAGGCGAAGCGAAAGTGCTGACGCGCTTTGCCAATGGCCGAGTACTCTGGCCGCAGATCGCGTATGATGGCAGTGCGATTGTCTTCGAGCGAAACTACGGCATTTGGCGTTACGACGTGGCACGCAACAGTGCGAGCGAAGTGTCGATCACCTTGCGTGGCGTGTCGGCGGAAGTGCCGGCCGAACGGCAGGTGGCAACGCAGGGCTTTACGGCGCTCACCGTTGCACCGGATGCAAAGAAGGCGGCGTTCATCGCGCGTGGTGACCTGTACGTGGCGGGCACGCGTGACGGTGGCGAGGCGGCGCGCATCACGGCCACGCCCGATGTGGACGCCGAGCCTGAGTGGTTGCCGGACAGTCGCCGAGTGGTGTACGCGTCGATGCGCGGCACGGCGTGGAATTTGTATGTGCAAGATGCGGTTACGCGCACTGAGCGACCACTGACGACCGGTGTTGCGCGCAACTACGGACCACGCGTCTCGCCTGATGGTAAGTACATCGCGTATCAGCGTGATAGGCACGAGGTACGGGTCGTGACGGTCGATGGCACCGATGATCGCCGTGTGGCGCAAGCGGATGTGGGTGAACCGCCGTTCAGTGGCGCATCAACCGTCACGTGGTCTCCGGATTCACGCTGGCTTGCCTATGATGCGCGCGGCGCTGGCGGCTTTGGCAATGTGTGGGTCGTCGGTCTCGATGGTACCGCGGCGCATCAGGTGACGTTTGGCGCCGATGCGAACGTTGGCAGCGTGCAATGGTCGCCCGATGGAAAGTTCCTGCTCTACCGTTCGTCGCAGCGTACGGAAGTGCCGCGCATCATTCGCGTGGACCTTGTGCCACGAACGCCACGCTTTCGCGAGGATCAATTTCGCGATTTGTTTGCTCCCCTGCCGACGACCGTGCCCGCTCGGGACACCGCACGCACGGTGCCGCGTGACAGCGCGGTGCGCAATGCGCCCGCCGATTCAGCACGACCGTCGGCGCGCGGCGCTCGCTCCAACGTCACGATCACGTTCGACGGCATTCGGCTGCGCTCGAGTGTGCTGCCAACACAGGGTCTGGAAATTGGCACGTTGGCGATCAGTCCGGACGGTCGCACGCTGGCG
>JANMKU010000533.1:0-18004 GCA_031372205.1 Gemmatimonadaceae bacterium | reverse complement strand
GGAGACCATCCCCTATGCGAACGATCAAACTGCGCGCGGTGGCGTGCCTCGCTGCGTCACTCAGTGCGTGTACGCTGGATTTGCAAAACCCGAACGCGCCAACCGAGGTGCAGGTCACCACGAGTGCCGACGGTATCATTGCGTTGGCGACCGGCCTGCAGGCGCGCTTTGCCGCATCGTATGGCAGTTTTGCCTACACGGCGGGTCTGGTGACCGACGAGTTTGCGTCAACAACCGCAGCGTTGATCTCGATTAGCGATGCCGAGCAAGGCGCCGTCCCATCGGGCACCGGGATCGCCGACGCGGTGTTCAATTCGGTGTATCGCACGGTGCGCACGGCCGACGATTTGCTTGCCGGTTCCGACGCACTGGCATCCTCTCTTGAGCCTGGCACGCGCAGTGGGTTGCGCGCGTTGGCGTATGCGCTCAAGGCGGAGGCGCTGGGTGAAGCGCTGCAGTCGTACCAACGGATTCCCGTGAATACGTTCGGCGTGACGGCGCCAACCTACGTGCCGCGCAGCGAAGCACTGCCGCTGGTGCGCGCACTGATCGATTCCGCGGCCGCCACCATCGCTGCGACGCCGACCAGCCCGTTCTTCAACGCCAGCATCCTGACGCCGGGCGTCAACCTGACAAACATGATCCAGATATTTCGTGCGCGGTACGCTCGAATGGCGGGTGATCAGGCGACAGCGCTGGCGGCGGCGAACATCGTCGCGCGGTCCGGTGCGACGGCGATCTCTGCGTTCACGTATCCGGCACCCGGCGTCAATCCGTATGCAAACGTCACTGGCGGTACGAATGGCATCGCGCCACGACGGCAATGGCGGCTGTCCATGCTGCAGGCCGATCAGCGCTTCAGTTACTTCGTCGTGCCGTCAACATCAGCAGTCGGTCGCGTTGGCGCACAGTTGGATCCGTGGGGCCGGTATTCCAATCCGCAAGCACCATTCCCGGTCTACTTCCCTGACGAAGCGCTGCTCATCAAGGCGGAAGCGCTGGCAAGCCAGGGACAGTTGCCGGCAGCGCAGGCCGCGCTCGACTCGGTGCGCACCGACTGCACCGGTGGCCGTGGGCTTGATGATCCGAAGGCGTGTCTCCCGGCCTTGACGGACGCACTCAGCGCCGCCGATCTGCTGACGGAGATCTATGTGCAGCGTCGCTACGAATTGTTCGGCACTGGGCTCCGCTGGGAAGACGTGCGACGTCGCAGTGCCATTCGCGGTCCGACGGCGGCGCCTGCCGTGCCCAACGGTGGCCAGCGTTGCTGGTTGCCGTACGCGCTTGGTGATCGGAATGCGAATTCCAACGCGACGTTTGCCGCGCTCCCAGATCCCATTGAGCCCACCACATTTCCGGCCGGATGCGGTGCACCATGAGGCCCACTTCCGTGATCATGCTTTCGACCACCAGCCAGAGAGTGCGCGTGACTGACCGAGCAAAACGTGTAGTGCTCAGTGGCCTGCTGGTTGTGGCGGCGGCGTGCGGCACCAAAGACGCGGCGAATCCACTGCAGCCCTCCGGTGCTGTTGGTCGTGTGCGTTTCGTCAACGTCATCACCGACACCACACGCGGACGCGTGAACGCGATTCTCGAACTCGTGCCGTTTGGTGTGAACCTCACGTATGCACAGAGCACGCCGGCGATACTCCCGACGCCGGCGACCGCGAACTACTCGGCGATTCTCGCCGGCAGTCGTACGCTGGTGCTCAAGCGCACTGTCGATACGAACACGACCGTCGCGACGATCAGTTTTACGATCACGGACGGCCAGGACCGAACGGTGTACGCGATCGGTGGTACGGCCGGCGGCGCCGTGTCGTCGTTTCTCACCACCGACGACAACCCGGTGGCCGCGTCGACGCAAACACGCGTCCGGTTTGTGCAACTCAGTCCCACCGCGGGTGCGGTTGACGTGTTCGTCACGGCGGTTGGCGCGGATCTCGCCACGGCTACGCCTACGCTCGCGAATGTTGCGTACCAGTCCGCCTCAACATACCTCGCACTAAACGCTGGGACGTACCAGGTGCGCGCCGTACCAGCGGGAACGGCGGCCGCTGGCCGGGCAGCTGCGGTGTCCATCAACCTGGGCAGCACAGCGTTCACCGGTGGCACGGGTCGAACGATTGTCGCGGCGGACAACACGACCGGTGGTGCGCCATTGCGGGCGTTCGTTCTCACGGATCGATAGCGGGTATAGTGAACACGATGAACGGGTCGTCTGCAGATTGCGGACGGCCCGTTGTTCTTGGCGTGCCTGATTCAGTGCAACGCGTCGCGCGGTGCGCTTTGGTCGCTCGCTGTGCGCAGCTTCGCAGCCGCAGCAAGGTCCAGCATCCAGTGCAACGCGCCGTGCGTTGGCGCGATGCTCTGGGCTGGCAGATGGTCTATGTCGCGTGGCCCTTCGCGCACCTGCTGTACGGCATCCGCCTTGTCAGCACCGCTGACGAGGAACACCACGTGCGCCGCCGCGTTGATAAGTGGCGGTGTGAGGGTGAGCCGCGTGGTGGTACTGCCCTTGGTGTCGGCTACTACCCAGTGGGTCGACTCGCGCACCGCCGACTGATTGGGAAAGAGCGACGCGGTGTGCCCGTCCGCTCCGAGCCCGAGGAGCACGAGATCGAATCGCTGACCGTCGTTGATGCGAGGTATGCCGTCGGGCGTGTGGAACAGCGTCCGCAATTCATGCTCGTACGCCGCGGCCGCAGTTGCAGGATGGTCCTCGCCCCGCATGCGATGCACCTGCGTCGCGGGAATTGGCACGTGGTCAAGGAGCGCGGTGCTGGCCATGCGATAGTTGCTCAGCCCATCACCGGGTGGCACGCACCGTTCGTCGCCGAAGCACACGTGCACGGCATCCCACTTTACTTGCCTGGCATACAGCGGGCTGGCGAGCAATTCATACACGCCAACCGGTGTCACACCACCTGATAGCGCAATCACGAACCGACCTCGATGAGCAATCGCAGTCGCTGCCTCCTGCACGATGCACTCGGCCGCCGCGTGGAGTAACGCATCTCGTGATGGAAAGCGCTGCACGGTTTCGTCACCGCGGGATGCGATCACGCCGTTGGAGCCGGGTCGTGCCAGCCGCCAATGTCAGCCGCGAGCTGCGCCGCGCCGCGCGGACCCCACTGACCCGCCTCGTACGAGTGCACAGGTGTCGCATCGCCCAACACGGGTCCAACAATGGCCCATGCGGCCTCGACGAAATCCTCACGTGCGAAGAGCATTGGATCGCCGTCCATCGCGTCGCCCAGCAGTCGCTCATACGCGTCCATCTCATTCATATCGGGATGATGCACGACGGTGAACTCGGCGGGATCGGACTCCATGGTTTCACCTGGTCGCTTCACACGGGCACCGATCGTGATACGGACATCGGGACCGAGCCGAAAGCGCACATAGTTGCCGTCGGGCGCCGGCGATTGATACGGTGACGGTTTGAATGTTACGAGCACTTCGGTGGCCGTCACTGGCAAGTACTTGCCCGCCCGGATGAGAAACGGTACACCCGCCCACCGAGGTGAATCGATGTGCAATCGGACTGCCGCAAACGTTTCCACCGTGGACTCCGCCGGGACATCCTTCTCATCCTTGTAGCGACGGCATTGGCCCCGCACGACGTCGTCCGGAGACAATGGACGAACCGCGGAGAACAAGGCGCATTGGGCATCGTTGACGTGTTGGGCGTCAGCGCTCACTGGCGATTCCATGGTCAGGAAGCCGAGCACTTCGAGCAGATGATTCTGGATGACGTCGCGAATCGCTCCGGCTTCTTCGTAAAACCTGCCGCGACCGTCGACGCCAAAACTCTCTGCCATCGTAATTTGCACGCTGGCCACATGCTCGCTATTCCAGATCGGCTCGAGAAACGAGTTCGCAAAACGGAACACGAGCAGATTCTGCACCGCTTCTTTGCCGAGGAAATGGTCGATGCGAAAGACGTTCGTCTCGTCGAAGACGACGTGAATCGTGGCGTTCAGTGCGCGAGCTGACGCGAGGTCACGACCGAACGGTTTCTCGACAACGATTCGCGCATTCGTTGCGCAACCGGACTGTCCGAGTCCCGTCGCCACGTCATCGAACATTTCGGGCGGAATCGCGAGGTAGTGCAGCGGACGTTGCGCCGTGCCCAGGGCCAACCGAATTGCGGCGAAGGTCGCGGGCTCGCGGTAGTCACCGTTCACATAGACCAGCTTGGACAGCAGGTGGTCGAGGGCGACGGTATCGACAGGTCCACGTTGCGTGAGTTCGTCGTGCACGCGCGTGCGAAGCAGTTCAATGGACCAGTCGGAGCGGGCGACGACGATCACGGGCACATCAAGCTGGCCCTTGCGTGACATGGCGAGCAGCGCGGGATAGATCTTCTTTCGCGCGAGATCACCGGTGCCACCAAAGAAGACGAGTGCGTCGGAGCGCGCGGGCATCAGCTGTGCCCCTTCTCGAGATGACCGCCAAAGCCAAAGCGCATCGCGGACAACACGCGGTTCTGGAAATCAGCCTCGCCACGTGAACTGAAGCGTTCAAACAGCGCGGCGGTCAGCACGTGTGCCGGGACCGCTTCATCGATTGCGGCTTCGATCGTCCAACGCCCCTCGCCAGAATCGGATACGCGACCGGCGAATTGCGCCAAGGCCGGATCGCGCACTAGTGCGGCCGCGGTGAGATCGAGAAGCCACGACGTGACGACACTGCCACGACGCCACAGTTCGGTGATGTCCGGAAGATTGAAGTCGTACTGGTAGTACTCAGGGTTGCGGAGCGGAGTGGTTTCGGCGTCCGCGGTGTGATCGCGTTTGCCGATATCGGCGTTCTTGAGGATGTTGAGCCCCTCACTGAACGCGGCCATCATGCCGTACTCGATGCCGTTGTGCACCATTTTCACAAAGTGCCCAGCGCCAGATGGTCCACAGTGCAGGTAGCCACGCTCGCTTGTGCCGCTGAGTTGCTCGCGACCTGGCGTGCGCGGGAGATCGCCGCTTCCAGGGGCCAGCGTTGCGAACAGCGGATCAAGGCGCTGCACCACTGCAGGTTCGCCGCCAATCATGAGACAGTAGCCACGTTCAAGTCCAAACACACCACCACTCGTACCGCAGTCCACGTAGTGCAGGCCAAGCGCCGCCGCGCGTTTGGCGCGATCGACGTCGTCGCGGTAGTAGGAATTGCCGCCATCGACCACCACATCGCCTGCACTCAACTTCGGGAGCAGCGCGGACAGCGTGGATTCCACGACGGCGGCCGGAACCATGAGCCAGATCACGCGCGGCTGCGCCAGTGCGGTAACCAGATCGTCGAGTGAGAGCGCTGGCACTGCGCCTTCCGTCGCCAGGGCCTGCACCGCGGATGCGTTTACATCGTGTGCGACGCACTCGTGTCCACCCCGCATGAACCGACGCACCATGTTTGCACCCATCCGGCCCAGGCCAATCATCCCCACTTGCATCTGCGGTTCCTCACGAGTGAACGTCACGAACACCGGTGCGCTGCCATGCGTCGTTACAGCGCGGTGATCCAACGGGAAATCTACGCGACCTTCTCAGTGAGTGCGCTGATGTCAGCGCCGACGAACGAGTCGAAATCATCAACCGTGTTATGTTCAAGCACGTCGGCGACTCGTGCCGCATGTACTTTCTCCCAGGCCCTTCATGCCGCGCGTTATCGTCATTGGTGCAGGAGCTGCCGGCACGATGGCGGCCATTTTTGCCGCACGAGAGGGCGCCGAGACGTTCCTGCTTGAGCGCACGCGCGATGGCGGCCGCAAGATTCTTATCAGCGGCGGTGGGCGCTGCAATGTGCTACCCATGTCGGTGGATAAGTCGCGGTTTGTCACCGACTCGTCGCCGAACACGTTGCGCAAAATCGTGCGCTCATGGCCGCTGGCCCAGCAACGGGCATTCTTTGAAGGTGACCTCGCGATTCCTCTGGTCGAGGAGGCAGGTGATCTGAAGCTGTTTCCCGGGTCGCACAAGGCGCGTGATGTACGTGACGGATTGCTGGCGCACGCGAAGGCGTTCGGCGTGCAACTGCGGATGAACACGCACGTGATTGGGGTGCAACCCACGCCAACCGGTTGGCGCGTCGAACGTGATGGTGCGGCGCCGCTCGACGGGGATGCCGTCATCATTGCCACAGGTGGCCTCTCGGTGCCGCTCACGGGGAGTGACGGATTCGGATTGCGCGCCCTGCAGGCGTTAGGGCATACCGTCAATCGTACGTATGCGGCGCTCACGCCGATCACCGCGTTGTCATCCGCATTTTCCGCCTTGTCTGGCGTCTCGCTCACCGTGACGCTCACGGCGAAGTCCGACGAGCGAAGTGCCACGCATACCGGCGGGTTTTTGTTCACACACCACGGCTATAGCGGGCCGTCGGCGCTCAACGTGTCGCATGTTGTCTCGCGGGCGCGCAGCGAACACACGTCTGCGGCGCGACTGTTTGCGCGCTGGACATCGCTCGGTGATGCGGAGTGGGAGGCCGCGCTCAAACCGCACGGCGCACGTACGGTAACCGGCGCGCTGCGCAACGAGATGCCAGATCGCCTGGCCGCGCTGTTGCTCGAACTGGCGCAGGTGGAAACGCATCGGCCGCTGAGCGAGCTGCGTCGTGATGAACGACTTCGGCTCATCGACACGCTGGTACGCGGTGAGCTGCCGTGGAGTGGTGACGAAGGCTACAAAAAAGCCGAGGTGATGGGCGGCGGCGTTGCCCTCGGCGAAGTCGACCCGCGCACGATGGAGAGCCGTCGGCACAAGGGACTGTTCATTTGCGGTGAGGTGCTCGACGCCTTCGGGCCAATTGGCGGATACAATTTTCTGTGGGCCTGGGCCACCGGGCGCGCGGCGGGCATTGGTGCCGCGCGCCCGTAGCTCAATGATGCCTATTTGATCTCACCACCACCGCGATAGTAGTCGCCCAGCAAGTGTTCGGCGAAGTATTCCATCAACATGCGCTGATTGTACGGCCCCGTGTCCCGGTAGCCATGCGGTTGACCAGGATAGATGAAAAAGTCAAAGCGCTTGTTGGCTTTGATGAGCGCATTGGCCAAACGAATCGTGCCGCCGGGATGCACGTTGTTATCCAGGTCGCCCGTGGTCAGCGCAAGATTGCCCTTGAGGTTCGCGGCAAGTTCGTCGTTGGTCGGGACGCGGATGGAGAAACGAATACTGTCCTGATTGATGGAGTCTTCCACCACAATGTTTTCGTTACCGGTGAGGCCAGCGGCCGGACCACTGCCGCGCACGCCCGTCGCTGCCCGCGCGCGATTCGCTGCCGCTGTGTCGCTCTTGGCAATGACCTTCACGCCGTGGTTCCACTCGCTCCAGTTCTGATTGTAGATGTTGTTGTCGTGATTGCCTGATTCCGACCAGCCCACCTTGAAGAAGTCGTTGTACGGTGGCAGCAACATGGCCGCCGCGGTGAGGAACCCGCCACCCGAGTGGCCATAGATCCCGATCTTGTCCATGTCGATCCACTTATGGCGCGCGCCGAGTTGTTCGATGCCCGCTTTCTTGTCAGCGAGGGCATAGTCGCGCATGTTGCCGTAGCCGAAACGATGATAGGCCAGTGACCGAAGCGGTGTGCCGCCGCGATGGCCGATCTGAATCACGATGAACCCGAGTTGCGCGAGTTGCATCTGCCCGCCGCCCACGGCGAATCCTGTCGTGACTGCTTCTTCCTGTGGACCAGGATAGACGTACGCGATGAGCGGATACTTTTTGGTGGAGTCGAAGTCGAACGGTTTCCAGATGTTGCCGAAGAGCTCTGTGACACCATCTGCCGCCTTCACCGAGAACGGTTCGGCGAGTTTGAAACCGAGTTCACGCAACTTGCTGAGGTCCATCTCTTCGAGCGGCATGAGCACCTTGCCGGTCGCGCCGTCACGCAGCACCGACTTGGGCGGGAGGTCCATACGCGAGTACGTATCGAAGACATACTTGCCGGTGGGAGAGGCGGTGGACGTGTGCGATGCGTCTCCCGCATCAACCAGCGTCAATCCTGTCCCGGTGCCGCTTACACGATACGTGTGCTTCTGGTAGAGCTGTTCGCCCGCTTCCCGGCCTTCGCCAAACACCCACACCGTGCCGGTGGTGGAGTCGATTTTCGAGACGCCTTCTACGTTCCAGGTGCCAGTGGTCAGCGGATACTTGGCCGGGCCACCGTTGAAATCGTGCACGTACAGCATGCCCCAGCCCGTCTTCTGCGACCACCACAGAAAATCGCCCCCCTTCTTGAGGTAGCGGATTGGTTGCGGTTCGAGCGCGGCATCTTCAATGCCGTCTGTGAGCAGTGTCTTGATGGCACCCGTCGCTACGTCCACCTCGATGAAATCCAGATTGCGCTGCGGTCGGTCGCGACGCACGAGACGCACCTTCTCGCCGCTCACCGGCCAGTGGATGTCCATCAAGCGCTGGTCCTTGAACTTGGGCACGCTCAGTTGCTTCGCTGCTTGTTCGCCACGTTGGTACGTCCACAATTCCTGTTGCGCCACATTCTCTTCCCCAGGCATTGCGTACCGGTAGTGCAGCAGCACTGGCCGCGGTTGCGCCAGCACGTTGACGAGAAACAGTTCTTTCACCTTGCGCTGATCTTGTCGCGTAACAGCGAACGACTTCGAATCCGGCGACCAGACCGCATTTGGACGTACGCGCATCTCGTTGCGCGTGGCTGCATCGCCTTGGTCGGTGCTGTCAGTGACACCGCCGCCGCCGAGCGCGTCGAGCTGTCGGCGATTTTCCGTCGTGTCCTTCGCACCAAACGAATAATCCTCAGCGCCGCTCGACGTCACCTTGAGCGTGTCCGGCTTGCCGATCTCCACCAGATAGAGGTTGTGTTCGCGGGCAAACACGAAGGCGGTGCTGTCCGGCGAATAGTTGCGATAGGCATTCGGGTCGCGCCCGCCGCGTCCGCCGAGAAATCCGGTGGCGCCCACTTCGCGTTCCTCGTCGTCCTGCGGTGTGCGTGGGGCGCGGCCGAGCCCCTTGAGCGTCTCCGTGGCCAGCGTCCACTCGAAACGCGTCGAGTCTACCGTGAACCGAAATGCTTTATGCGTTCGGAGGAACGTGACTGTCTGGAACGGCAGATTCGTCGCGTCGAAGGGCTTCTTGCGCAGTTCCGTGAGCTGCTGGGCGAGCTTGGCCGCGTCAAACAATGGGCGCTTGGTTCCGCCGGTCGGAGACGGCACAAACAAGTAGAAGCGCGAACCGTCGTGGTCCTTCCAGTTGTACCACATCGAATCGGTCTTGCCGAGAAAATGTGGCTGGAGCGCTTGCGTGTACGTGATCGCCCGAAGCGTCGTCGTACTGAACCGATTGGCGAGCGACCAATTGGCTTTGATCGGTCGACCTTCGTCCGGTTGCGCGGTGGTCTGTGCGTCGATCGTGGTGGCGTGCGCGCACAACGCCGCGGCGAGCGCGCGAGTGAGCGTCAGGAAGCGGTGGTGCATGGAGGCTCCGAGTCGAGTGTGAACGTGCGGACCGACTTATGGTTGACGGTCCCGGTAGAGTGTCGTGAAGAGCGGCTGTACCCACGCGGACGCTCCGCCGGAGTCGATAACTTTCGCGCGCACGTAGGTCTCGCGCCCGCGCAGCGTGTAGCGTGGCGTGAGCGACTTATCGACGGCGAGAACTCGGCCGTTGGCCCCAATAAACTGCGTCGTGTACTTGAAGCTGCCCTTTTGCGCAATGCGCAATTGCAACGACGTGGCGGTGGCGACGATGTCGTCGAGCATCACGCCACTGGACGCGTAGAACTGTCCAGCCTCGATCGCCGTGACCAGTGCGCGTGTCTCGAGCGCCGGCGAGCGCACGACAAGCCAACCGCGGCCCGGATTGGCCTTGTCTGGCGCAAACTCGCCCTGAAAGTGGTGCGCGTCATCAACGGCGATTCCGTACATGCGTTTGCCACCCGTCAACAGGCCGTCCCACACTTCTTCCATGCCCGGCCAGTCCCCTCCACCAATGTTGTTGGTGAGGGGATGTCCATTGAAAATCTCGAACAGTTTGTCATTCCGCACGCGAAAGAGTGTGGCCGAGTCCACGCTCCAGAGAAAATTCGGATGGTTGATATGGGGCACCGCATTCTCCGCACGGATCGCATCCACGGTCTTCTGCACGGTGCCGAGCAGCGTGGAGTCTTTCGGTGCGGCGATGACGCGGGTGACCGCTAACGCGTTGACGTGCACCGCGGCCTTCTGGAAGGCGGTTGTGACCTCTTCCCCGGGCATAAGCAGGAACGTCGCATCGGTCAGTGACGCCAGCGTTTTCGGATCAGTGAAGACGTTGTGGTCGGAGAGCACGAGGAACGTGTACCCATGCGACTTGTACCAGCGGGCGACTTCCTCGGGCGACGTGTCACCGTCGCTGTTGAGCGTATGCGTGTGCGTGTTGCCCTTGTACCAACTCGCGGTTGCGGGCGCTGGCGTGAGCACAAACTGCGCGCGCTGTGCGCCGGCGGTCGCTGGGCCGAGTAGCGACCACGCGATCGTCAGCGCGACGCTGGCGACGCATCGCAGCGATGCCGCAGCGCGAATGTTCATCCAGTGACCGACTTCATGATGGAAGCGAGGTTGGTGCCGTGCGCGAGCGTCGCAATGCGGCCCTGCACCTTCGGATACATCGTCGTCGCATCGGTTTGAAAACGCGCGAACAATGCCTTCAGATCGGACGTCGATAACGAACGTCCCTGCGCGTAGTACTGCTGGGCGGCGTGCCCCAGCGCGTACGTGGACGCAAACGTCACCGCGCCACCGGCGGCAACGCCTGCGGACCCGCCAAACATCCCGCCGAGGAGACTGCCGGCAATGCCACCGAACGCTTTGCGGATGACACTCTCCATCACCTGAGCGGCAGCGCCGAGTCCAAACACTGCAGCTAGGTCCTTGATCTGGTTGGCATCGGTCTGTTGTCCGGACTGCATGCCGATGTGCCGAACGAGACGCAGTTGCAGCGGCAGGATGGCGATGTTGGCGAGCCGGTCGGGTAGCAGTTCAAGCGCCGCGGTGAGCATCGCCTGATCGAGAATGTGGGTGTCCAGGGCATCCGATGATGACGGTGATGCCGTTGACGACGGCGCGGCGGCGGGTGGTGCGACAACGTTGGTGCCAGGAAGTGGTTGCGAGGTGACGGCGGGTGGAGCCCAGTTCATCGCTGGACTCGCAAGCGCCGTCTCGACCGCAGTATCCGTGGCCGCGGTGTCGATGCCGAGCGCCGATGCGAGGGCATGAAGAAATGTGGTTTCCTGCGGATTTGCCGGACCGCCAGCGTTGCAAACGGCGATGGCGACGTCGTAGGCGGCCTGCTTGGCTTCTGCGCTCGACAAACGATCGGCGAGTTGCGGCAACGACGTGTGACCGGCGGTTGAGGCTTCAATCGACGCGGCGGCCTGCGCCAATCCAAGTCGTTGCGCGGCGTTGACGATCTGGGCGAGTTCGTGTTCGTCCTGGTAGCCGTCAGCCATCGCGGCCATGGCGGCGATGGAGACGATCGCGTCGACGTCTTGCTGGTTCATAATAGGACTCGGAGGGGCGGTGGGAGAGTGCGCATTGTACGTCCGGAAATATCCGTGCGCGGCTGATTGGGCGCTATGCACCCCTATGATGTCACCCTCCTGACACGAACTGGTGCAATACTCCTCGCGTTCTGCAGTTCGTCGTCGAACTTTCCAACGAGTGCATTATGCCGTTACGTCCAACACATCGTCGCTGTGTGGTGTCACTGCTCGCGCTGGCGAGCATCGTGGCGAGCCGAGGGACGGCGCAGTCTGTCGACGTCGTCCGCGGGCATGTACGATCCGTCACTGGTGCACCTGTTCGTGACGGGACCGTGCGCGCGAGCGGACGAGACCGCAGCGTCAAGAGCGCCCAAACCGACAGCCTTGGCGCCTTCGCGATCACGTTTGCGGCGGGCGCCGGACCGTACACAGTCGGCGTCACGGCGCTCGGATTCGCCTCACAATCACGCGCCATCGTTGAGCCGGCGCCCGGCGTCGCGCGGCCGGACGTTGATTTTCAACTAACGCCGCAGGCTCGACAACTGGCCACGGTGGCGGTGCGGGCGGTGCGGACCCGCGTGCAACGCTCAGATGCTGATCGCACTGGTGTGGGCGAACCCGGCCGCGACAACATTTCTGGCGCGTTGGGCGGTGATGTCACCGGCGATCTCACCTCGGTGATGGGCACCGTACCCGGTTTGCTGATCACGCCCGATCCGAACGGTGGCTTGCCGACGATCTCGGCGTTTGGCCTGAGTGGCGATCAGAACAGTCTCACGCTCAATGGCATGAACTTCGGGGCCGGGGGCGTGCCACGTGACGGTCTTGTCATGCGGGTGGCATCATCCACATACGACCCGGGGCGGGGCGGCTTCAGTGGGGTGCAGACGAGTCTGCGCCTGCCGTCAGGAGGCAACTTCATCAATCAGACGTTGCACGTCACGCTCGAGAGTCGCGCGCTGCAGGGCCCCACGCCGCTCAGCGCGCAGTTCGGCAATCAGTACACGCGCGGTATTCTGAGTGGCGCCTGGTCGGGGCCGATCGCCGAGGACAAGGCCTACTACAGCACCGCATTTCAGGTGAGTCGACGCAGCAGTGATCTGGCGACGCTCACTTCGTCGAATGGGCCGTCGTTGCAGTCACTCGGCTTCAGTGCCGACTCCATCGCACGGCTGACCACACTCGCGCAGTCGCTCGGCATTCCCCTCACGACGTCCTCGGTACCGTCCGATCGGGTGACGACAAACGCGTCGCTCTTCTCACGCTTCGATTGGTCACCGCGCACTACATCGCGCGCCGGACAAGTCCTGTATCTGCTGGCCAGTGGGAACTACGCCGACAATGGCGGCACGCGCAGCGGTCCGACGGCGTTTGCTGGCCACGCGGCGCAAGCCAAGAGTTTCGGCGGACAACTACAGCTCAATTCCTCGCGTTTCATCAAGACCATTTTGAACGAGGGAAGCGTCTCGCTGGTCACGACGGACAATCATACGTCACCGTATTTACTGTTGCCCGACGGTCGCATTCTGATCAACTCCTCGTTTACTGACGGAACGAGCGGGTCGGCGACAGCGCGCGTCGGTGGCAACGCCAACGCCGACAGCAAAGCCCGCACCAATAGTGCCCAGCTGCGCAACGAAACGTCATGGTTCACGATGAGTGGCAAGCACCAGTTCAAAGTCACCGTCGATGCGCAGGTCAACAGCAACACCAACACGCAGGGCACCAACCGACTCGGCACGTTCAGCTACAACTCGCTGGCCGACTTCGCCGCGTCTCGTCCGGCGTCGTTCTCGCGCACGCTGGCGGATCGGGAAACCAGCGGACGGCAGTATCTCGGCGCGATCGGTATTGGCGACGTGTTCCGTCCTCGTCCGACGCTGCGCGTGCAGTATGGCCTGCGGCTTGAGGGGAATGCGTTTGGTGTGTCGACGCAGGAAAATCCGTTGATTACGACCCTCTTCGGGCGGACAACCGGTCAGACGCCACGAACAGTGACGATCGCACCAATGATTGGCTTCACCCGCACATACAATCGCCACGGGGGCGGTAGCTTCACTGGTGGCGTGCGCGAGTACGTGGGTGGGCTTTCGTCGCAGACCGTTGAGAACGTGCAGCGGCTCACGGGGCTTCCCGATGCGGTGCAGCAACTGTCGTGCGTTGGATCTGCCGTGCCAATCCCGGCGTGGAGCAGCTATGGCAACGCGAGCGCAATTCCTGGGCAGTGCACGGACGGCAGTGGTGTGTTCTCGCAGACCTCGCCGCAGGTATCGCTCTTTGCGTCGGGATATGCGCCGTCGCGTCGCTGGGGTGGGGCGCTGGGTTGGAGCGGCAGGTTGGGCAGCCAGTGGATCGGTTCAGTGACATCGAACACATCGTTCAATACGCAGCGGTCGAGTGCGACGGATCTCAACTTCAGCGGTGTATCGCGTTTCGTACTCGCGTCAGAGGGTGGACGTCCGGTGTATGTGCTGCCAACGAGCATCGCCGCGACCAGCGGCGCACTGGTGACCACCGACTCACGGCGCTCGACGCAGTTCTCGCAAGTGAGTGAGTTGCGTTCGGATCTGCGCAGCAACGTGCAGCAGTTGGTGTTTGGACTCGCGTCGGCGCCCACCGATCGCCCACGCGATCTGCGCGTGAGCAAGACGGTGCGCGCGTACTACACGTTTACGGCGGGCCGGGATCAGTCGCGCGGATTTGGCGGCGGAACGACCGGCGCCGATCCTGCGGTGATTGAGTGGGGTACAACCGGTTTGCCAACGCACGCTGTGCAGCTGCTCGGCACTGTGAACATTCCTGGATGGTTCAGTGTCAACGCGTTTGGGCGGTTGTCGTCGGGTCGCCGATACACGCCGCAGGTGAGTGGGGATATCAACGGCGACGGATTCTCCAATGATCGTGCATTTGTCTTCGACGCGGCGAAGAGTAGTGACGCGTCGCTTGCGTCCGGCATGCAGAAGCTGTTGGCGGCTACACCAGCAGCGGCGCGCGACTGCCTCACGTCGCAACTGGGCCAAGTGTCGTCGCGCAACAGTTGTCGGAGTCCGTGGACACAATCGCTCAATCTCTCCATGAGCATCGATCCGCATCGCATGGGACTGGGCGACCGCGGGTCGGTCTCCTTGGTGGTGAGCAACGCACTGGCGGCGGCGGATCAGTTGTTGCACGGCGCCAATAAATTGCATTACTGGGGAACAAACGCTGCGCCCGATGCGACGCTGCTCAACGTGCGCGGCTTTGACCCGAATACCAGGGCGTTCCGATACGACGTGAATCCATTGTTTGGCAGCACCGTCGCGGCGCGCAGCAGTGGTCGTGTGCCGTTTGTAGTGTCCGTGGATGTGCGACTGCGCTTGGGTCCAGATCGCGACGCGCAACAGATTCGTGGCTTCCTCAAGCCGCGTGCGGCCGATGCGACCAAGGTGCTCAACTACGATCAGATCATGGAGCGGCTCACGAAGGACGAGCAGAACAATTTCGGTGAGATTGTGCAGCGAAAGAAGGTGCTTAAGCTCACGCCGGTGCAGGAGAGTGCGATCACGGCGATGGCGAAGGGGCAGGACACGTATCGCGATTCGGTGTATGCGTCCTTGGCCAAGTACCTCGTCTCGGTCAACGGCAACTACCGCACGCGCGAGGTGAAGCAGCGCTGGCACGATGCGTTTGTCGGCATTGCGCGACGGTACGTGGTGGCTGGCCCGCGCGTCCGCAGCATACTCGGCGAGGAACAGTTTGCGGCGTTGCCGGTGGGTGTGAACGTGTACTTCGACATGGATGAAGCGACGTTTGACCGGATCATGCGGAACGCAGACTTTGGGACGCTGCTGGAGCTGATTACCGGCGAAGGGATTGACTGAGGGTTGGTGACGTGAGCGCGCGGTGCATGCGCACGAACGGAATGTCTACGCCGTTCGGCGCGCACTCCATGATGTGTTCCTGCGCTGTGAATCCGTACGCGGTGTAGAGCGGCACGCCGGGGAGCGTGGCCATCAGTTCGAGTTGACGGAATCCGGCGGTGAACGCGGCGTGTGCGCAGGCTTGCATGAGACGACCACCGATGCCTTGTCGCGCGAACGTGGGGGCGACGAAAAAGGCGCGAATGCGCGCGGCATCGGTGCGTGGGTCGAGCAGGGGGTCGCTGGCCGCCTTGTGCTGGTCGCCGCCGAAGAGTGTACGGCGCTTGCTCCACCCGCCACAGCCGCAGAGTTCGGTGATGGGCTCGTCGGTATCGTTTGCGCCGGACGTGGCGACCGATTCGGCGACGAAGTACGTGCCGTCGGCGATGAGCGTGGTGTCAACGCCAAAGACGTATTCGATGGCGGCATCGCGCTCGGCGGGCGAGTAGAAGCCAGCGCTCAGCGCGTGGGCCGACGCGCGGATGAGGGCGCGCAGGGCGGGGATGTCGCCCGATGTCGCAAGTCGGAGAGTGGTGCTCCCTGTCACTGCACCAACTCCCGCACGTCGCCGCGCCACTGCATGCTACTTGCTTGTCTCGGTTCGCGCCGGACGCACCGTTCGATCACCCATCAAATCGAGAATGCGACGCGCCACATACACGCGGTCACGCGTGCGGCCGGTGATTTCTGTCAAAATGTTTGCCGCTACCAGTTTGGAAATGTTTGCGGACGCGGACGCGCTGGTCACGCCGAGAAGTGCTGTCGCCGCGCCTATGGAGATGGCTGGGCGCTCAAACAACGAGTCGACCAACTTGAGCAGCCGGATCGACGATCGGGTCGCCTGCAATTGCAGATGCATCTTCTGTCGCAGATCATCGAGCGCCGTCACGAGTTCAATCGCTTCATCGGCACTGTCAATCACGCCCTGCAAGAAGAAACGCAGCCATGCTGCCCAGTCGCCCGTTCGACGCACTTGCAACAAGTGGTCGACGTAGGCATCGCGATGTTGTTCAAACGCCGAACTAAGTGGGAGCAGCGGTCCCGGGAGCAGCTGTTCGCGAACCATCATGAGCATGACCAGCAGGCGGCCGATGCGACCGTTGCCATCACGAAACGGATGGATGGTCTCAAACTGGTAGTGCGCGATGGCAATGCGCACGAGTGTTGGCAGTTCGTGCGCGTCCTCGTTCATCAAATGTTCGAGATCGCTCAGCAGGGCAGGGAGTGCGAGTGGAGGTGGCGGACCAAAACGCGCCGCCTGAATATCCATTGAACGTCCAATGTGACTTTGTACGGTCCGGAATTCACCGGGACGGTCGCGTTCGCCACGTACACCCGTCATGAGCACGCGATGTGTGCTTAACATCAATCGGGCGGTAATGGGGTCACCCGCCTGCACGGCACTCAGCGCAAATTCCATCGCCCGCACAAAGTTGCCAACCTCGCGCGCGTCGTCGGTGCGTGGCTGGACGCCAAGCTCGACCAAGGCGATCTGTTCCGGTGAGGCGATGGTTTCTTCGATGCGACTGGACAGAATCGCTTCGCGGCGCAGCATTTGTGCACTAACCAGGTACGGGTTGAGCAGTCGACTGGCGGAACCGCTGAGCATGCCGAGCCGGTGCTCGGCACGCGCCAACAGACGCACGGTGCCCGCGTCGAGCGCTAGCGTACGCGGTGCCGACGCAGGCAGAAAGGCCAGCGCACCGTGAACGGTGGGGACTAGCTGGTCTGGGCTAAGTGCAGAGAGATCAGCGAGTTGCACGCGGTATTTTAGTCAACTATGATAGCGTGATCGATAGTTTAGCTTGAGCAATTAATCTAAACTAACCACACTGTTGCACCGGCACTCGTGGCCGCTCTTCGCGATTCATAAGCCGCAGGCATCGTGTGGCCCGTGGCACCCGGACGCCGCGCCGATGCGTCGGCATGGCCCGTCGGGCAACGCAGTGGTGACAGTCGCTGCACGGGTCTCGCGTACGCTCGGCGCTCCACGGCCTCAGAGCGCGGATGGCAGACGCGATGCTGGCTTTGCACGCGTCTACACACCCCGGTGTCCGCAGGCCTCACCGCTGTTTCGGTTAGTGTCGGATCATCTGCATCGGCTGCAGACGTTCTACGACGAGCGCTTTACGCGCGCGTACGGCCCGTGGCGTCCGGTCGTCGGGCAGGTGGCGGATAAGTTCCAGGCGCGCGGGGTGAGCACGGCTTCGCGCGCATCCGCTGTGACGCCTGTGCGCACGAAAACCTGCTGGCGTTCTCGTGCAAGTTTGCCGGTACTTCTGCCCCAGTTGTCACGCCAAGCGGCTTGCGATCTGGACGCAGCGGCTGGAGACGACGCTCCTCGCGCCCGGTGCCGCACCTGCAGAGCCAGCGACTCCTTGCGGAGGTGGGCCAGAACCGTAGCATTGGGAAACCGGCGTGATTCGACTTCCACCGTTCATCCGGAGCCTCTGATGTAGGAGCACGTGTGCGTCCTCTAAATTCTGACGCGGTTTTTCTCTAAACTCTGTCGCCTACGGATGGCGATCTCGACAAGGTCTCGGGAGGGAGAGCAGTTTCAACAATTGGGATCAGCGGTAGTCAGGGTCCCGGTGCGCCGGCATCGGGACCGGGAT
>JANMKU010000294.1:0-16793 GCA_031372205.1 Gemmatimonadaceae bacterium | reverse complement strand
ATCCCAGTCGGCCGATACGCAGTCACGCCGTCACCCGTATCGGCCAGTGGCACGACATACGCCGCGACTCCAGCGCGCCGTGACATCGATGTTAACCCTGCAGGCACACCCGTTGCGGCATCGTTTGTGTTCGCACCCGTGCCCGTGGTGGTTGATGTCGCGATTGCCGGCGTGCCGTCCGGCTCTGCCGCAGCAGTCACGCTCACGTCACCCGCCGGTGTTGATACCGCGCTCGCTGTCTCGACACGCGTCACTGGCGCTGCTGGTCGCTGGCATCTTGCTGCGGCGCCGGCCACCGTTGGAGGGTTCATCTACACGCCAACGCCAACGTCGCGCGATACCACGCTGGTGTCCGGTGATTCGGCCCGGTTGTCGGTGCAGTATGCGTTGACCTCTGGGGCCATGGCGATCGCCGTCACTGGACTCGCTGACGGTGCACTCGGCGCGGTGCAAGTCACCGGCCCCGGATTCTTCTCGCGAGCCGTTACCGCAACGAGTACGCTCACCGGATTGCTACCAGGCCTATACACGGTCACCAGCAACAACGTCACAGTGTTGGGCCTGCCATACGTGCCAGCAACCACTTCGCAGCAGATCGCCGTGTCCGCATCGCTCGTCGCGTCTCCCGTCACGGTGGCCTATGCGTTGGCCGGTGGGCGCCTGTCGCTGCACGCGGGCGGTCTACCCGCAGGTGCGGTCGCGACGTTCACACTATCTGGCGTGGGCACTCCGAAAACGATCACGGGCACCACGACGGTCACGGGCTTAACGCCGGGCAACTACACGCTCACCGCCAACAACGTCTCCTTCGGCAACACCACGTACGTCGCCGCACCGGCCAGCGTCCCTATTACCATCACGCTGGCACTCGTCGCGGGCGCCACGTTCGTCTACACCGCTGCGCCTGACGGCGGCGGTGGTGGTGGATTCAATCTCGCGGTCGACAACGTGTACCTCACGCAGGCGACACAACGCTACGACGGTACCGTCTCTCTTGTCGCCGGACGTGATGCATTGTTGCGCGTCTTTGTCACCGCAAGCGCAACGAACACACAGCGCCCGGATGTACGCGTCCGCATCTACGACGGCACCACGCTCCTGCAGACCGTGACCATCCCCGCACCTGAAGCGAGCGTGCGCACCGCGACCGCCGAAGGCACGCTCGCGTCCACATGGAACACGCTCGTTCCCGCGGCGAATGTCCGCACATCACTGCGCGTGCTCGTGGACGTTGACCCAACATCGGCAATCACCGAAGCGGATCGTGCTGACAACGTGTGGCCGCGCGGCAGCACGCCACAAACTATCGCTGTTGCATCGGTGCCCGCGTTCACGGTGCGCTTCGTGCCGGTCGTGAATGGCGGACTCACCGGCGATGTGACCGAAGCTAACAAAGCGGCGTTTCTTGCCACCGCGCGTCGCATCTATCCCCTGCAGAGTGTCGTCGCCGATGTACGCGCGCCGTTCACCACCAGTGCACCTGCGCTGCAATCGAACGACGGTAATTCCGGCTGGCTGACTACGCTCAGTGAACTCAATGCGTTGCGTACGGCAGATGGCGCTCCCGCCACGACGCACTATTACGGCGTCGTCAAAGTGCCATACACGAGCGGCATCGCCGGCCTAGGGTACGTACCGGGGCGCGCGGCCATGGGTTGGGATTACATGCCGAGTGGTGATGGTGTCGCGGCGCATGAATGGGGACACAACTTCGCGCGCGATCATTCCCCGTGCGGTGTGAGCGGTGATCCTCAGTATCCGTACCCGGGAGGCGTGATCGGTGTCTGGGGTTGGAACTCGTCTACCAATGCACTGGTCTCGCCGAATGCGACGGACATCATGAGCTACTGCAACAATCAGTGGATCAGCGACTGGACCTGGTCGCAAGTCTTGCAGTATCGCCAAGGGTCGGGTTCCGTAGCACAGGCGGACGTGCGTGCTGAAGGGCTGCTGGTCTGGGGTCGCGTCGTTGACGGAGCGGTGTTGCTCGAGCCGGCCTTTCGTGTCACGGCGCGTCCGAGCGCCACGCCTGTCAGCGCCTCGCATCGCGTGGAACTCCTCGATCGCGAAGGGCAGTCGCTGCTCGACATTCCGGTGATTGCGGAACGCGTGCCTGACGTGGTGGATCACGATGAGCGGCAGTTCGCGGTTGTGGTGCCATGGAGTGCGACACTGGAACGGTCGCTCGCGCGCGTTCGGGTGCGCGATGCCCGGTCGCCACTCGCCTCCGCGACGCGCACGGTCAGTGCCGCCGCAGTGGTTGGCACGAACGCCGATCCTGCCTCGAGCATCAGCGCCGATTCACGCGGCAGGACGCGCCTGCGTTGGAACGCGCAGGCCTATCCGATGGTCATGGCCCGCGATGCGGTCACCGGCGACATCCTCGGCTTCCTTCGCACCTCGGGCGACGCGTTTTCGGCGCGCGGACGTGCCGTCGAACTGGTGTACTCCGATGGTGTGCGCTCGCTGGTACGGCGACAGTAGGCTGCTTTCTCCGCTGCTGTGCGGGGAGTAACTTTGAGTGAGAAACAGGGAATGCGAGGTGCTCTCCTTCCCCTCCTCACCCAATACCGACTCTGTCATGGCAACCTACGACGTCATCATCCTCGGCGGCGGCCCCGCTGGGTACGTCTGCGCGCTCCGCAGCGCCCAACTCGGCCTCACCGTCGCCGTGGTTGAACGAGAAGCGCTCGGCGGCACGTGTGTGCTGTGGGGATGCATTCCAGCAAAATCGCTGCTCGAGAGCGCGAACCTGGCCAACCACCTCGCACATGCCAAAGAACACGGCATCACGCTGAGCGGTATCGCACTCGATTTCGGCGTGGCCATGAAGCGCTCGCGGAATATCAGCACGCAAAACTCCAAAGGCGTCGAGTTTCTGTTCAAGAAGAACAAGATCACCTGGATTCGTGGCGAGGGACTGCTGGAGAAGGGCAAGAAAGTGACGGTGACGTCCGCCGACGGCAAAAAGGAAACGCATGACGCGAAGAAGGCGGTCGTTATCTCCACGGGCTCGCGCGTGCGTGGGCTACCGCAGGCGGGGCTCGAAATCGACAAGCAGGTCGTGCTGTCCAGTGACGAGGTCCTGGTGCTGGAGAAGGCACCGAAGTCGATGGTGGTCGTGGGAGCTGGTGCGGTTGGATGTGAGTTCGCGGACGTCTTTAATGCGTTTGGGACGCAGGTGACGATGGTGGAAGTCGCACCCACGATCCTGCCCATCGAAGATGCTGATAGCTCTGCCGAACTGTCCAGGGCGTTCAAGAAGCGAAAGATCGAGATGCTCACCGGTGCTCGGATCACCAGCGCCAAGGTGACCAAGACTGGCGCCACGTTGGTGGTGGAGGCCGGCGGCAAGAGCCACACGCTCGAGGTGGACAAGGTGTTGGTAGCGGCCGGTCGCGCACCCAACGTGGAAAAAATTGGTCTCGAAGCCGTCGGGATTGTGAAGAGCGATCGCGGGTTCGTGAAGATCAACGACAAGTTTGAAACGAACGTCGCGGGTTACTACGCCATTGGCGATGTGGCCGGCAACCAGATGCTGGCGCACAAGGGGCAGCGCGAGGGTCACGTGCTGGCGGACATGCTCGGCGGCCAGAAAACGCACCCCGTCAACTATGGCAACATCCCGAGCTGCACCTACTGTCATCCCGAAGTCGCGTCTATCGGGCTCACCGAGCAGCAGTGCAAGGATCAAAAGCTCGACTACAAGATCGGCAAGTTCCCATTCTCCGCGAACGGTCGCGCGCGAACATCAGGTGACACTGACGGTTTCGTCAAGATTATTCGCGATGCCAAGTACGGCGAGATTCTCGGCGCACACATCGTCGGTGCGCATGCGACGGAATTGATCCACGAACTCGTGGTGGCCCGCGAGAACGAGTTTACGGTCGAGGAGATCGATCTCGCCGTGCACGCCCACCCCACGCTGAGCGAAGCGATTGGCGAAGCCGTGCTCGACTCGCTTGGCAAGATGTTGCATGCGTGATGCACTCGTCGATCGCGATCACCGTTGGCGATAGCGAGTCAACGAGCGATAGCGATGGATCAGCTGTGGGTGCTCGATCTCGGTCTCGCTGACTACGACGAGGTGTGGGCGCTGCAGAAGCGTGCCGCCGTCGCACGCATTTCCGGCGTGGTGGCTCAAGACGTATTGCTGCTGTGCGAGCACCCGCCCGTCGTGACGCTGGGGCGCAGTACGAAGGCCGGCAATCTGTTAGCAAGCCCTGAGCATCTCCGGGCACTCGGAGTCCAACTGCGGGACGTGGAGCGTGGTGGCGACATCACCGTGCACGAGCCGGGGCAGTTGGTCGCGTATCCGATTATCGACCTCAAGCGCCACACGAAAGACCTGCACTGGTATTTGCGGCAGGTCGAGGGCGCCATCATTCGTGCGCTCGAACTACTCGGGTTGCACAGTGATCGGTCACCTGGATTGACTGGGGTATGGCGCGACGGGCGAAAGTTGGCGTCGATTGGCGTGCATGCGCGCGATTGGGTCACGTGGCACGGCGTCGCCCTCAATGTGCACAATGACTTGGCAACCTTCGCGCATGTGGTGCCGTGTGGCATCGATCAGGTAGTCGTGAGCACCGTGGCGCGAGAGCTGCGTGCGGACGGTCGGGAGGTCCCGGACATGGCGGTGGTCCGCGACGCGGTCACGCGGGGATTCGCGGAGACGTTTGGGCTCGCGGCGGTACCGATACCGGACCCCGTGCGCCAACTCCTGCTATAGGCGCTTCCGCAAACGAAACAGCGGAATCACGCGGAGGCGCGGAGAACGCGGAGAACCTAAAAAAAGTTTGTTGTTCTCCGCGACCTCCGCGCCTCCGCGTGATTCCGCTTTTTTTTGATGTGCTTGGGGCCTCGCGCTTACTTCGGCTTGACGTTCTGCGACTTCGAGATGGAGTCCATGCGAGCCGACGCACGGTACGGGTTGGGAATGTTGAGCCGTTCCGCCGCATCGTCGAAGTCGCCCCACCCGACGCTGACGACCGTATCGCGCTGGAACAGGATGGGGGTTTCCTTCTCGCGCGTAATGGGGTCTTCGAGCGAGCCTGGCGCTTCGCGGTACCAGAGGACGCGGTAGGTCTCGCCCGCGATGATAAACGCCTGTGTGCGGAAGCCGTTCACTACGCGGAGCGAATCAGCCACCTGATGCGGTTTGAGTGGGCCGGTGCCCATGATTGCAACCACCTCAGCTTGCTTCATGCCGGAGTGGACGGCGCTCAGTTTCGTCTTGCCGACAAGATCGGATGGGCCACATGCAGCTGCGACGAGCAGGACCATCGGTAGTGCAGCATGTAACGATCGGACAATGCGTGTGCTCATAGTGTGTGCGATTGAGAGAAAAGTGATCAGCGGCCGGGCCGCGATTGGTTGAGAATGGCGCCGTAGCAGCGCTTCATGAAAGATAGCAGAACCGGATGCGTGAGCGGCGTTGCTGCTCCGCGTTACCCCTTTCAACGGAACGTGAGCGTGAAATGCAAATGAGGGGGAGTCCCGAAGGACTCCCCCCCATTCACAAACCAATCACCAGCGTTTGTTCCCTACAGGAGCCTTACGGCGCCGTGTAGTTGATCAGGATTCCGGTCAAGCCGTAGACCGCGTTGATCGAGATCACGCAGCTTCCGGCAACGCCCACACCCGGCGACGTGGCCGACTGGACGTTTGCACCGGCACCACCGGTCGTACCGAGCGGAGAGCCAGTCGCGGCACCCGCGGCACAGTTGCTCACACTGAAGATCGTTCCACCGATGTTCAGCGTGTTCGGAATCGACAGCTGGTACGAACCCACACCCGGGGACGCAACCGGCAGCGTCAGCGTTTGTGTAGCACCCTGGACGACCAGCGGATTGGCACCGACCACCGAGTAAGTGACCGAGGCACCGTTTCCGTAGCCGAGCGGGCCCGTCACACCGGAAGATGCAATCTGCCAGTTGAGCGGGTTCGTGCCGTTAGACGGCGACGCCTGACCAGTGACCGTGAAGGCCAACTGAGCCGGCTGGTAGGAGACAACTCCGGCAGTCGTGCCGCCGAACGTAGAACCAGGAATCAGCACAGCGCCGAACGTGGTGAGCTGCGGGCTCTGGCTGGCTGGTACGGTTGGCTGCTGGCCCGCCCCGGCGCCGGCGACCAAAGACATCTGGATCGTCGGTTGCGTGGCATTGAAGGTCAACGCACCGAACTGCTGGTTACCACTGAGACCAGCAATCGTGGTGCCGCCAGCCGCATAGATCTGGGCAGCGGTTACTGCGGTCGGGCCGTTCGTTGCGTTCGACGCGAGCGATGCGCCGCTCGTGAAGCCCGTCGCGTTGGCCTGGAACGCCGCCGGCGTCGTGACCAAGAAGCTGGTCGTGAACGAAGGCGTGCTGTAGGTGATCGTCACGATCGGAGCCGCGCCTACACCCGTCACGTTGGCCGGCGAACCGGTGACAACTGGCGTGTTGTAGGTCTGACTGGCGACGTTCAGCGTCGAGGTAGAGGTCGTGACCGTGTAGCTGGCCGCTGCCGGTACCGCGATGACTGTGCCGAGTGCCGTGGAGACACTCTGCGTGATGCTGATCGCTGGCGTCACGCTGCTGACGTTCACGACGATCGTGCCGCCCGCCGTGATGGCGTTCGAGTTGATCTGGATACCCAGCACCACCGGGTTGTAGACGATCGGCACAGGCTGGTTGACCAGCGTACCAGCTGGCACGTTGACCACCTGCGTGACCGGCGTCGGCACGTACGTGACACCGTTCACAACCACGTTGTTGGCCGTGATCGTGTAGAAGCCACCAGCCGCGTCAACTACGAGCACACCCTGACCGGCGACTGTCGCCGAGAAGCCAGAGGCACCGCCCGTTACCGTGATGTTCGCGGCAGCAGCGCCCGGCTGCGGGAAGTTGGCCGGCGGGTTGGTGAAGGTGATGCTATTGAAGTTGATCGCCGAACCGCCGATCAACGTCGCCTGCGTGGCCAGACCGGCGCCGTTGGAACGGGTACCGATCGCAACGATGTTGTCGTTGATGGTCGCCACACGCTGCACAGTCTCGAGCGACGTCGGGGTGCGGGCGTAATCCGTGGTCGTGAGCGTCCACGTCCAGAAGCGCGTCGTTCCCTGGTCGGCCGATGCTACGCCGCTTGAGCTGCCGAGGTATTCCCACTGGCTGGACGCGAGCGGATTCTGACGGAAGAAGTCCACGCGGACAAACTGCGGGTTGGTGACGTTCGTGTTGGAGACCAGCTGCGCCTTGAGACCCTGTGGAGCGTTAAAGCCAGGGTTGAACGACTGCGGCGTGCTGAGCACCGTCCACGAGGTGTAGTTCGGCGAACCGACTGCACCATTGACGTTGGCGAAGTTCGACACCGTCGGGAGACCAACGGCGGCGAAGGTCGGGTTACCGGCCAGGGCAGTCGCTGTGTTGCTAACGTCGAACGCCACGCCGCCGACGTTGACCACGTTGGCTGCGGTGGTAAGGGTGGCACCTGTGCCCGTATTGGCTGGAACACCGCCCACCGGCACTGTTTCGAGTGCGGTGGTGAACGGAGCGCCAGTCGGGAGACCCAACGTCGGCGTATTCGGCGTGTTGATCACGTCGTTAAAGCGGGCGTTGAGCAGCGTCTGCGGGTAGATGAAGCGCGTGCCGAAGCCCGGGTACAGGAACGAGATGTTGTACGCGCGAACTTCAACGTTGTCGGCCATCGCCGAACCGAACACCGGTGCGGCCGTAGCAACGATCGAGGCCGGAACGTTCAGGTCGGAGAAGATCGGGGCAACACCGTCACGGGCCGCGGAACGTCCGAGGACCGTAGACACGTTACCGGCGCGGTCGAAGACCCGGGCGCGGTAGGTGAAGATACCGTCGCCGTTCGGGCTGACGAGCGTTCCCTGACGATAGCCATCCGGCAGTGCGCCGAAGATACCGATGGAGACGCCGTTGTTGCCCTGGTTGATGAACGGGCAGGTCGGGTTCGTGATCTGCGTGGCACTGCCGCTGCCGAAGGCAGTGGTCGAGCTGGTGCCGAACGGGTTGGAGGACGAGTTGATCATCGCCGTCAACGAGTTCGGATTGATGCAGTTGGTCTGGCTGGTGCTTGCCCGCTGCAACGTGGCCGGGTTGCTGCTGCTCGCGCCACGCGTGGCGTAGTGCTGCAGTGAGCCGTAGGTCAAGGAGAAGTTGCCCGGCTGCGAATTCGCATTCGAGCCGTCGGTCAAGCGAAGCACGACGTTGTTGTCGTTGTTGTCAACAAAACCGGCGCGCTCGTCAAGCACTTCCGACTGGAGGACGAAGTTGCCGACACCGAACGTGGTATCAGCCGACGATGCGGTGGAGAAGCGGATGAGCGGGGCCGTCTTGTCGACACCATGCGTCTGCGAACGAACCGCAAACGACGGGTTGCCCAACGCGTCCGTCTCGACGTAACCGACGCGATACGGTCCGCGGGTGGCGATACCATAGGCGTTGGTGGCCGTTACTGCGATCGGCAACGCAACCGTTGCGTCCCAGCCGCCGAGCGCATTGCCGTTTGGCGCAGCGATCGGGCATTCCGGAATGTCGGCGCCAGTGGCGGTCGGCATTGGAATGGAGATCGTGTCCGGGTTGGTGAGAGCGCCGTTACCGAGGCCCGCCGCGCAACCCCAAGCACGCCACACACGCGACGACGTCGCCGGCAAGCCAACACCGATGTCAGACGAAGCAGCCGTGGAGGTCTGGTAGCTGAATGTACCGTTCACCCAACCAGTGATGGCCGGCACCGCCCAAATGGCGTTGCTGGTCGTCACAGTCGGCGCATCACGACGGATGTCCGGCTCCATGGTGATGGGGCCTGTGTAGTCGAGGCGATTGGCAACAACGCGTGGCACGGAAACCGAGAAACGGAAACCGTCAACGCGCGTAACCATCGGAACCGGATTGTTGAAGTTGTCCGTTCCGCCGCTCACGCCGACGAAGTTCTGCGCCACGATCGCCGGGTGCGTGTAGCCCAGGCACTCGATGTTGGTGTTGCCGCGCGTGTCGAAGCTCGACGTCGTGCCGCCTTCGTTCAGGTTACGACCGATGGCACTGTTGTACGTGCCACTGAACGGCGCCGCGGTGTAGATCTCCTGGCTGACGCCACGCCCAGTGAGCAGCGTGCTGTTCGCCATCGTCTGCGTGAACGTACCCGCTTCGTCGCAAACGGCGACAGAGCTGGTGATACCCTGACGCATGGTGACGATCGCCTGCGTGACCGAGCGACCCGCCGTGTAGAACACTGGGGCAAAGGCATAACGACCCGTGCCTGCTGCGTCCGGTCCACCCCAGTAGGTGAGGTTGTTGCCGGTCGCCGGGTTGATCGCCGAACGCGTCGGGAAGATGGCCTGACCGGCCCAACCGTCAACGTTATTGAAGTTCACCGTCTGGCGGTTGTTCGAGGCGTTCTGGACTTCGGACGACGCGCCAACCGAGTTCGTGGTGAAAACCGAGGCCGAGATGATCTTCTGGCCGTTCGGGTAGAACACATCAACCGCACCCGTGGTGAAGTTGGCCGTGAAGTCCGCCGTGTTCACGAACATGGTGATGCTGCTCTCGTTCGCTACGCCGTTGGAGAAGATCTGGCGAGCGGCCGGACGACGGTTGGTGCCGTCGGCGTTGGCGATAAACGCCACGGCCGAGTCAACGCGCTGTCCGTTGGGCTGCAGGTTGACCACGATCTGGATCTGGTCACGAACGTTCGTGATGTCGATCGGGCGCTCAACGTTTGGATTGGCGACGCTGACGATACCCGCGACGGAGTCAATCGTGAGGACCGGGCCCTGCGTCACCGTCTGGATCGTAACGTTCGCCGATGGCAAAACGGTGACCGGGACGAGCACAGTGGCTGTGGAAGCGGCGAAGCTCGCGTTCGCGGCCGACGTGGCCGTGACCGTGATCACTGCCGTTCCTGGTGCGACAGCTGTCACGAGACCCGACGTGGCGTTCACCGTGGCGACAGTCGGCGCGGTGGAACCGTACGAGATCGTCGCTGTGGTGGCCCCAGTCGGCTGCGACGCCGTGGAGGCAAGCTGCGCCGTCTGGCCGAGTGCAAGGACGAGAGACGTCGGCTGGACGCTCAACGCCGTGACGCCCGGTGGGTTGGCCACAACCGTGACCGCAACCGCTGACGTGAGGGTGGTGGTCGTGAAGCCCGTGCCCGAACCCGTCGCCGTGACCGTGATCGTGGCAACGCCCGGCGCAACAGCCGTCACGACACCAGTCGTTGCATTGACCGTGGCGATGGCGGTGCTGCTGGTGGCGTAGGCACGTGTCACCGTGACACCCGCGCCGCTGTTCACGGTGGCGGCAATCGTCAACGACTGACCGACGCCGATGTTGGCCGCAGCAGGAGTCACAACCAGACCGCTGATGGCGGCGGCCGGGGCCGCGACCGTCACCTGTGCAGAAATGCTCTTGCCAGTGGACGTCGTGCCGGTGATGGTGGCGTTACCCGCCGCAATCGCCGTGGCGCGGCAAGCAGAACCGGCCAAGGTCGCCGTGGCGACACCCGCCGCGCTCGATGCGCAGCTGGCGAGCGTTGGCGGGGCGGTCGTGCTGCCGCCAACAATCTGCACGTTGAACACGGCGCTTTCGCCGACGCTCAAGCTGGCGCTTGGTGGCGTTATAGAGACGGACTCCGCCTGCTGTACCGCCGCGGGCACAGTGACGTTGTCGCCGCAAGCACCAAGCGCAAACAACGCGCCCAGGCTTACTGCGAACAGCGCCTTCTTCTGAGAAAAGAGTTGCATTCATCCCCCTCTTACGAGGTCGTGGAGGTAGCTGTCTGCCCGAGTCGGGTGCACTCAGCGCAAACGCACTTCAGATATGAAAGAACACAGCGTAAGTGATGCGTTCTCGAATCAGCTTGCTCACATCGGGCTGGACACGTTCCGGGGAGCGGCCGGTTTGGGTCCACGCCAACGAGAGAAAACTGATACCCGCCCTACACCTGCCCTACGACAGACACTAGCGCCCACAGTGCTGGACGGAGCACTGACACGATAGCAAGACGCAAAGCTATGGGGGGCTCGCCGCTTGGTCAAGCAGCAAATACCCACGCTTTCCGATTCCTGCCATCACAATACCGGTACGACCCCCCTGCCTGACGGTGGTTATCAACATGGCAGAGCCCGGCCTTCCCGAAAATGGGGGCCACGCGAAGGACTGGCTAGCCCTCCCGGTCGTCACACGGCAGGCATAACCGGTGTCGAGCGGGCTTCCCGCGCCGCCCCCGCTGGTGGCGCCGAGTCCCTAACTTGCAGGGCATGGCCGACGCCCCGCGGATCCACATCGCCAAACACCTCGAGATTGCCGCCCCGGACGCCTCGGCCCTTGGTCCAGCCCTGAATGCGGCCCAGGCCGACGCCGCCAGCCATGGCGATTCCCCGCTTTTAATCGTTGCAGGTGCCGGCTCGGGGAAAACCCGCACCCTCATCCACCGGGTCGCACATCTTATAAAGAGGGGCGTGCCGGCCAGCCGCATCCTACTCCTGACGTTCACGAGGCGATCCTCGCAGGAAATGCTGGACCGCTGCCAACGACTGGTTGGTTCGGCTTCCCAGCAGGTCACTGGCGGTACGTTCCATGGCGTCGCGCACCGCCTGCTGCGCCGTTTCGGGCCGGCCGCCGGCCTCCCAGCCGATTTCACCATTCTCGACCAAGGGGACGCCTCCGACCTGATGGCCATCGGGCGCGCCGCCCTCGGCTACGGCGACCCCAAGGCCGGCACTGCGCAAACGGCCCTCCCCAGGTTCCCGCGCGCCGAGACCTTGCTCACGGTGTACTCCCGTCACGTCAATACGGACCGGTCGGTCGAGGACATTCTTGGCGAGCAGTGGCCACACTTTCTCGCCTGGTGCGGCGACATTGAGCGGGTATTTGGCGACTACGTACGACGCAAAAGCGAACGCAACCTGCTCGACTACGACGACCTGCTGTTGTCGTGGGCACTCCTGCTGGAATTGGACCCCGCCATCTCGGCACAAATACGCGCGCTCTACGACCATGTGCTCGTCGATGAGTATCAGGACACCAATCCGCTGCAGTCGCGGATTCTGCGCGCACTGTGTGTGAGTGGACGCATTACGGTGGTGGGCGACGACGCGCAGAGCATCTACGCGTTTCGCGGCGCGACGATCCGCAATATTCTCGACTTCCCGTCGCAGTTTCCGGGCACGCGCATCGTCACACTGGAACAGAACTATCGATCCGTCGCGCCGATTCTGTCGACCACGAATACGCTGATTTCGCGCAGCAGCGAACGATACTCGAAGCAGCTGTGGACGGATCGCACGGGCGGTGAAGCGCCATGGCTCGTCACGCTGCGCGACGAACATGAGCAAACAAAGTTTGTGGTCGACCGCCTGCTGCAATTGCATGAAGAAGGCATCCCACTGCGCGAGATGGCGGTGCTGTTCCGCGCTGGCTATCTGTCGGCCGATCTCGAAATCGAGCTGGCTAATCGGCGCATTCCCTACGAGAAATGGGGCGGCCTGAAATTTTTGGAGGCCGCGCATGTCAAAGACATTCTCGCCTTCCTGCGCGTACTGGAAAACCCACGCGACGAAGTGAGTTGGTATCGACTGCTGCGACTGCTGCCCGGCGTCGGCGATGCCACGGCACGTTTGGCGGTGGAGCAACTCGCGCAACACGAGTGGCAGCCGATGGCGATCGGTGCGGTGCGTGCGC
Source organism: Gemmatimonadaceae bacterium (assembly GCA_031372205.1). Taxonomy (GTDB): domain Bacteria; phylum Gemmatimonadota; class Gemmatimonadetes; order Gemmatimonadales; family Gemmatimonadaceae; genus Gemmatimonas. The sequence goes on along the minus strand of JANMKU010000294.1, from coordinate 4,107 downwards.
CATCGCGTGCACGACCGGGGCTGCATGCACTCTCGGCGTTGCTTGACGGCATGCGACGCGTGAACGTCAACGCGCCGGCCGAAGCGATACGTCTGGTCCGTCAGCTGTACGATCCGATTCTCAAGGCGACGTATGACGATGCACCGCCGCGGCTGTCGGATCTCGACCAACTGGAAGTGATCGCCGCCGGGTACCCGGACCGCTCGACGTTTCTTGCCGCGCTCGCGCTGGAACCACCCTCCAACACGCAAGACCTCGCAGTGGGAAGCGATGATGAGACCGACGCACTGATCCTGTCGACGGTGCATTCGGCGAAGGGCAAGGAATGGGACGTGGTTTTCGTCATTCACGCGGCCGATGGCATTTTCCCGATGGCGCGCATGGCGGGCGACGAAGCGCAGGTGGAAGAAGAGCGCCGCCTGCTGTACGTCGCGATGACGCGGAGTCGTGACCAATTGTACGTCACGTATCCGCTGCACAGTTACGCGACGCGTACGGGTGCGGACTTTGCCTTTGGACAAATGTCCCGCTTTCTCGATGCCGGTGTGCGCGCGACCATGCAGCGGGTGACGTTGGGACCCGATCCGGTGCAGGCACTACCGCCACCCCGAGAATCTGCGACGGTGGATTTGCGGTCACTGCTTCGCGGCCGATTCGGATAGTTTGCGACAACTTGAATACATCCCCGCGGTTGGTCCTACGATGACTTTCAATCGATCTCTCGAAATGCGCTCTCTGCTCCGATGGACGTGTGTTGCCGCGGCACTCGCCCCAGTGTGTGTGCCCGCACAGACAGCAACCGCTCGGCCGCCAACCAAGGCGGCAACGACGAAAGATCCATTCGCCCTCACGGCCAAGTTGCCCGTGGACCCGGCTGTGCGCATCGGCACATTGCCGAACGGCATCAAGTACTACGTCAGGCGCAATGCCAAGCCCGAGCAACGCGCCGAACTGCGACTGGTAGTCAACGCGGGGTCCATCCTCGAGGACGATGACCAGCAGGGATTGGCGCACTTCATCGAGCACATGGCGTTCAACGGCACGAAGAGCTTCGCGAAGAACGATATCGTGAAGTATCTCGAGTCAATCGGCGTGCGATTTGGTGCCGACTTGAACGCCTCGACAAGCTTCGACGAAACGGTCTACATCCTCCCCGTGCCGACCGACAGCGCCGGCATTCTCGAAAAGAGTTTTCGGTTTCTCGGAGACGTCGCCGGCGGGATTCTGTTCGATTCGCTGGACGTGGTCGCAGAGCGCGGTGTGGTGTTGTCTGAGTGGCGCGACGGGCTCGGCGCTGGCGAGCGTCTGCGCACGAAACAGTTTCCCGTCATTTTTCGCGGCTCGCGCTATGCGAAGCGCATTCCCATCGGCGATCCAAAGACGCTGGAAACGGCCAATCCGGCATTGCTCAAACGTTTCTGGCGCGACTGGTATCGCCCGGATCTGATGGCTGTGATCGCTGTGGGCGATGCAGACCCCGCGAAACTTGAGGCGCTGATTAAGCGCACCTTTGGCCCGCTTGCCCGTCAGGCGAATGCGCGGCCCCGTGTGGTGGCCGCAGTGCCGCGCCACGATTCCACGCTCGTCACGGTGGGGACAGACAAAGAGCTGACGTCGTCGACGGTCAGTGTGCTGTGGAAATTGCCGCCGACGGATACCAAGAATGTGGCGGCGCTGCGCCGCGACCTCCTGCAGCGATTGTACGACAACATGCTGAATGAACGGTTCAGTGAGTTGTCGCGCAAACCAGACGCCCCATTCACTGGCGCCGGCGCCGGTGGTGGCAATCTGGTACGCGGTGCGGACTACTACACGCTGAACGCGGGCGCCAAGGAGGGAAAGCTCCTTGAATCCCTCCAGCTGTTGTTGACCGAGGCCGAGCGCGTGCAGCGGCATGGGTTTCTGCAGAGTGAGTTGGATCGGTCGCGCACGAATTATCTCCGCTCGTTTGAACGTGCATTTGCGGAGCGCGACAAAACGCCGTCAAGTTCATTCGTCTCCGAATACATCGACAACTTCTTGTCGGGTGACGGTATTCCGGGCATAGCGTACGAGTTCGATCTGGCCAAACGGTTGCTGCCCGCTGTCACGCTGCGCGAGGTGAACGCGCTCGGCGCATCGCGCGCTGGCGAGGCGAATCGTGTCATCATGGCCACACTGCCAGACAAAGCAGGGCTGCGCGTGCCAACGGAAGCGGAATTGCGGAGCGTGTTCAAGCAGGTGGCGGCAGCCACCATCGCGCCGTGGACGGAGACTCTCGTGGCGGGTGCGCTGGTGAAGGCAGTGCCAACACCGGGGCGCGTCGTTGCCGAGAAGCGATACGACGCGATCGGCGTGACGGAATGGACGCTATCGAATGGCGTGCGGGTGTTGATCAAGCCAACAGACTTCAATGCGGATCAAGTGCTGATGTCGGCATGGAGCCCGGGCGGTGTGAGTCTGGTGCCGGACAACGCCGTATTCCGCACCGCGCTCACGTCGGGTGCTGTTGCCAACGGCGGCGTTGGCGAGTTCTCGGCCATTGATCTCAACAAGAAGTTAACCGGTGTTGTTGCGGCGGTGTCGCCGTTCATTACGGATCTGAGCGAAGGACTTAATGGACGAGCGTCTCCAAAGGATTTGGAAACACTGTTGCAGTTGGCGTGGCTCCGCATGACTGCGCCTCGGGCAGATACGCTTGCGTTTCAGGCCTTGTTACAGAATTTCGAAAACCAACTGCGCAACAAGGATGCGAATCCCGGCGCGGTATTTGGCGACACCGTGCAGATCACGCTGGCCAACGGTAGTCCGCGTTTCCGTCTGCTCTCGGTGCCGATGCTCAAGGAACTGGACCTGACGCAGATGATGGCGACTTATCGCGATCGCTTTGCCGATGCGAGTGACTTCACGTTTCTCTTTGTGGGTAACGTTGATGCGGCCGCGCTCAAGCCCCTAGCAGAACAGTGGTTGGGTGCGTTGCCGGCGCTGAATCGCAAGGAGACGTACCGCGATGTGGGCGCGACGTTGTTCACCGGCCATATCGAGAAGATTGTACGCAAGGGGGAGGCACCGCAGAGCCAGACGGCACTGTTGCTGGCCGGAAAAGGCACCTGGAGTCGCGAGCAGGCCTACTTGTTGTCGTCCGTAGGCGAAGTGTTGGAGATGCGCTTGCTGGACCGACTGCGCGAAGCGCTTGGTGGCACGTACTCGGTGAGCGCGCAAACCACGTTCTCGCGTCGCCCGCGGCAAGAGTGGCAAGTCGCCATCAGCTATGGGTCCGCGCCAGACAAAGCGGATGCGTTGTATCAGGCGGTGTTACAGGAGCTTGATTCACTGCGACGCGTTCCGCCGTCTGCCGCCGAAGTCGAACGCGTGCGCGAGCAGCAACGACGCGAAGGCGAAGTGGCACGCAAGCAAAACAACTGGTGGACGTCGGTGCTGCGCGACCGTCTGGAAAATGGCGACGATCCGACGTCGGTGTTTAGCGATGACGCATTGATTGCCGGACTGACGGCCGAGAAGTTGGCAGCGGCGGCTAAGATATATCTCGACGAAACCAATCGTGCGCGTTTTGTCTTGTTGCCGGAAACGAAAACGCCCTGATACAAGCAACGCTGCCGAACGCTGCGCCTATTTGCGTGCGCGCTCGGCGGCTTGTTCGCGGGCAATGATGGCGAGGACGGACTGCCTGAGATCGCGTCCTTGGGCGACGTACACCGAATCAAAGGTATCGAGTCCTTCCGCATACACACGGCGCGAGAGCAACACTGCGTTGTTAAGCACGACGCGGTCTGCCCATCCTTTCGGAAAACGGCGCAGCACCGGGCCTACACTGTCCACCAGCCGGATGTGGGCCCGCGCATAGATGGTATCACGCGCCGCGATGCGTTCCCCTGTTGCGCTTGGTGGCAACGCCGCGAACACGCTGTCGATTTCGTGTGAGAGCCGAGCCCAGAAGGCGCCAAGCAGCAGGTCGTCGTGCCAGTCGTCCTGTGCGCGTCGCGCGGACGATGTGTCACCGCGCGAGCGAAAGAAATGTTCGGCCCCGCGTCCACCGACGAAGCTGGCAAACGATTCGTTAAATGGCACTCGCCCTTTGGCGAAGAGCACGCCCGAGCCCGCCAGCGC
>JANMKU010000532.1:0-2602 GCA_031372205.1 Gemmatimonadaceae bacterium | reverse complement strand
ACGCGTCTCGTGCTGTCGGCGCGCACGGTAACAACTTGCGCACCTGCCGTGTGCGACCACGCAGCAGCGAAGCAGAGCGCCGAGCGCATCATCATCGCGCGCGCAATTCGGCGGTGTGGGTGACGAATCACGGCGTTCGCTCCGGTGTCATGTGGATGTACACAGTCTCGCGATCGCTGGTCACGCGATAGCGCATGAGAGCGTGCTCGGTCGGTCCCTGCAGAACATCGCCGGCAAACGTGTATTCGCTGCCGTGGCACGGACACACGAGCTTCTCCGCAGCGGGCTCCACCTGACACCCGCGATGCATGCAACGTGTTGAGACGGCCGTGAAGTCACCGGCGGTGGTTCGGCGCAGATAAATCGGAAGTTCGGCGCCAGGCGCTTCGACCAGCAGGCCGGCGGCGACGACCGCTGTGGCTGGAACGGCCAGTCGATCGCCAACCACGGATGGCGTGACGTACCGCATGCGCGCCGCGCATCCGCCGAGCAATGCCGGCACCGCGCCACACACAATGCCACCGGCCACGAGCTCAAGCTGCTGAAGGAATCGTCGACGACTCTGCATCACAGGCTCTGCATCACAGGCTCTGCATCAACGAACGCTGCATCACAACGACCGGAGATACGCAAACAGCCGTTCCTGCTGTGCCGGCGTGAGCGCGTTGAACGCCGAGCGGCTTCGCGTCCCTTCCCCACCATGAAAACGGATGGCATCGGGCAACGACGTGGCGCGACCATCATGCAGATAGTGCGCACTGCCACCCTGCGCGCGCTCCGCGAGTCCAAGGCCCCACAATGGCGCGGTGCGCCACTCCGACGGCGCGGCGTCACCCTCCGTGTAGCCGTCGTCAAGTTCAGGACCCATATCATGCAGCAGCAGGTCGGTGTACGGCGAAAATTCGACGTTGTTGAGTTGCGGAACGTCCGAACGCCCGGTGCGCAGGGTCGCCTTGTGGCATCCCGCGCAGCCCACCTGCACAAATAGTTGCGCACCTTCGCGCACCACAGGCGAGGCGGCATCGCGACGCGGTGGAGCACGCAGCGTGCGGAGGTAGAACACCACGGCGTTCAACACGCTATTGGACAGTTCCGGATCGGGCACACCGTCGCCACCCTGCGCACCGATTTGGCGATTGTACAGGTCGCGAGGAACGAGGTCGCTGGTGATCCCCATGTCTTCCGAGTAGGCGAACACGGTTTGATGCAGCAGATTGATCGTGCGCGCCTTTTTGCCGAAACGACCTACATACTTGCCATCGATCGGTAGGTGGCGCGTCGTGGCCGCACCGGCCGCGATCGTCGACACCGACGCGATGTCCGCGATGAAGTCGGTCGAGTCCACCAGCGACAGTCGCCCCGAGATACCGTCACTATTCGCATCAGCCGGATCGGCCAATGCGCGAATGGTCGCGTCCTCCACGGCCTCGAGATAGCCCAGTCCAGTCACGCCTGGCGCCGTGAAACGCGCCGTAGCCGTGGCGCCTGCGGGCACGCGTTCCGCTTGATATCCGAGAATGGCGCGGTTCTGCAATTGCGGCCCCCCTTCGTCGCGCATCTGATCGAACGAACCGGGCAACGTTCGGCCGAAGCGCGTGATGTCGAACAGCGGATGGCCCTTGCCATCTCCCACGTGACAGGATTCGCACGACGTCGCCACGAACAGCGGCCCGAGCCCATCGCTCGGCGCAAAGTGCCGAGCAAACTCGGCGTCGCCCTGGGCGTGCACGGCCAACTGACTCGGTGACAGGCCGTCGATCGAACCCACCAGCGTGATGCTGTCGTCCGGTGCGCCGGGCAGGAATGGATCGCCACAGGACGCAAGCGCCGCGATGCAACCGGCGACGATGACGATTCCTCGGTGCGTTCGAGACATTGACGGAACTCCAGGTGCGACGCTCCACCGGTTCGGGCAGGCATCGAAATAGCTTTAGTGTCTACTACTCGTAAAGTTAGGGTACACTAACAATCGTCGCATGGCAAGTGGGAGACGGACAGCTTGCTGCATCAACCGGCCTGTCCGTATACCGCCCGCACCGTATGATTGCGCAACGTGTGAGACACACCCGCACACCCCACGCCATCACAAGACTCGATTGCACCTGTTCGTGGCTTCCGTATGCGTTGCGATTCTCGTTGCCTGCGCGCCACGCGCCGACCGCACCCCACCGGCGCGCGACTATTTGTATCTGTGGACGGCGTCGGCCGACACGACGCAGCCTGACTTCCTCGCCGTACTCGATGTGACCGAAGACAGTGGCCGCTACGGCCGCCTCGTCACGACACTGCCGGTGCCGGGTGTGATGAACCGCCCGCATCACACGGAGCATGAGCTGCCCGCCAACCGTCAGTTGTTCGCGAATGGCTTTGGCTCCAGGCGCACGTTTCTGCCTTGAACCGTACCCGCCTTTGAAAAATATCCTCGGCCTGTCCGCGTTCTATCACGATAGTGCCGCCGCCTTGATGGTGGATGGCGCACTTGTCGCGGCAGCACAGGAAGAGCGGTTCACGCGGAAGAAGCACGATCACAACTTTCCGTCGAACGCGGTGGATTACTGCCTACGCGAGGCGGGGATTCGTGCCGAGGATCTCGACCATGTGG
>JANMKU010000181.1:0-10376 GCA_031372205.1 Gemmatimonadaceae bacterium | reverse complement strand
GTGTCCGACTCCAACTGGATCGGCGACCGCATCGTGCCCTCGGCCGAATACGACTTCATCGACTGGAAGCTGATGCGCGTCGCCGGGCGCGCGGCCTTCCGGCGCGCCGGCGTCGACGCGTCCAGACGAGCATGACACCACAGATCGCGTTGGGCGAACTGTATCGTCCCGGTGTTGAGGCCGCGCTCGCGTAGAGTTCGACACCGGCGATGTCGTCGAGTGGCAGCGTGTTCGCGTCGAACGGTTCGGTGGGACGCTCAGTGTTGAGCAAGCGACCATCGAGATAGACCTGGGTGTAGCAGGCGCACGATGGCATGCCCTGGCGCACTTCGGTATCCGTGGCGCAGTAGTAGCCCTGGTTGCGCAGGTCATCGGTGGAAAAGTTGCAGAGCGCAGGCTGACCGGGCTTGGTGGGTATGACGCTACCGCAGGCTGTGGGACGCGGATTCTGCGCGGTAGGCACCGACAAATTCGGCAACAAGTGCATCGGTGCGCGTTTGCCAACGAGCCATTTGTGTCCCGCGCCACCAGCCGCGGTGCCGAAGCCAGGCACCTGCGTCAGCAGATCGCCGAGGCGACGTCCCGGTTGCTTGTCGAGTTCTTTGCGCGTGAGATAGCGCCCGACGCCGACGGCACGACGTTCCTCAAACTCCGTCGGGATACCGTCAGCGCTCACAGTGACTGCGGCGAGTGTGTTCGCGCGCACGAGCAAAATGCGCGGCCAGACCGTGCTCTGCCGACTGAGATCGACGGCGGTCATCGTGGGTGCAAAGCCGACGCGCTTGATGCTGAGCAGATGCGGACCCGGCGGAACGTCGGTCATGCGAAATGCGCCGCGGCGGTCCGTGTGTACAGTGCGCGCGATATCGGTGAGGGTTACTTCGGCGTTGTCGATCGGTACACCAGTGCTGTCGGCGACCACCGTTCCGGAAAAACTCGACAGCACCACCAGTGCTGGATCGAGGTGCAGATCGGCGCGCGCGAGCGGGCGTTCGCTGCTCAGTTGCACCGACATGGGGAGGGAGCCCCACACCCCGGCAGTGTCCGCTTCGGTTCGCAAGACGATGCGGGTGTTGATGGGCAGACCGCAGAGCCGAAACGTACCGCCGCTGGTGACGGGCGCTTCCATCCACTGTCGCGCAGCATCGGCGCCAGATGGTATCGCTCGCGCGTCACTCGCCAGTGTGGAGTCGCGCGTGCGAGCAGACCATTCCGCGACCACGCGCAGGCCACTCACGGCTGTCGTCGTTGCACTGCTGACACGTCCGCTGATGTACCCGCCGCCGTCCGCCGCGCCGCACGCGGAGGCGAAGATCGTCGCCATGGTAGGTAGGTACAGTGTGAGCGGCGCAGACGATTGGACGAGTGTGACGCTGCGTCTGCTGACCGCGCCGATGGAATCGAGCCACGGTGTACTCACTTCAACCACGTGATCGCCGCCCGCAATGCCGCCGATGATGAACCTACCTGACGAATCGGTGGCGCCCTCGTACGGCGTGCCGATGAAGGTGACCCGCGCGTCGGCGACCGCTGTACCATTGATCGAGTCCATCACCGTTCCAGTCACCGTCAGGGCCGGTGACGACGCGGATGTGGGGGTGGCTGCCGGTGCGCGCGCAATCGTAGCCAACGCGGGGAGCGGGACGCGCAATACGGTCAGCCCACCGTCGACGATGCGTTGCACGCGAACCGCATCTTTGGGATCGCGCCACGCGGCAAGTTCAACCGAGGTGTTTCGCGTGAGACCGCGGCACAGTCGCACCAGTCCATCGGCACCGACGATCCCGTTGTCGGCGACCACGCGCCAGCGCGACCCATCGGCTTCACTGACGCGCCATTTGGCGCCGACGGCAGGGCGTCCATCGCCGCCGACGATGCGGGCCAGCAACCAGGCATCGTCCGGCCTCGGCTCGTCGCGGTCACACATCGTGCCCATGTACTGTTCGGCCGACGGCACGGTCACGCGCAGGAGCATGGACGAGGCGCGGCCGGCGACAAAGGCGCGACCCGTTGGGATCTGCAGCGCGATCTGTTCGAAGCGTGGTTCGTCCACGGCGACGGTGTACGGCCCTGGCAGAATGCCTTCAAATGTTGCGCGTCCGCTCTTGTCGGTGACTACGCGGTAATCCGTGCCGACGAGATTGAGTTGCGCGCCGACGGCGGGTTCTCCATTGCGATTGACTGCTGTCACCTGCACGGTGCTCTGCGGTCCGTTCCACGTCTGTCCGTCTGCCCAACGTGCACGTGCCAGCTCACCACCAATTTCGCGAACCGCGTATACCTGAGCGGAAAGGCCGGTGTTGGACACAAGCGTATCGGGCGCGCCGAGCAAGTGCAGGGACCACTGGTCGATGAACGGGACACCGCTTGGCAAGGTGCGAAATCCAACCCGCCCGCCCGCGTTGAACGATTCCGCGAGGGCTTCGACCCCAACGTAGTGAAACACGATATCGTGGAGGGCGCGGGCGGCGGTGTCGATCCACAATGTTCCGTCAATATCCACGCGTCCGTCGCGGTGGCTCGCGGTGCTGAAGCGTAGTCCCACTTGCGCGCGGCGCGTCGTGTCGGCGGCCGCAAGGCTAAAGCAATAGCCGCGCTGAAACCGCTCGTCGAGCAACACGTCGGCGTCCGGGCCGTAGTACGTGTATTGACCGGGCGACCCTGAGCGGAAGCCGCGATCGACGAAGTTCACCGCGCTCTGCACGGCGTTGAACGACGTCGTGGCGTTCAGTGAAGAATCCACGCGAACGGTTTGCCGCTCGATCTCGATCCCGTCAAGGTCAAGAAAGCGCTCGAACCGGAGCACTTGCAATCGAGCCGGCTGTTTCTCTCGTGCGACCACCGTCGCGAGCAGTCCGGCGCGCGCCTGATCGAGCAATGCGTACGCCTCCGACTTATCCGCGCGCGCCGGGCAACCGCGTGCGGCCGTGACTTCCATGGCGTCGAGCGTGCGGGGGACCGTCGCCAGCAAAAAGTCGACGGTGATGACATCGGCGCGCAGGAGCGGCAACCGCTCCGTGGTTGGGCGAAAGCCCAGTCGGATGGCACGTACGAGCATCGCGGCCTCGGGACGCGGCAGCCGGTACTGGCCGCGTTCGCCGGTGATCGTCCGACTAAGCGTCGTGCCGATGGCGTCTAACGTGAGGACCACTGCGCCGGAGACGGGCGCACCCGACGCGCTGTCGCGAACAGTGCCACGCACCTCGCCAAACTGCGCCACGGCAGATGCGGGCAATGCCAAGATCGCGAGGTTGAGCAGCGCGGTGACGAACGCGATTCGAGCGAGATTCACGGCGAGGTCGCGAGTGGTGGGGTTGAGCACCCTGCCACTGCAAGCTACGGCGCGCGACTCAGCGGGTCCAGCGTGCGACGACATAGGACGGCGCGTTGCTAGGTCCTTGCTAGAGCACACGGCCCCACCGCACCGCCAGCACGCGATCGGCCGCCCAGGTTGCCGCTCCACTACAAATCCACCTCGGCCCCTTTCTGTGTCCGCCAATAGAGAATTTGTGGCTCGGCGTTCGTCCACTTCCTGTTTGATGGCGAGCAGCAGGTTTGGCGCCCGCTGCGCGTTGACACCCGGCGCCGTCCTCACAGCGGACCGCCGTCCCGTCAAAGTCCTGGTGTATTGTTCCGTCCAGACGCCCGATCCACCGCTGATCTACACCAAACAGCCCGACATGAATTCTCCGATTCGCGACAGGCCGCCACGAGGGCGCGCGGTAGTCCACCCCCTGTGGCTGCTGGTGCTCGCGTCGTGCACGACCAAGCCCACGGCTGATCCACGGATGGTGTCGGAATGGGTGCACTCACTCTACGGCGCAATTCGAGTGGAGCGACTGTCGCCGCCGGTGGCATCGCGTTTGACCGCCTATGCCGCGACCGCGTTGTACGCGGGGCTTGCCGCGTCGGACCACACCATGCCGCCACTCGATGGGGTGCTCAATGGCGTGCCGGCGTTCGCGCGTGACGACACACCGTCGGCCACGGACGGCACGCTGGTCGCGATGGCGGCTGAGCGTGCAGTGCTGGATGACTTGCTGCTGGAGGCACTCCCCACCACGCGCGCCGCCTTGCACCGACTGGCCGATTCGTTGATTGACGCACGCGTCGCGCAGGGCATTTCACCGCGCGTTCGCGCACAGTCCGATTCGCTCGGCGCGCGCATTGGGGCGGCGATTGTCGCGTGGTCGCGAACTGACGGTTTTGCCGGCACACGCGGACGGCCCTACGCACCACCGGTGGGCGACGGCCTGTGGTTCAACGATGCGCCGGCCACCGTGTACGCGACACAGAACATCTCCGCCGTGAGCGAGCTTGTCGCGCTGGACAATCCGGCCAACCAGCAACGGGCCGGCAATGTCAGCGAACGCGGGCTGATTCTCAGTCGACCGAAAGCCGCGACAACCAAGTCACTGCCAGCGGCGAACATGGCCGGTGCGACTGAGCCGTACTGGCATGAAGTGCGACCGTTCGTGCTGAAGGGGTGGAACGCCTGTGCTGTTTCTCTGCCGCCCGCATATGCGACCGATACCGCGACCGCGATGTACACGAACGCGCGGGCGGTGTTTGACGCGAAGTTGGCGCTCACCGACGAACAGAAGACCATCGCGTACTACTGGGCCGACAACGCCGGTGAAAGCGGCACTCCGGTGGGCCACTGGTTGTCGATTGCCAGTCAGATGATCAGCGAGCGTCAGTTGAACGCTGCTGCTGCAACGCGCCTGGTGCTGGCGACAGCAACGGCGCAGGCAGATGCCTTCATCGCCGCGTGGGGATACAAGTATCAGTACCATCTGCTGCGCCCGCGCACGTACATCCGTCGTGTCATCGACCCGTCCTGGGAACCGCTCATACCAACGCCCCCGTTCCCCGAGCACCCGGCCGGTCACTCCACGCAATCGGCGGCCGCGGCGGCCGTGCTCACCGCCTACCTCGGCGCGACGCCATTCTCCGACAGCACCAGCGTCGCCATTGGCCATGCCGTGCGGCGGTTTCCGTCATTTCATGCGGCGAGTGAAGAAGCGGGCATGTCGCGCGTGTACAGTGGCATTCACTATCCGTCGGGGAACGCGGGTGGATTGGCGCTTGGCCGCTGCATTGGCGCAAAAGTTGTCGCAGCGTTTGGTGCAACTGGCCTACGTGGAGACTCTGGACGATGACGGAAGTCGTACGAGGAGATTTCCGCGACAGGGTACTGCGGCCCCATCACACGCTGGTGTGCGCGACGTTGGCGTGCGCGATGCTGGTCGCGCTGGCCACGGCCTGTGGCCGCACTGCCGAACCGGCCTGGCATGAGAAAGGCGGAGTGCGGTGGCGCGAGTTAACTGTCGCCAAGGGTACGCCCGGGTTCACGCACATGGAGGCGAGTGCGACAGGTATCACGTTTCAGAATGTGGCGAGTGAGAAGATCTTGTTGTGGAACCGCATGCTGGGGCAGGGGGGTGGCGTTTCGCTCGGTGACGTGGACGGCGACGGTCGACCCGATGTGTTTCTCGCGCGCACGGAAGGTTGTAGCGCCTTGTATCGCAACATGGGTGATTGGCACTTCGATGATATCACCACGAGTGCCGGTGTCGGTGCGTGCGACCGGCATGCGAGTGGTTCCGCACTCGCCGATGTCGATGGTGATGGCGATCTCGATCTGGTGCTCCTCGCCACGACCGGCCCGAACGCGATTTTCCTCAACGACGGGCACGCGCGTTTCACCGAGCATCGGGATCTGGGGCTTGATACGATTGGTCGCGGCGCCACCACGGTGACCATGGCCGACGTGAGCGGTGACGGTCACCTGGCGATGTTCATTGCCAACTACAAACCCTACAGCGTAGACGACACGATTCCCCCGCAGTTGCGCGCCTTCAACCAAATGGTGCGGCAGACGGGGCCAACACAATACGAAATTGTGCCGGAGCATCGTCGTGACTACAAACTGGTGATGCGCCCTGACATGGGTGGTTTGCGCATGACGCAACGTGCGGAGCCGGACGAGTTCTACACAAACGACGGGCGCGGGCACTTCACGCGCGTGCCGATGGTGTCGTCGCGATTCCGCGATGCACAGGGGGCACCACTCACCGAGGATTTCGAGTCATTCGGTCTGTCGGCCAAGTTTGTTGATCTGAACGGCGACGGCGCGCCCGATCTGTACGTGGCGAACGATTTCGAAGACACCGATCAGCTGTGGTTCAACGACGGCAAGGGCAACTTCCGTCTCGCCGACTGGCGCGCGCAGCGGCAAACGAGCAACTCGGCGATGGGCATTGATGTGGCCGACCTCAACGGCGATGGTCTGCCCGATCTGTTCGAGACGGACATGTTGAGCAACGAGCCGCGACGATTGAAAACGCAGATGCCCACGCACACCGCACTGCCGAAGAAGGTTGGTGAGCAGGAACTCCAGTTGCAGTTCCAGCGCAACGCGCTGTTCGTCAATCGCGGTGATGGCACGTTCGCCGAGGTGTCGGCTGCGGCCGGTGTGCAGGCGAGCGGCTGGTCGTGGGGGACGTTGTTGATGGACGTCGACCTTGACGGGTGGCAAGACATCCTGGTGGCCAATGGGCATTTGTGGGACATCATGGATGCTGACGTGCAGGAAGGGCTGCAAAACCGTCTGAACACTGTGCCGTGGCAGAGGATTCGCTGGGAATTTCCACCGCTCAAGCTCAAGAACGTCGCGTTTCGCAATCGGGGAAATCTCACCTTCGACAACGTCAGCACGTCCTGGCGTTTTGGTATCGACGACGACATCTCGCATGGGATTGCATCAGCCGATCTTGACGGAGACGGCGATCTCGATGTGGTGATCAACCGGATGAACGCGCCGGCGTCCGTGCTGCGCAATGATGCGACGGCGTCGCGCGTAGCGGTGCGCTTGCGCGGCACCGCACCAAACACGCAGGCGGTGGGCGCCAAGGTGACGTTGACCAATGGTGCCGTGGCCACGCAAGTGCACGAAGTGGTGGTGGGCGGCCGCTATCTCTCGCACAGCGATTACACCATGTCGTTCGCGATGGGCGCGTCGGATTCGGCAATGCTGGTGATCGACTGGCGTGACGGACGTCGCACAACGATTGCACACGCACGCGCCAACCGGCTGTATGAGGTGTCGCAAGCGAGCGCGGTTACAAAGGCTCTTGTTGCGGCGGCTGGAGTTGCCGCCGATTCCGCGTTGTTTGTCGATGCGACGGCGCAGCTCAAGGGACATGTGCACACCGAGGACACCTTCGACGATTGGGATCGTCAGTTTCTGCTGCCGAACGCGTTGTCGCAATTGGGGCCGAGTGTGTCGTGGTATGATATTGACCGCGATGGTGCGGAAGATCTGATCGTCGGCTCGGGCAAAGGCGGCCGCATCAGTGTCTTCCGGAGCGCAGGGGGTACGCTCGTGGCGCAGCCTACTGCTGGGCCCATCGCCGCGGCGGACTTCACGTCGGTGATCGGGATGACTGCCGGCAATGCCACCAGTCTGCTGGCCGGTGTCGCGACATGGCAACTGCGCAGCGAACAGGAGATGATCGCTCAACCGGCAGCAGTGAGCATTGGCGTGGCGCGCGGTGTGCTGGCACGATCGTCAGAGGGCGTGGTTGGGTCGCATGAATCCTCCACCGGGCCGCTCGCTCTCGGCGACTATGACAACGACGGCGCACTCGATCTGTTTGTTGGCTCGCGCGCTTTACCGTTACGGTATCCGATGCCGACGTCCTCCGGATTATTCCGCAACGTCAATGGTGCATTCGTCATCGACACGGTGAACCTCGCGGTGTTGCGCAACATCGGCATGGTCACGTCGGCGATGTTTGCGGACATGAATGGTGACGGACATGCGGACCTCGTGCTCACGCGCGACTGGGGTGCGCTGGTATTGTTGCTGAACGACGGTCACGGGCGCTTGCAACCCGCGCCTGACACGTGGGGACTCGCACGCTGGACGAGCGAATGGAACGGTGTGGCAGTGGGTGACCTGAATGGCGATGGACGGATGGACCTCGTGGCGACGAGTTGGGGGCGCAATACCGGCGTCACAGTGGACAGTACGCACCCCCTCGTGATCACGTACGGTGCGTTCGGTGCGGGTGGCGAAGTGGAAATGCTGCTTGGGCAGCCGGATGCGCGCGTGCACGGACTCTCGCCGCTGAACAGCTTTGCGCGCGTGCGCATGGCCGTGCGCGACGTCGTGGGACGCGTGAGCAACTTCGGTGCGTATGCCGATGCCTCCGTTGAAACCGTGCTCGGCGCTGCGATGGCGACGACACAGCGTCTCGAGGCACGATCGCTGGACCACATGGCGTTCATCAGTCGCGGCGATCACTTCGAAGCGATGGCGTTGCCGGCGGAAGCGCAGTGGGCCCCAGCGCATGCGGTGTCGATTGCTGACTTCGACGGCGACGGGCATGAAGACGTCTTCCTGTCGCAGAATTTCTTTCCCAGCGTCATCGGTGCACCACGATACGATCAAGGACGCAGCGTGCTTATGCTCGGTGACGGCACGGGCCGACTGACGCCCATGCCGGGGCAGCGGTCGGGGCTCTTGGTGTATGGTGATCAACGTGGTGCCGCCTACGCTGATTTCAACGGGGATGGCCGTCTCGATCTGGCGGTGTCTCAGAATGGTGCGGCGACGCGCCTCTTCGTCAATCGCGCCGCGACGCCAGGTATGCGCGTGCGCGTGAACGGACCGGCGAACAATCCCGATGGTGTGGGCACGCAGTTGCGCATCGTGTACGGTGCCGCGAAAGGACCTGTGCGGGAAGTGCAGAGCAGCGCTGGTTACTGGTCGCAGAACGGCGCCGTGCAGGTGTTCGGATTGTCTGGTGTGCCAACGGCGGTGTGGGTACGTTGGCCGGGCGGAGCGGAGCAGACCGTGCCAGTGCCAGCGGGCACACGCGACATCACAGTGACCAAGTCACCGTAACAAAGCACGGTGACTCAAGACTTCGTCGCGCGCGACTACCAGCTGACGTAGTACCCGCTCCACGTGTGCTCACGACCGGCAAAAATGCCGGTGGCGATCGCTTCAATGGTGGTTGCTACATCAGTTGCCACCGCGGTAAACCCCGTGAGTCGCAGGTTGAGTTCGACAAGTGAAACTGGAGTACGTGCGGCCAGCACGACGAGATATCGTTCGCGCGGTTCGCGCCGCGGTAGCCGCGCCGTCGCGTACTCCTCACGAAGCGCTTCTGGCCCTCTGGCGTTCGGCGTGAGATGGTCGCACGGTGCGCCGAGGTCACGCGTTTCGACGACCTCGGGACTTTGGCCTCCAATCACCTTGCCGGTACTGTCGCGGCGGACTGCCCGTGCAGCGGCCGCGACGCGACGCGCTTCAGCGGCGCGCGCTGCTTCACAGTTCGACGTTGCCTGTCGAGCCCGCGCATCACGTTCGGCGTTCGAATATCGCGGCACCTGCGCAAATCGACCGAGGTCAACCGTGAAGGGACCGGCACCTTTTTGCTTCGGCGGCTTTGCCGTGGTTGGATAGATGATCTCGATATCGTGTCCCGGCATGACCTCAAGCACGATCACGTTGCCGGGTTTGGCGAGCGTGACGGTTGCCGATTCGGCGAGGGGATCAAGCGCGACGATCCGAACGGCTGGGGCTGTGGCGTCGCCGAGGGATCGCCCGACGAGTGGCCTGGCTGCATGCGTCGTTGGACGCGAGGACTCCGCGGCTACGACATCCGGTTGCGCATTCGAACCTGGACGGCCCTGATGACACGCCCCGAGCGCGACGAGAAGCGAGAAGGCGTTGCGCATGACGCCGCGTTGCGCGAAGGGATTGCTATCGTGCTTTGCCATTGGGAATCCGTGTCCAGATCACGATGGTCCCGCACGGCGTGGTGTTGGCGCCGACCCGTTGAAACTCCATCGGTATCGTGGACAGGTATGGATAGAGTTCCATCGCTTCGACGGTGCTCGGCAGCAGTTCGTCGACTTCCATACCGGTCGATAGCGATCCGTCCATCCAGATCACGGGCTGACACAGTTGCGTACGCGAGCCGGAGTAAGCAGCAAAGCGCACACGACGGCCGACAATGACCACGCCGCGTTTGGTGCGCAACAAGTCGCTCAACCGGTTTGCTCCACGCTCGGTGATGTCGGCGCGGGTGATGAAGGTGCCGAGTCCGCGTGCCCGACGTTCCTCAAAATCGCGAAGGCCGAGTGCGGACCGAGTGCTGGTTTCGGTCACTTTCACTTTGCTGAGTCGCTGCGACGTTGGCTCCATCTGCACCATGACGGTGTCCCACAGGCGATTGCGCGCAGAGAGCAATGCATCCACCTGCTCGAAGCCAAGCTTTCGCAGGGTAATCGTGACGGTATCAATGTCCACCGTAAACAACTCAAAGGCGCCGCGTACGTCGGTGCGCACCGTATGGCCG
>JANMKU010000151.1:0-4287 GCA_031372205.1 Gemmatimonadaceae bacterium | reverse complement strand
GCGCCGATGCGGTGATCCGCTCGGACGGCAAACGCAACACGTAGGCCTCGAGATCCGAGCGGAAGGCGGCAGTCACCCGCGACTTGTCCAACAGAACAGTGAAATCGGGAAAGGTCATCCCCAAATCTATCGACCGTGGGTGCTACCTCGCGTCAGTGGCTCACCACAAACAGCCATGCGCCGATAATCGGTCCGCGCGCTGGGCCCCGGCCAGGCGTCGCACCGGCAGCAGGCGTCGGCGCCGGTCCGTACTGCAACGCGACCGCGTAGGCCCGATGGGTCACCGGATCAACGGCCAGGGTCTTCGTGCCCGGCATCGTGGGCACGGTCGCGACGACGGTGTACTTGTCGGCGGCATCTTGATGCACCACGGTCATGCCACCGTCCTTACCGCCCGGGAGGTAGATCAGCTTCTGCGAGGGATCATAGCCGAGCGCGTCGGTGCCGTCGCCATTGGCAATCTTCGCCACGACCTTGCCCGTCGCCGCATTCACCACCACCGATTGCGTGCTGCACCCGGAGAATATCCGGTTCGTCGCACGATCCATCGCGATACCTGTTGGTCCGTCGCATCCGTCCAACGGCCATGAGGCTTTCACTTTCATGGTTTTCGCGTCAAGCACCTGGATCGTGTTCTTCGTCTCGTTGTTGACGTACAACGTGCCTTTGCCATCACTCGCGGCACCCTCGGGGGCATTGTCCTCAAGTTCGGCCGTGCCGGTGATCTCACCCGTCTTCGCGTCGAGCGCCACCGCGGTGCCCGGACGACTGTGGTTGGTAAGAATGATGTGATCCGTGGCATCGTCGTACATGATGCCGTCGAGGCCGCCGACCTTGATGGACGTTTTTTTAATGAAGGCGAGCGTTTTGAGATCGAACATCGTGACGCTGGAGTCGCCACCGTTCGTGGTAAATCCGTGGTTGGACTTGGGTGCCAGTCCGACACCATGCACCCGCGGCGTGTTGAGAATGTCGCCAATCACTTTGCCGGTGGGTCCATCAATGACCATCACGTGTGTACCGCGTGACACGAACACGCGCCCTGTTCCGGGTTCGGCGACGATGTAGTCATGGCCGCCTTCCCCACCGATGTTGAACTTTTCGACCTTAAAGGTCTGCGCCTGCGCGATGGTCGCGGCGGCGGCGCTGGCGCTGAGCAGCAACGCGGCACGGTGTCGGATAGTCATGGAGCACTCGGTAGGAGACGGGGATGCCACGCGAGACGTAGCGTTGTATCCTATGCCGCGGTACCTGTCGGCATCATGACAACAGCCACCCGTGGGGAGCGAATAGGCGACTGGGAGTGATTGGTCTTGGCAGAATCGGGCAGTTTCACGCACGCGCGCTTCACGCGCACCCTGATGTCACGTCGCTGGTGCTCACCGACACAGCCGCTGATCGCGCTCGGACGCTCGCCGCCGAACTCCATGCGACGGCGGCCAATACGGTTGACGCCCTGCTGGGACGTGGTGGCGGTCTATACGTCGCTGACCTACTTCACCAGACTGATCGCCACCGGTTGCTCGGTCGGCACGGTCTCGCCCTTGAGCAGGCGTGCTGCCGTGATCACGGCCAGGCGACCCATCGCACGCGGGTTCTGTGCGATCGTCGCCGCCATGCGTTTGGCCGCGATGGCCTTGCGCGCCTCGTCCTGCGCGTCGAAGCCGACCACGGTGATCTGCGCGGTCTTCCCGGCAGCGGCAATCGCCTCAATCGCGCCCAACGCCATCACGTCGTTGCAGGCGAACAGTGCCGTGACATGGGGGTGCGCCTGCAACATGTTCTGCGCGACGTTGAATGCCTGATCGCGTTCCCAGTTGGCCGTCTGCGACGCCACGATCGCGATGCCGGGCGTTCGCGCGAGCGCCTCGCGAAACCCGCGCAAACGCGCATCGCCGGTCTCATGGCCCGGAATGCCTTCGAGCACCACCACCGTGCCTTTCCCACCGAGTCGCTCACCAAGAAACTGGCCCGCGAGTCGGCCACCAGCCTCGTTGTCGGAACCGATAAACGTCGTCACCGTGCCACCTGCCGCGCGTAGCGTCGCGGCATCGACGCGTGTGTCGACCGTTACGACGGGGATCGTCGCCGCATTGGCTTTGAGCACCGCAGGCACGATCTCGCGCGATCCACTGGGTACCAGCAGCAGCACCTTGACGTGCCGTTGCAGCAAGTTCTCCACGATCTGCATCTGCTTTTCTACGTCGATTTCGCGCTCCGCTGCCTGCACGATCAACTCAATGCCCAGACTATCAGCAGCAGCGCGCGCACCGGCCTCCATGTCAATAAAAAACTGGTTGTTTAACGTTTTGAGTACCAATGCAACCGTGGGCTTACCGCGCGCATCTCCTCCCCGATTGCAGGCCATGGCCAGCGCGACCGCAACGACCAACAGCAAACGACGGCATGACCGCAAGTCTCGCATGGGGTTACCGGGAAACACGTTGAACTCGACGGTGCAACGCCATGTCGACGAGCACCGCAATCACGATCACCACACCAATCGCCACTTGCTGCACGTACGATGACACACCGAGCAGATTGAGGCCGTTCCGTAGCACACTCATGATCAGTGCACCAATCAGCGTGCCCACCACCGAACCCGATCCGCCAAGCAGGCTCGTGCCACCGATCACGACAGCGGCGATCGCGTCCAGTTCGTACCCAATGCCGGCGATGGGTTGCGCTGAGTCGAGTCGGGCCACGAGCAGCATCGTACACACACTGGCCGATAGCCCGCTGATCGCGTATGCGGCGATTTTGACCGAACGCACATTGATGCCGGATAGCGCTGCAGCCTCCTCGTTCCCACCAACGGCATAGACGAGGCGTCCGAACACTGTGCGCGTGAGCACAATGTGCGCCACGGCGTAGAGCGCCAGCATCACCAATACGGCGCCGGGAATGCCAAGTACGCGGTTCGTTGCGAGTGCGCGTAGCGATCCCGGAAAGCCCGAGATCGGCCGACCATCGGCAAGAATGAGTGCAATGCCGCGTGCAACACTCATCATCCCCAGCGTCGCAATGAACGGCGGCAGCTTCCCGACCGAAATCAGCACGCCGTTGGCGATCCCGGCGATGATGCCGGTCACCAGGCCAATGCACAGCGCGATGGAGAGCGGCAGCTGCTGTCGCAACGACACGCCGATGGCGACGCCAGCGAGCGCCACCACGGACCCCACCGACAGGTCAATGCCACCCGTAAGAATGACAAAGGTCATGCCGATCGCGATCACTCCAACGATTGCGCTCTGCTCAGCGACATTGGCCAGATTCGCGGCCGTGAGGAAGTAGGGCGTTGCGGCCCAGAGCCCGGCGCAGAGCACGAGCAGACCAAGCATCGTCCCCGCTGATCGCCTGGCCAACCAGCGCGTGCTCACGAGCATCCGGAGCTCCCGTCGCACGAGGGCACTAGCGCACCCTTGCGTCCGTGCGGCGCAATGTCAGCAGTCGGTCGACCAGGCCGGTCACGCCCTGCGACTCGGCGTTGAGTGACGCGGCGCGGTTTGCCGCTGACATGGCAGCCTGCGGTGTATCTCCAGCCAGCATGCGCGCAAACAGCGTGCCGCCCCACACGTCGCCACAACCGGTGGGATCAACTGGCACGTCGGCACGAACGGGTTGCGGCGGCTGCACACCGGTGATGATGCCCGCGTTCTCAATGCTCGACGGCGCCGATTGCATGTTGTCGAAAGCGGGCCAGTGCGGGTGCGTGGGACGCATATGATAGTGCACGCCGCGCGAACCCAAGGTGACGAAGGTCGCCGCTGCGCCTGCGCGCGCCGCGACCGCATGGAGCGCATCAGGATCGGGCGCAATGGTGCGCATCTCGTCCTCGTTGAGCTGGATAAAATCGAAACACGCGCACCACGCCAAGGCATCGGCGAGCGGTCGCAGCGCGCGTCGGCCCACAACGTCGGTCTCCCACAGCATCATGTGCAGGTCGACATAGATGGGTCCCGCGAAGTGAGCGCGGACTTGTTGCATGGTGGTCAGATCGACTTCCGTACCGCTCAGGAAGTTCACGTACAGGGCATCGAGTTGCGCGCCGTCCAACGCGTCGCGCAACTCGGCAAAGGTCCAGCCGGGCACGCCTCCGCTCATCCGCTCGGTTCGAACTTCGGTGGTCAGGTAGCGCAGTTCAGACCGATTGTTGGGGGCATCCACGGAGGCCAGCCTTGCCTGCGCCGCCATGCGGGGAATCGTCGATGTCCAGAGTCGCGCTTCAGCGACGACGTCAGCGCCCACCTTGATGAACAGCACGATGTCCCATTCATCGTCCAGCGC
>JANMKU010000111.1:0-7308 GCA_031372205.1 Gemmatimonadaceae bacterium | reverse complement strand
TCAGCACGACCGTCGGCGCGCGGCGCTCGCTCCAACGTCACGATCACGTTCGACGGCATTCGGCTGCGCTCGAGTGTGCTGCCAACACAGGGTCTGGAAATTGGCACGTTGGCGATCAGTCCGGACGGTCGCACGCTGGCGTTCACGGCGGTGGCCGGTGGGCAACTGCAGATCTACAGCTTTCCGCTCGATGAATTAGCGCGTGATCCGCAGCTGCGCGCGATTACCACGTCACCCGGTGGCAAGAACGCGCTCCAGTGGTCGGCCGATTCGCGCGAGCTCTGGTATCTCGAGGGGGGACGCATTACCGCCATCGTTGTCGAATCACGGCAGTCGCGCACTGTTGCGACGAGTGCTGAGACCGACGCGGCGTTCGAATCAGAAAAGCGCGCGGTGTTCGATCAGGCGCGTTCGTATCTCGCCAACAATTTCTTTGACGCCACCATGCACGGCGTCGACTGGAACGCGTTGGCCACGCGTGTCGCCCCCTACGTTGAAGGCAGTCGCAACCCGGATGATCTACGGCGCGTGCTGTCGCTGATGATCGGTGAACTGAATGCGTCGCACTTAGGGATCAGTGGCCCGACCACCGGCGGTGTGACCGTACCAATGGCGCGACTCGGTGTGCGCTTCGACCGTGCGGCGCTCGAATCCGGTGGGCGCTACCGCGTCGCCGAAGTGATCGATCAGGGCCCGGCGGCGATTGCAGGACTCAAAGTTGGCGATCAAATCACGGCCGTTGACGGTGTGACCTTGTCGGGCGCGCTCGTGCTCGATTCCGTCTTGCTTGGCAAAGTGGGTCGACGACTCGCCGTGACCGTCGCGAGCGCAGGTGCCCCACCACGCGACGCCTCAATACAGACCGTCGCACTCGGCGCGGAAAAGGCGTTGCGCTATCGGCAGTGGGTGGAGCAGCGTCGTGCGTATGTGGCACGCGTCAGCAACGGACGCCTTGGGTATGTGCACATGCTCGACATGGGACAGTCGTCGCTCGATCAACTGTATCTCGATCTCGACGCAGAGAATCAGGCGCGCGACGGCGTGGTGATCGATGTCCGCAACAACAACGGGGGCTTTGTGAACCCGTACGCCATCGACGTACTTGCGCGACGCAGCTATCTGCTGTTCACGCCGCGCGGTTCGACCACGGTGCCGGCTCGCGGTAGCCTCGGACAGCGCACGATTGAGCGGCCCACGGTGCTGGTCGTCAACCAGCATACACTCTCCGACGGCGAGGATTTTACCGAGGGATACCGTGCGCTTGGACTGGGCAAGGTGGTTGGCGAACCCACGTCAGGGTGGATCATTTTCACCAGCAACGCGACACTGCTGGACGGCTCGGCGTTGCGGCTGCCGAGTACGCGGGTGACCGACGCAAAGGGGCAGGAGATGGAGTTGCGTCCGCGGCAGGTTGATACGCCGGTCGTCCGACCGATTGGCGAATCGTACGCGGGGAAGGACACGCAATTGGATGCGGCGGTCAAGGTGTTGCTGGACGGCTTGACTAAGAAGAACTAGAAGAGAACGAGAAGAGAACGAGAAGAGAACTAGAGGCGGTCAGATCCTCAGGTGGTTCGCGGTCAACGCCAGGGTTCGCAGTTGACCGTAGCTGACATGTCGAAGCCCGCGGTTCGCACGTTTTTTCCGACCTGCCCATCGAGAAAACCTTTGCGAAACGTGATCGTTGCAGCGCCGGAGTTGTAGGCGTATTCTCCTGCCCGGCCGCCATCCACATCGGCGTACTTGCCGCTGCGGTCGAGAACGAAACCCATTCCCGCCATGAGTTTGCTGCCGACACCGTAACAGGCCCACTGTCCGACGTAGAGCGTCGTGGCTGGGGAAGTGTTTGATGATGCCGACGGAGCTCGTGGCGACGCATTGCTCGCCGCAGCTCCGGCCACACTGGCCAGTGGAATGGAACTCACGTTGGCCGATGGATTTTTCGTACACACCGCGTCAGGCACGGTCATGCGTCCTTGCACAATCCAGCTGCCGAAATCGTCTTTCAGCATGTCGAACTTCCACTTGTCCATTCGGCCCAGACACGTTTCGCCGAAGTAGTTGTTGGGTGGGTATCCGGCGCCGTAGTCGTGGATTGAAGCAGTGACCATGAACGGGAAGTACCCACCGTTCGGCTTGCCCGCGCGAACCTCTTCGAAGCGAATTGTTCTCACGGCAGTGCCGGTCGGTTTGAGCTTCTGGAGTTGTGCTTCCAGGGTCTGCTGGAACTGCGCCGAGGTGGGTTGCTGTGCGGAGGCGCTGGTGACGCAGCCAGCGATGAGGAACGCCACCGTGCGGGAGCGGCTTTTCGGCATTGATGAATCTCCGTTGGAGTGCACTCGTGGGAAAGGTGCGCCGCGGTGCGGCGCGGGGCCAGTAACGGCGCGTGACGTCGCGCCTTCGGTAGAGTCTGTATTCCAGACGCGTTTGGCTCTACCGACGAGGGGAAATGACCGGTCAGTATTCCATACCCGACGCGCTGTTTCTGGCGTTTCAAACAGCGGTCGCCGGACGGTATTCCATCGACCGCGAACTCGGTCGTGGTGGGATGGGCGTGGTGTATCTGGCGCGGGAGGTTCATCTCGACCGGCTGGTCGCGATCAAGCTCTTGCCACCGGAGCTTGCAACGCGAGCCGAGTTGCGGGACCGGTTCCTGCGCGAAGCACAGTTGGCCGCCAAGCTCTCTCATCCGCACATCATTCCGATCCACGCCGTCGCCGAGGCAGACGGTTTCGTCTTTTTTGTGATGGCGTTTGTCGATGGTGAAACACTTGGGCAGCGCGTGCACACCCGTGGTCCGCTGTCGGCAAGCGAGGGCACGCGCGTGCTACGTGAAGTGGCGTGGGCGCTCAGTCATGCACACGGGCAGGGGCTCGTGCATCGCGATGTGAAGCCCGACAACATTCTCATCGAAGCCGCCACCGGACGAGCGTTGGTGGCCGACTTTGGTATCGCCGCGGCAACCGGCGACGCGCTCGGCGAGCATGTCACTGGTACGCCGGAGTTCATGAGCCCCGAGCAGGCGCTGGGCGGCGAGATTGAGGCGCGGAGTGACCTCTATTCGCTTGGTGCGACCGCATTTTTTGTGCTGTCGGGTCGTCTGCCATTTGAAGGGAAGTCCGCTCAGGAAGTGCTGGCCCGTCAGATCACGGAGTCGGCGCCATTGCTGTCGACGAGTGGAACGACGGTACCAAGGCGCCTGGCACAGTTGATAGAGCGGTGTATGGCGAAAGCTCCGGCAGATCGACCAGCGAGTGCGCAGGTCCTCGCGGACCAACTGGGCGTTGCCATTGAACAGCGCCGCGAATTGCCGGCCGCACTGCGCGCATTCGTCAAGCGCAACGGTCGGATGGACGGTGGTGGCACCCTCTTCAGCCTGTTTGGCGCACTCGTTGCATCGGTCATGCTATCCGCATTCGCGGGCCCCACTGCGGGCGTGGTGGCGCTTGTCGTCGGTGCGACACTGCTCCCTCTGGCATTCGGTGTGCTCGCGGCCAAACGTCTCACTGATCTCGGATTCACGCACGCCGATCTCGCTCCGGCATTTCGCCTTGAGCAGGAGAACAGCAGAGAAGAGCGCAACGTCGTTGGAAGTCGGTGGAGGACGTTTGCGGAGCGCGTGCTTGACTGGACAGCTCGTGTGTCGACGGCCACCTCCCTCGTGCTGATTCCGTTGGCACGACTCGGCGGCGGTTCATCGGCGATGGAGTCCGTTGGCCCGCTTGCCGCAGTTGGCTTGACCATTGCCGCGGTCACCGTCATGGCGCGGCTGGCGATGGTACAACTGCGTCGCGATGTCGACGTCGAAGTGTATACCGCCGCGTGGACCGGACGGTTTGGCACGTGGGCCTTCACTGTGGCGCGAACGTGGCGCGGGGCTAAGCCGGTTGCGCGCGCCATGACGCATCGGGCGACCGAGCTCTCACTGGGCATGGCGGCCGAGCAACTCTTTGAGAGTCTGCCTAAAGCGTCGCGCGAGGTACTCGGTGACGTGCCCGCATTGTTGGAGCGACTGCAGCGAGACGCACGGGCTTTGCGTGGACGAATGGACGAATTGCAAGACGCATTGGGACAGACTGGTGCCGCCGAACCAGGTGACGACTACGCGGAGGTACGCGCCGAGCGCGAGGTGATCGCCGATCAGCTCCGCACGACGGTGAGCGCGATGGAAACGATTCGTCTCAACTTGCTCCGGCTGCACGCTGGTTCGCTCACGCTCAACGCCCTGACCACGCACATCGCGCTTGCGAACGAGGTGTCAGCGGATGTGGATCGATTGCTGGCGGCGCGTGAGGAAGTGGAAGACGCACTCCGCTTTCCGCGCACGCTTGAACTCACACCGGTGTAACGCAGATGCCTTCGATACGCATTGATTCACACGAAGCCGTGGCGCTTGGCTGGACTGGCGTGCGGGAGGCACTGCCCGTGCGCGTCGGGCACACGGCATCGACGGTCAGCGCTACGGCCGGCGCTGAGAAACACGTCGCATCACCGCTAAGGTGGACGCGCATCCTTGTGCGATTCGTACGGGATGCGGTGATCGGTGTGTTGTTGCTCATGGCCGTTCCATTCGCGGCGATTGGCGTAAGTCGAGGGCCCATGTGGTCGAACACCGCGAACCTGCGCGAACGCATCGTGGACGCCGAACGCTGGCGGCCGCTCATGGCGCCGAAGGACTTGTCGATTACTCCGCAACAGGCCGGGCGCGCGTTGCACAGCCTGCAGTCACCGCACGACAGCCCTGCATTTCCGGAGCATCTCGTGGCCGGACGCGGCGAGCGACCGTGGAAGCAGCACCCGTTGCCAGCCGAAGCGTTTGCCGGCTTGCGCAGTCCCGGATATGATGGCCCGGTGGCGTCGCGAGTCGTTGCGGCCGCAGGGCAGGGTTTCACACGCACGCAATTGGCGTATCTGCGCAGCGTCGCCGAGGCGCCACTGTGGAGCGAATTCGACAGACTGGCGCGCGCGTCGCGTGTCGATGTGATTGACGGTCAGTTCATACTGCCGTTCAGCGGCGATGCGTCGATCGGCGAAATGCCATCCCGCCGATTCGCCGACACGAAAGCGCTCGCGTATGCAGGCGTGTCGCGAGCAGCGTATCTAGTTGCTATGGGACAACCCAAGCAGGCGGAGGCTGCCCTGCGTTCGATTGTGTCGTACGGATTCGTCTTCATTGACAATGGCACCAGTGCCCTCGATGCATTGGTCGGACGCATTGTTGCGGACATCGGTCGGGACGGCCTCCATCAGCTGTACACGCTAGCCGGCAACACTGAGGGTGTTGCACGAACGGCGGCAACTCCGCGGGCGCCCAAGGCGGTGCCCGCACGGACCAACGCAAGCGCGGCGTCCAGAACCAGCATCGACATGCGCCGTTGGCAGGAGCGACTTCTTGCTGAAGTTGCTGATCCACAGCTACCTCGCGCGCTCCGTTTCGAGAGTCTGAGGACTCTCTCATTCGCAACATGCGGCAGTGTGCAGGACGTGTTGTTCGGGCCAAGTGCGAATGTGCGCGCCGCATTCGATCGTGCGAGCAGCACGCTTGCGCGTTATCCGTCCGAACGGGAGTTGGTCGACCTGATGTATGAAGCGACCAACCGCACTCCGGCGGGCATTTCCCCACACAGCGTCAGCAGCCAGTTGATCATCGGCGCCGCGACGGTAGCAGGGGCTGTCTTGCACAACCCGCGCGTCGAGGCCTGCACGCGAGTCGCGCTCGCTCTCAATCGGTGAGTGGCAGCAAGCAACTGATGCTGTCAGCACTCTGACGAAGCGCTCTCTGGCCTATCGGTCCCGCGTCCAAATCAGCACGACACACGCGAAGCCGCGGCCGGCAGCTTTGAACTCCAGCGGAATTTCGGCGGGGCCGAGGTACACTTCGACGGCGTCGACGCTCGATGGTGGGATGACATCGACGGGTGCAGGGCGTTTCATCGCTTCCCCGAATGGATCCGCCAACTTGGGCTTCGGGTCGGTCGGCAAAGGAGGTACGAGCAACGCTCCGTCGACGAAAATGGCTTGCTTTGGGCAGCTGTTGCTGTGCGAGCCCATTCGCCGCAACAGGTCTGACATGGTCGGCGGAGGTCGCGATTCAAACTCTGCTCGTGAGACAAATCGCGACCGTGGCACCGTAGCGTCGCGACGGCGTCGGACGAATCCCACTTGTTCGAGGTGCGCGGTGCTCGATTCCGCCGTAACGCTGACGGTCGCAAGTGTTGTCGACGCGACGGCGAGCTCAATCGCCAGCCGGAGTGTATCGGCCGCACGGACGTTGGCGAGCGCGGTCGCGGGTGCAAAGCCCAATCGCCGAAACTGGAGCAAGTACGTTGACGCACGCAACGGACCGAGACGGAATCGACCGCTGGCGTCGGAATAGATCAGTGCGTCGGAACCCATCACCGTCACCTGTACATCAGGAATCGCTCGGCCCGCGCTGTCTTCGACGGCGCCGAGAATCAGGGACGTCTGTGCGGCGGCAACCTGCGGACACACGGCCACGATCATGAGCACCAGCGTTCGCACTGTCCGCATTGTCTGCTCCTGTAGATTCGCTGATCAGGCCAATTCCGTTTGCATCCGCTGCAACAGCCGTAGCGTGGCCTTCACACCATCGGGCTCCGGCATCACGGTGCCCTCGTACTCAATGCCCACCCAGCTCTTGAATTTGGCGCGCAACACAATCTGCATCATGCGCTTGTAGTCAATGCCGGTCTCGTTGCCATCGGCGTCGAAGTCGTGCGACTTCGCACTCACCGCCTTGGCGTATGGCATCATCTCGCCGACGGCCAGATAGCGATCATACTCGTAGAAGTTGCCGAAGTCCGGCAGGGTGCCCATGCGCGGATGATCGACGCGTTTCATCACGCGCACCAACCAGTCGCCGTGCGATGACAATCCACCGTGGTTTTCGACAATCACGTTCAGCTTGAGCGGTGCTGCGATCTCTACCAGACGTCGTAGTCCGTCAGCGGCGAGACGTTCCTGTTCAACTGGCGTTCCACTGCTTTGCGCATTCACGCGGATGGTAGCGCAGCCAAGCGTCTTCGCCGCGTCCAGCCACCTGCGGTGATTCTCCACCGCTTTGGCGCGCTTTGCATCGTCGGCATCGCCGAGCGCGCCCTCACCGTCAATCATGATGAGGTGCTGATACACGCCTTCATCCTTTGCGCGCTTGTTCATCTCGGCGAGGTACGGTGCGTCCGTTGCCTTGTCTTTGAAGAACGAGTTCACATACTCGATTGCCTCGATGCCGTAGTCGCGACGCGCGACGCGCGCAAAGTCGAGGTGATCCATTTGCTTCGCGAACAA
>JANMKU010000083.1:0-24624 GCA_031372205.1 Gemmatimonadaceae bacterium | reverse complement strand
GTTCTTCGCCGGCTGGACGCTGAGCGCGAAGCGCGCGTCGTGCAGATTGCGCCAGTCGAAGATATCCATGAACCCGTAGTGCGCGTGGTTCGATGCGAAGAGGTTTTGGAAGGACTGGCTCCTGCGATCGTCCGGATTCTTGTCGCCGCTGGCGTACCACGCCCAAGTCCCAGCCGGCAATCACCTGACCTGTACCCAGTACGAATGAGAACAAGTTGCCGCCCACGTTCGAATCGAACCGCGATCCGTTGATCAGATATCCAGAGTAGGTCATCCCGAGCGTGCGACCCGCGATGGCCTCGGCGCCAGCGCCGACCACCATGTCTTGCACATAGAGGCCGTCCGACTTCTTCGTCATCGCGGCGATCGTCACACCGAGCGATGCCGCATAGACTTCGACCGCCGGATTGCTTGGGATATTCGGCGCGTCTGCCCCACCGCAGGCGCTCAGCAACGCCGTCGCAACCACGGCGGCACGTGAGGCGGTCGCCGCAGAAAGTCGACGGAGCGAAATCGGAAAACGATTCATGAGGAACAGTGGCTGATGACGAGGATTGACCGAGCGTCGAATACGCGCGGCCCCTGACGCTCCTCGGGTGCACCGCACTCCGGAGCGCCGTTCGAAGATAGCACGTTGGCCGTTGCGAAGCGTCCGCGCATCCCATACGCTGCCTCACATCATGCCGCCCGCTTCGGAGCATCCCAAGGAGCAACAGGACGACGTCGCGGTCACGTTCGTGCTCGAACTCGCACGCGCGCTGCATGAACACGGCACACCGGCGCACCGCCTGGAGTCAGCACTGTCGAGCATGGCCAGCAATCTGGGATTGCGCGCCGAGTTCTTCTCGACGCCAACGAGTCTGATGGTCGGTTTCGGCGAGATGGTCACACAGCGCGTCCATCTGCTGCGCATCGACCCAGGTAAGCCGAATCTCGGACATCTCTCTCGGCTTGGCACGATCACGCGCGACATTGCTGAGGGACGACTGACGGCCGCCGACGCCTTACGACTCGTTCGCGAGCTCGATCACGAGCCACCGCGATGGCCAGTCTGGCTCCAGCTCATGGGGTTCGTTTTCTCGTCAGCCGCAGTCGCCGTCTTCTTGCGAGTGCGGGTTGGCGACGTATTGGTCGCATCGTTGCTCGGACTGCTGACTGGCACGATCACCATTTATGCGGGTCGCTCGGACAACTGGCGGAATGTCATCGAACCGCTCGCTGCTTTCCTCGTCACGACGCTCGCCTTCGTTGTCGACGTGCTGACGCCGAGCCAGAGCGGCTACCTCACGTCACTGGCCGGGCTCGTGATTTTGTTGCCGGGACTGACCTTCACGGTTGCGCTCACCGAACTTTCTTCTCGTCATTTGGCGTCTGGTACAGCGCGTCTGAGCGGCGCCTTGGTTGTGTTCTTGGGCCTTGGCTTCGGTCTCGCGCTCGGCGCAAAGCTTGGCTCGAACATTGGGTTCGCGGTGCAGGAAGTCGTCGGACCGCACGTACTGAGTTGGTTGTCGCGTGCCCGGTTGCCGTCGTGGACGGAGTGGCTGGCATTGCTCGTCGCACCGCTTGCCTTCACCGTGCTTCTGAACGCCGAACGTCGCGACGCCGGATGGATCATCCTCGCGAGTGCAGCCGCGTACCTCACGTCGCGTTTCGCCGGCGCCAGCATGGGGGAGGAGCTGGGTGCGTTCCTTGGCGCCCTCGTCGTCAGCGCGGGAAGCAACGTCATTGCGCGCATGTTTCGGCGTGCCGCAATTGTGACGCTGGTGCCCGGACTGCTGATCCTGGTGCCAGGGAGCATTGGATTTCGTACGGTCACGTCGTTGCTTGGTCAGCAAGTGGAAGCCGGCGTCGCAACCGGTTTCCGACTCCTGATTATTGGCATTTCACTCGCCGCCGGGTTGCTCGCGGGTAGCGTGGTGTACAGCGGGAATCGTCAGCGCAACGCATCACGCTAGCGAAACCGCGAACCGCGCATTCCCTCGCCGCGAAAGAGGGACTCAGTCCCCGCGATTTGGCAGGATCGGTTGTACCGTTGGCGTATTTGACGACCGGACGCGCGGACGCTCCTGCACGTCCAAGGCGCCGACTGTCGCCCGGAACGCAGGACGCGCCAGCGCCAGCAGAAGGATCGCCATCGTCATCCCAACAACGGCGCAGATGGACAGCGACCAGCGAAGCGCAAGCTCGTTGCCAAACACACGATCGGTCAGCAGCGCAACCGCTGTGGGACCCAACGCACCGGCAATGAGATTGACGATCAGCTGATACAGCGCGCTACCCTGTCCGCGCATGCGCGACGGCATCGCTTGGGCGATGGCGGCGTTGGCCGCGCCCCACGGCAGCGCGGCAAAGATGTTCACGGGCACGAGCAGCGCGGCGGCCACCGTGGCTGACGGCACCAGCGGGTACAGTCCTGCGCACACCAGCATCCCGGCGGCACCGACGATGCCAACACGGAGCGGCGCATCACCATAGCCCTTGGCCGCCCAGTAGTCGGTAAGTCGACCGCCGCCGAGCGTGCCCAATACACCAAACGTCATGGTGAGTACGCCCTGCAACGTACCAGCTTCCTGAATGCTCCATCCGTGTGTGCGCACAAAGAACGTGGCCAACCAAGCCCCGATGCCGTAGTTCACTGCTGCCGAACAGGCGAAACCAAGCGACAACGCCAGCACGGTGCGCGAGTTGGCACGCAGATAGCTGAACACTTCGCTGGTCGTCGCACTCTCTGAAACGTCGCCCGCCGCCTGCTGCCGCAACGGTTCCCGCATCGTGAGAGCGAGGACGGCAATCACCAAACCTGGCAATCCCACCATAAAAAAGATCGTCTGCCATGGCCGCACGGAACCAACGAGCGGCAGTACCCACAACTCCGGCGAGTCAATCGCGCCGACGATCCACGCGCCAAGCGCGTATGCGACACCCGATCCGAAAAACGTGCCAAGCATGTACACGCTCATCGCCGTGCCGAGTCGCCGCCGCGGAAAAGCATCGCCGATGATCGACACCGCGGCTGGACCAAGCGTAGCCTCCCCAATGCCAACACCAACGCGCGCGACAAACAGCTGCCCGAAGCTGCGCGCGAGTCCCGTCGCAGCCGTGAGTACGCTCCACAACGCAGCGCCGATCGCCACGATCAGGGGCCGTCGGCCACGATCCACCCATCGGCCAATCGGGAGACCCAACAGCGAGTAGAACACGACGAACGCGGTCCCCATCAGCACGCTCACCTGCGTATCGCTGACATGCAGGTCCCGCTTGATGGGCACGACGAGCAACGACAAGATCTGCCGATCGACAAAACCGGACACATTAGCCAGCGTCAGAATCGCGACCGCATACCAGGCCTGTTGTACGGTCAGGCCCCCACGCGTGCCGCGCTGCTGTTTGTCGATACCGACGATCGGGGTACTGCGTGAGCGGTCCGTCTCCTCACTCATCTCGGCGATTCCGGTACCGGCGTTCCTGTTGCCGGCGTGCGGTCGCTGCGTCGCGCCTCGTGCACTGCGATGCCCCCTCCCAAATGTCGTGTCACCCGCTGCACCTGAAAGCCTTCGCGCTCAAGCAGTCGACCGAAAGCCTGCCAGCTCATGAAGTGCGCAATGCTGCGCGCGATGTATCCATACACGATCGCATCCCGATGCCACAACCATCCGACACAGTTTCCGGCCACGGACAGGTACCAGAGCAGCAGCGCCCGCCACGGCGCAAATGTCGGACGGTAGAAATCCAGCGTCACAAGCATGCCACCACTCCGCAATACGCGTGCCATCTCGCGTACCGCTTGCGTCGCATCAGGCACGTTGCGCACGCCATACCCAACCACCACCACGTCGATACTCTCCGCGGCAATCTCCAACGCCAACATGTCCCCAACCATGGTGGCGACGCGTGGCGCCACGACAGCGTCGGGCGAAGGAACAGCCAAGCGACGATCGGCCTCCGCGATCATGCGTAGCGACGCGTCCACAGCTGTCACGCGCACATGCGGCAATGCGCGCGCAATCGCCACGGCCAAGTCGCCGGTGCCGCACGCCAGGTCGAGCGCCGTCAGGGCGTCCGGAGCCGACGTGACAACCGCGGCCACAGCGTCCCGTTTCCACGAGGCATCCATACCAAACGAGAACAGTCGGGTAAAGGCGTCGTAGCGGGGCGCGATCACGTCGAACATCGGGGTCACAAACGATTGCTTCTTCGCTGGATCGCGGAGGTGGACTTCCACATCAAGCGACCCCAGTCGGTCCACAGGCGGTACCATCGTCGGTCGTCGTGGGTGATCTTTCGTCATGACTCGTTCCGGCAAGGTGACCGTTGTTCCGTTTGCACGCACGCCGCGAGCCGGGGCCATCCCACTCGCCAACCTGGTGATCGCGGGCCTCGCCCTTGGCATTACTGTTGTGGCCGGCAAGCGCATGTTCGGCAACAACGAGAATCCGGACATGCCCAATCTATCGGGCGTCTCGCGCGTCGTGGCGGGATCCGACACCGCGCCGCAGCAAGCACCAACGGCAGAGCAAGCACTGGGCGCCTTCCGCGTCCGTAACCTGGCAGGCAAGAGCGAGCCGCTGGTCACTAAAGGCCAGCCGGTCATTCTGATGGTCAGCTCGCGCACCTGCACTTGGTGCAAGCGGGCGCTCAAGGATCTTGGTGAACTCTCCGCCGGTCGACCCTTGCCTCGTCTTAAGGTGATCACGCTCGAGGGGGCAGCCGAAGGCGTTGCCATGCTCGCGAAGGAAGGAATCACCGGTGCGCAACTGGTTGGCCCCGTCGGGGGTGCCGATCAAGTGCTCCTGACGTTCCGCTATCCTGGCACACCGACATTTGTCGCGATCGATCGCAACGGTCGCGTTGTGAAAACGCTACCTGGCTATCCGATCCGCGAGGAAATGAAACACTGGTACGCCGTCATGGTTGGCGATCAGGACGTTCCGTAGCGCACCCTGCGCGACGCGCCGATCACGTCGCGCTCACCCGGCGACGGTCCATCACCACCAGCACAGCGCACATGGTAATCGCCGTCGCCGACACAAGGCACCACGGACAGAATCCCTTCAGCACAATGAACTCGGCGTACTTAAGGCGCAGCGTGAACAGCACAGCCGGCCAAATGAGGACCTGCAACAGCGTGTTGGGCCATCCCGCGTCTTCGTAGCGCGCGGTTGTTCCGATGAGCGCCACCAGAAACACCAGCGCGTACCCGACGGTGCCGATCAGCGCGACGTCCACGCCAAGGAACCACCCATAGCGACTGCCCTGCACATACTCGCATCCACCACTGCCCGTGCACGCGAGCGTACCGGTCAGCCCGAGTTTCCAGAGATGTAAATAGAGCGCGACGATGCCGGAAATGAGGCTCGCCAACGCGATGCCCATGCGTTGCGTCACAGTACGTCCGATGCAGAAAGAGGGAGTCATGCCAGCCGCGCCACGTCGAATATGACCCGTCGCCAGTGCAAACGGATGTCCTGGCGCGGCGTCCGCTTTGCAACTCGGCCGCCCGAGCCGTACCTTCGCGCGCCATGACCTCTCGTCCCTCTGCTGCTGCCGCGACGCGCTCCCTCGCGATCCGCCGCTGGCGTCTCGCCGCCACGCTCACCGTCCTCATGGTCGGCGTCTATTTCGGATTCATCGCACTGGTCGCCTATCGACCGGCTCTGCTCGCCTCCTCGCTTGGCGAAGGTCTCACACTCGGGATCGTACTTGGCGCCTTGGTGATCGTCGCGGCGTGGCTGCTCACCTCCATTTACGTGTCCTGGGCAAACCGCGTCTACGACCCGGCGCTCGCGGCATTGCGGACGCAGCACGAGAACGAACAATGACCCAGACGTCGGGGCTCGGGTCACCGGACTCGGTGGCCATCGCGTTTTTCGCCGGATTCATCACGCTGACACTCGCCATCACCTATTGGGCGGCTCGTCAAACGCGCACGACGGAAGATTTTTACGCAGCCGGTCGCTCGGTCACGGCCACCCAGAACGGGATTGCACTCGCCGGCGACTACATGAGTGCCGCATCCTTCCTCGGCATCGCCGGTCTGGTGTCCACGAGCGGCTTCGATGGCTTGATCTACTCCACCGGCTGGCTCGTCGGGTGGCCGGTGGTGCTCTTTCTTATCGCCGAACCGCTGCGCAATCTCGGCCGATACACGTTCGCCGATGTCGTTGCGGCGCGTCTCAACCCGATGCCTGTACGAATTGCGGCGGCCTGCGGTACGCTGGCGACGATCGCCTTCTATCTCGTGGCGCAGATGGTTGGCGCTGGTGGACTTGTACACCTGCTGTTTGGCATTCCGTACGAAGGCGCGGTGGTCATCGTCGGTGTAGCCATGATGGCGTACGTGTTGTTTGGTGGCATGCTCGCCACCACCTGGGTGCAGATCGTCAAAGCGGTGCTCCTCCTCGGCGGGGCGGCGGCACTCGCCATGCTGGTGCTCAGTCGATTCCACTTCGATCCGCGAGAGCTGTTTGCCGCGGCCGCCACACAGTATGGCTCTGGCGTGTTAGCACCGGGCAAGCTGGTGTCCAATCCGCTCGACGCGATTTCGCTCGGATTAGCGCTCATGTTCGGCACCGCCGGGCTCCCGCATATCCTGATGCGTTTTTACACGGTGCCCGATGCCCGCGCGGCGCGACGCTCCGTGTTTATCGCCACGGGGTTGATCGGCCTGTTTTACCTCATGACGTTCGTGCTGGGCTTCGGCGCAATGGTGCTTGTGGGGCCAGCGGCCATCAAAGCCGTTGATGCCGGCGGCAACATGGCGGCCCCGCTCCTCGCGCAGCTGTTGGGCGGTCGGCCGTTCCTGGGCTTCATCGCGGCGGTAGCCTTTGCGACAATACTCGCCGTAGTCGCCGGACTCGCACTCTCAGGGGCGGCAGCGATTTCTCATGACTTGTGGTCGAGTGTCATCCGTCGCGGCCACCCCAAGCCCGGTGAAGAACTGAAAGTCGCGCGCGTCGCCACGGTCGGACTCGCCGTCGTAGCTATCGTGCTCGGCATCGCCTTCAAGGGGCAGAACGTTGCGTTCATGGTCGGTCTTGCCTTCGCCATCGCCGCAAGCGCGAACTTCCCGGCACTCGTGCTGAGCATCTTTTGGCGAAGGACCAGCACCGCTGGGGCAACGGCCAGCATGCTCGTTGGCACTGCGGCAACGCTGACACTGATCTCCCTCTCGCCCGCGGTGCAAATCGACCTGCTGCACCACACCCAGGCGTGGTTTCCGCTCAAGAACCCCGCACTCATTTCGATTCCGCTCTCCTTCGCTACGGGCGTTCTCGTCTCCCTGCTCTTCCCCGATGTAGGAGGCGAAGCCCGCTACGCCGCCCTCGAGAAACGGCTCTTGCTGGGTGCGGAATAGCGAACTTTTGTGCCGCAAGCGTCGTCACCCGGCAGAAATTGCCGGGTGCTGTGAGAGCGTCCGATCGGCGAGCGAGCCTCGCACATTGCCAATTGTACAACTGTAAGTCGTTGAATGAAAAGACTTTATGTAGTTGTGATGACGCCAGCATTTTTTGGCACGATCGTTGCTTCTCGCATTGCTGCGGCCCAAGGTCGGCAGACCACTGGGTCGGTTCAGCGTCGCCACTGCTGATTCCCATTTTCCGCATCATCCGCGAGCAACGCATGTTCGATCGCCTGTCCATTCGCACGCTGTGGGTCGCCGTCACGCTCTGCGTCATCGCAGGAGGGGCCTCCTCTCTTGGTGCAGCGACGAGCGCGTCGTGGTCGTCCAACGCGGTTCCGGTAGCGGGCAGTCTGAGCGCCGCAACCGTGACATTCGGGCAGCTAGCGCCTTTTCTCGCACTGACGGCGCTGCTCATTGCCATCGCCGGATGGAAGCGGCTGCACAGCGAGCTGCAGCGATTGCAGGTGGACGACGTAGCCCTGCGCGAACGGGTACGCCGACTCGATGGCGCGATGAACGCGAGCGCGGAGGGTGTCTTCCTTATGCGTGCGCTCCGGAACACCGCCGGCGACGTGCTCGATTTCGAAATCACCGACGTCAACCCCAGCGGTGCCGCCTTGGTTCGGCACGCCAGTGCACGACTGATTGGCCAGCGGTTGCGCCGAGATCTCACGCCCGTCCTCGGCGTCAATGTGGTCGAGCGATACGTGGGCGTGCTCGATACACACATGCCCCTGCTCGAAGAGGTACGCGTGCACCCGCGACGGTTTGCCGCCGCGTGGCTCTCGCATCACGTCGTCCCGACAGGCGACGGCCTGGCGGTGACCGTACAAGACATTTCAGCGCGCAAGCAAGAGGAGATTCGCTTGCGCCGCGCGTCCGTGACGGACGACCTCACGCAGCTCTATAACCGACGAGGCTTCCTCACGCTGTCGGAGCAGCAGCTGCGCGTTGCACGACGTCAGCAGAAAGATGCCGTGCTGCTGTACGTTGACATGGACAACTTCAAGCAACTCAACGACGAGTATGGACACGCCGAGGGAGATCGCGCGCTTGTCGCCATGTCGCGGTTACTCCGAAGCGCAGTGCGCGATTGCGACATCGTCGCCCGCATGGGTGGTGATGAGTTCACCGTTCTCGCGATCGATGCTGACGGCGCCGCCGCACGCATCATTCAACGTCGGATCGAGGAACGCGTCGCCTTGCTCAATGCGAGCGGAGAGTTCCGCAGCACCCTCGCGTTGACGATTGGGTACACGCGCGTGCGTCCCACCGATCACGCGTCGCTCGTCGAATTGCTCGCGCGCGCCGATGTGCTGTTGTATGCCCGCAAGAAGCGTCGCAAACTCGTCGCCGCCGCGCAATTGCGTGCTGGCGGAAGGTCCCGTGCTCGGCTTCCACGCGCGCAAACGGCGTTGCTGCCGTCGACGTTGATCACGCCAGATGTGAGCGGCATTTCGCGCGAGGTTGGCATCCCACGGCCCAACGCGGCACCGACAGCATACACGTCGCGTTCGGCCTGACGAGCAAGTGCTGCGCGGTGCGTACTATGCGGTACTAAGCGCTGACCCCGCCGTCTTCCTGCACTCCATCAATCAGGCGACGCCACCACGGACGCGAGTCTTCCGCACGCCGGATGGTGCGCACCACCTGACGCCATTCCATGCGCATCTCCTGTGCGTCCGGAAATCGGTCCTCGACCTGCGGCGCGAGCCCCCGTTGTAGCCAGTTGGCCAGCGCCTCAGCGAAACCGTCGTGCGACATGCGCTCGGGGAGCGTATTCGCCAACTGCTGCGCGAGCACCATCTCGCCCGGCCCGTCACCGAACGGCGGCCGACCAGTGAGCACGAAATACACAATGCTTGCCAGGGCAAAACAGTCCGTGGCAGGCCCCTGCGCTTCACCGAGCAGCTGTTCCGGCGCCGCGAACGACGGCGTGCCAGATGAACCGGCCCGCTCATCGCCGAGCGCGTAGGCGATACCGAAATCCCCAATGCGCCACCGACGGTAGCGATCGATCAGAATGTTTTCCGGCTTGAGATCGCGATGGATGATGCCACTCGAATGCGCGGCAATGAGCGCTTCAAGCACGTCGTCCACTTGTTGCGCGATCTCTTCGAACGGCCGAGGTCCATTGCGTGCCAGCAAACTCGCCACGGACCCGCCTTCGGCCAGTTCCATCGTATACCACACGATGTCGCCGCGACTATCCGTGTCATAAATCGGCACAATCGAGGGATGCGCCAGTTGTGCCGCTAACCGTGCTTCACGCCGAAAGCGCGTCACGGCCGCATCGTCCTTGGCGATGTGCGGATGGAGCACCTTGATCGCCACCTCACGAGACAGCGACAAATCGCGCGCGCGCCACACGCTGCCGAACATTCCCTCGCCGAGCGGCGACAGAATCTCGTAGTCGTCAGCAGTCGCCCAGCGCAATCGCGCATCAGCCGAGTCGAGCGACGGCGGCAGTGCGTCTCCTTCTGGCGTGATCAGCACATGACGCACGTTGACGTGCCGATCCATGTCGCGCAGGAGCGCCGAAATCGACGGATAACGTGCGGCGGGATCTGGATTGAGCGCCCGATCCAGCACAGCCGACAGCGCTTGTGGGCAATCGGCGCGCAGTAGTGTCACTGGCGGTGCGTCACGTTCTGGCGGTGTCTCTCCGGTCAGCATCATGAACAACATCGCTGCGACTTGCCACTGGTCAGACGCGGGGGTCGGCCGCCATCCCTTGTCCGTTGCCCACTCCGGCGGCGTCGGGGCGAAATTCGGGTTCGGTCGCAAATCGGCAGGAATCTGGTCCTTTGGCAAGACCCATTCCCACCCCAACAACCACAGCCGCCCGCCGGGAGTCAGCCACACCGTATTGGCCGACACATCACCGTGAGCCGCCCCAGTGTCATGGAGATAGGCCAACGTACTGCCGGCCTCGCGGAGCACCTGCAGCGCCGCCGGCACGGTTTCCGGACCAAGGCGCGCCACGCGTGACAGCACGGTTTCCCCGGCAATCCAGCGACGGAGATAGCCCGGTCCGCGACGACTCTCCTGATGCGACGCCCAGTAGTGGTAGGTCGTCGGCACGGACGGATGGTTACGGTGGGCCAGTCCGCGGGCTTCGTGCAGAATCCACTCGTCGTGCGTGGGATCTGGTGCGCTCACGAGCGAGAGCGACCGCCCAAGCGCGTCGATCAGTTCCTGATAGTGACGGTGCCCGTGCAGGAGCGCCTCCGCACCCCACGTCCACCCTGGCGGCAACGTCCACCCCTCCAGATGTGGAGGGGGTGATGCCGTGGTGCGGTGCACGTCAAACAGGGAATCCGAAGCCATGCTCAAGGATAGTCGGCGGCCCGCAACTCAATGCGCACCTCCGTCCCCACGGACTCGGTACTGCTGATGGCGATCGTGCCTCCCCAACCTTCAATCAACCGACGACTGATCGCCAACCCCAACCCACTGCCACTCGTGCGCGTGGAAAAATGTGGCTCGAATACCCTCGGCAACACGTCCGCGGCGATGCCCGTGCCGTTGTCACGCACCGCGATCGCGACGCGCGACGCGCTTGGGATGACGCGAACCGACACCTCTCGCGCTTGGGCGAGGCGCGCATTCTCCAGCAAGTTCAACAGCACATCCTTCAACTCATCGGATTGCGCGAAGGCGAACGCGGCAGGGGAACTATCGCCTGCGTCGTACGTCCACACCACGCCGTCCTCCC
Source organism: Gemmatimonadaceae bacterium (assembly GCA_031372205.1). Lineage (GTDB taxonomy): Bacteria > Gemmatimonadota > Gemmatimonadetes > Gemmatimonadales > Gemmatimonadaceae > Gemmatimonas. The sequence goes on along the minus strand of JANMKU010000083.1, from coordinate 13,504 downwards.
CCATGCGCTCAAGCGCCAGCAGATCGAGCACCACGGCGCGCACATCAACGCGAATCCCAGGATCCCGATCTTTCGGTGCCATGCCGTACCGACTGAAGGCGCGCGCGATCTCGTCCAGATGGTCAATCTCCGACAACACGCGCGTCACGTTGGTGTCCAGAATGGTCTCGAAGTCGCTCCGTCCGTCGCGATACGCTCGGCGCAGGTGCTGCACGCCAAGTCGAATTGGCGTGAGAGGATTCTTGATCTCATGCGCGACTTGACGCGCCATTTCACCCCACGCGAGCACCCGTTGCGCCGACGCCAGCTCCGTCACATCATCGAGCGTCAAAACCGCACCACTCGGCAACCGCGTCAGTCGCGCGCGCAGCTGTCGCCCCTGCACGGACACCTCAAAGGCCTCGTCGTCGCGCGTGGAGCTCAGGAATTGCAGGCAGCGGTCGACGAGAAGTGACAGGCGCGGCGGCAAGGATGACAATGTCGCGCTCGCGCGCAACGGAATCGCCAGCATCTCCTCTGCTCGAGGATTGGCGATGAGGACATCACCATTCGGTCGCATCGCCATCACGCCGCTGGCGACATGCTGCAGCACCGCCTCCGTGCGCTTCTGTGCGGCCTCAAGCGCACCGCGACTGGTCGAGAGGTCTTCTGCCATCACGCCGAACGCGCGATACACCGGCGCAAACTCGGCGGCGGGAGCCACGCCGAGGGACGGATCTTGCTGGCCAGACGCGATCGCTAATGCGGCCTCGCGCAAGGCGCCAACTGGGCGCGCCAACGCCCGCGCCGCAATGCCACTGGACCACACGGCTGCCAGTGCGCCGAGCGCCGACACGAAGAGGAGCAGCACGCCAAGATCTTCCCGACGGAGATCAAGCGCGAATTCGTCGCCACGCGCTGGCGCGGAGAGCACCGCGTCGGCGTCCAACACTGGCAATCGGCGATAGCCAACCAACGTCTCGCGTCCGCTCACACGCAATCGTCGCGTTGCAAACACGTCATCGGTACCGAACGCGTCGCCGTCGAGCGAGAGAGGGAGCAGTCGCCCGAGCGGTGCCAGGGCGTCGAGCAAGGAATCGCTGGCGAACACCAGCTGTCCGCGACGAAACAGAAAGAGCGGAGTGCCGGCACCCGACGACACGCCATCGAGCGTGCGACGGTCCGCATCAGTCACAACCGCGGCCGCCACGCGGAGCGCTTCACGAACGAGTAGTTCACGTGCGGCGCGATCATCGTCTTGCAACCGATACCACGACCAGGCGGCAAACAACGCGGCTGGTGCGACGAAGAACGCCAGTAGTGTTGCACTGAGACGCACGCGGTACGAGCGTGACCACCGGGTGCGCCGCAGCCGGAGCCAGCGCCTCACCGCGCCGTCGGCCATCGCGCTCGCTCCCCAGAGCAACACGACCACGAAGAGGTCCAGCAGCGCCAGCAGCGCGCCGCGCGGGATGAGCACGTCTGCACCCCGCATTTCCACCTCAACGTGGGCTTGACGGGCTTGTGCGCCATTTCCGACGATCCCGTCGCCATGCATCGCGCTGCGGATGCGCCGCCATTGCAGCGGCGTTGCCGCGGCCGGCTCACTAGCAACTGCGGTCAAGGTCAGGCTATACGGCGGTTCCGCACGTCCGGCCCCAGCCACGCCGGTGAGCGAGGCGAAGGGATCGGCGGGCAGGAGTCTGGTACGCGGAGGTACCGCAACGGTCGTCACGGTACCGTCCCTGAACGGAATCGCCGCCACCAACATGGAAATGGCGCCGCTCGCCACCGTGTCGATGCGGATCGTGCGGGATTCACGCGCCATCGCGGCGATGCGCGCCTGCGCGCCCGCGGAATCGTCCACCGCGGTCAGCGCAAAATCACTGATGGGCGTGTTTGGCTGTGCTGGAACCCAGCGCGCGATACGCGCTGCATAGCCTGCAGACGCCAGGTCGCTGGCGGCGTAGCGCCGCACCAGCGCCGCGTTACTTGCCGGTGGGGCGACGTCGGTGACCAGCATATCCACGAAACGACCAAGCAGCATAAAGGCGTTTTCGTCCACCGCCGTGATACGTGTCAGATCGTGCTGCGCCAAGTCCATGCGCGCCCGTACGGTCGCGCCCCACGTCAGTGTGGCCGCACCCGCACCCGCAACGAGCGCACTTCCCATGACCAGGGCCGTACCGCGCCGCGAAAACGCAAGGGTCGTAATGGCGACGAACCATAGAGCGGGGTACCATGCAGGCCATGCCCCTGGGGCGGCCCACAGAAAGGGCGCACTCACCGCGGCAACTATGGCCAGGAGCGGCGCGATCCACGCTGGCAACCCTCGTCGTGCGCCGAGCGCCATTTGCCCGGCAGCAATGCCGACGAGGAGTACCGAAGTCGCCGCAAGGGCGATGGCCAACTCCCACGCGATCCACAATGCGAATCCAGTGCCCTCGGGCGGCAGAGCGATGCCGCGCGCCAGCACGCGCAAGACAAACGGCAGCAGTGACGCCACCAGTAGGGCAACGAGCAGCCCCCACGGACGCCAGCGAATGCGACGCGAGCGAGTAGCGCGCTCCACCAGAAAGAGCACGGCGAGGAGCAGCGCCGAGGTAATGAGCAGTGCCGCAATATTGCCGGTGAGCCGGCCACCGATCGGCACGAAATAACTTGCCGCGTTGAACAGCGGTGAAACATTCGACAGGGCGTTCAGCGGTGCCGCGGCGATAGCGGCGAGCAATGCCGCCGCCGTGCCGACGCGATGGACCGTTGCGGCAGGTCGTCGCCAGCTTGTGACCAGCACCAACAGCACGGCAATGGCGAGCGGCACAGCGGTGCGAGCGCGGGCCCGTTGCAACATCGACTCACGCGTTTCCTCGGCGGAGTACGGGAGCGCACGAACACGGGCCAGACGGCGCGTGCCGTCGGGGACGACGATGACGGTGGACCCGGCCACGACGCGCGTTGAATCCGGTGATTCGATGATGATCCGGGCAATGTCGATCGCACCGGCGAGGCTCTGCGTCAGCGATCGTGCGAACCGGTCGGCAGGTGGGGCCGACGCAAGGAGCGCGACCGCCACCGCTCGGATTTCTCCGGTGCGCGACGGCAGCCGTGTTACCAACGACGTATGAAATGCGCCTTCCTCAAGCTGGGTACCGATCGCGCCATCCGCCGTGATCGGGATATGCAGCTGTCCCGCGCGTCCAATCAGCACGTCGTGCCGAAAGACGAGCATCGCGGACTCGACACCATCATCAAGTGATGGCGCGCGAAGGAGCGATTGCGCGTGGCCATCCGCGACCAGTGCACGTATCAGGGCGGTATCCGCCACCACGTCGGCGGCGGCCAGTTGCAGGGCGGCGGCCACGTCCGACACTTTCGCTGCGACACGCTCACCACGCGCCACCCGTTCCGCCGCAGACCAGCGTACCCAGTCGCGTGACGCCTTCCGTATCTCAACCAGCTCCTGCTGGCCGAAAGTGATCGCCACCAGCAACATGACTACGGAGGCGGCCGCCCATCCGCGCGGCGCCCGGAGCGTGCGATGAAAGACCACCATGCCGATCGTTCCCGCAGCCGCGGCCAAGAGCAGCCAGACGTCTGGGTCGCGCTGCCATCGAGCGAGGGCCAGGATAGCGCCGACAGCCGAGCCGACCCACGCATACGGCCATCGTTGGACGCTGCGCCGATTCCCTCCTCCGACCTCGCGTTCGTCTGACGCCCGCTCAGGCACGGTGGGACGCGATGACTCTGACACGATTGGCATTGTGGCAGAATACTCCGCGTCGCTTTCGAAGGCGACCGACAGCATTCGCGCGGGTCACGCTAGCTTTGTTCATGTTTCGCGCCGCGCTCGTTCCAATGCTCTTGGTCGCCTCAGTGCTCGTCAGCCCTGCACCCGCGTTCGGTCAAGGCGCGCGCCTCGATGCGGCCAGCTTTTCGCTGTTCAGCAATGGCCAGCGCGTCGGGCGCGAACAATTCTCGGTGCAGCGGATTCAATCGCAGGAAGGTGCCGTACTGGAGCTGCGCTCCGAGTCGGCAACCGGCGAGCGTCGGGCCGCTATGCGACTGGAGGTCGATTCGGCCGGGACGCCCGTACGCTACTCGTTTGAGGAGCGTACGGGGGCGGAGGTCACGTTGCGACTCGGCGGTCGTCGGGTGCGAGGACGATTTGCCACCCTGGCGCATAGCAGCACCGGGGAAGCAGCGCGTGAGTACCTGCTGGTGCCAAACATCATCGCACTCGACGAGGAAGGCGTGATGCAGTACGCGCTCCTCGTGCGTGGGCGAGGCCTCGAGGTCGGCGGCGGTGTGACCGTCCCGACGCTGTCTCCGATCGGTAGTCGGCGAGGTATCGTTCGTCTCGTTCTCGAATCGCAACGCGACAGCGTGGCGATCGCCGGTACCCGCCGCGGGGCCACCAGATGGCGCGCTGTCACCGTCAGCGGCGATGCAATCCTCATCTGGGCCGACAGCGATGGCCGCATGCTTCGGGTCAGCATTGCCTCGCGTGGATTTGAAGCATTTCGCGACGATGTGCCACGTTGAGGTCCGGCATCCAGCGCCCGCTCACTTATGCTGCATCTGTGGTGCAACCGTTGAAACCGTGCTGCAAGGGTGCACGTACGTCCCCCTGCCTATGACTATCCCCCGCCCCAACTTCATGCGCACTTCCTTCCTCGTGCTCGCGCTGTCCGCCGCCAGTACACTGGTCTTTTCGCACGCCGGCCTCGCGCAGTCCGGCGCGCTGCCCGGTACGGGCCCGACAGCGTTCGCCGGCGGCGTGCTCACGCTGTCCGATGCCGTCACCCTGGCACGGCGCAACAACCCGACCCTGGCGACGTCGACGAATGCGCGTCGAACGGCGGCCGCCGCGGTGCGATCCGCGAACGGCGCCCTGCTCCCCAATGTGAATACGAACTTCGGCGGCAGCTATCGCGAAGGGCGTCAAACATTCTTTCAGGGACAGGCGTTCGGCGCGACGAACGATCAACTCGGCACCGATGCCAGCATGTCCGCGAACATGAGCCTTTCGATGGCGACGCTCAATGATCGACGGGCCGCTCGAGTCAATCAAGGAGCCACCGAGTCCGATATCGCGATTGCCGAACAACGCATCCGCACCGACGTCACCACGCAATACCTCTCGGCGTTACAGGCAAAGGCGCGTGCGGTCCTGCAGGACACGCTGGTCGCGACCACGGCGGCGCAGCTGCAGCTTGCGCGGGCCCGCTTGCAGGTGGGGTCGGGCACGCAGCTCGATGTGCAGAACGCTGAGGTGGCAGATGGGCAGCAGCGCGTGGCGGCGTTGAACGCGCGAAACCAGGCCGCCATCGAAGTCATTCGGTTGTTCCAGCAGATCGGTATTGCGGCCGTGCCCGACGCCGTGCTGGAGGCCGCGCTGCCGGCGACCCCCACGGTCGATCTGCAGCAAGTCCTCGACATGGCGGGCCGCACCAACCCGCAGCTTGAGTCGTTTCGATTGCGGGAGCAGTCGGCCACACTAAGTATCGCGTCGGCGCGCAGTGCGTACTTCCCGTCCCTGTCGCTCAGTGCGTCGGTGTCAGGATTCACCAACCGATACACCGACACGCAATTGCTGCTTGACGGCGGCGCGTCCAGTGCCGCGCAGTCCAAAGCCAGTTGCATTCGTAGTGAAGAGGTACGGGCCGCGCTCAACCTGTCGAATGGCTTGGCACAGTGTCAGGCGATCGCCTTCACGACCGCGTCCGAACAGGCGATTCGCAATTCGCAGGGGAAGTATCCCTTCTCCTTCACTCGCAATCCGTACAGTCTGAACGCGTCGTTTTCGCTGCCCATCTTTAACGGCTTTCGGCGCGAGCAACAGGTGGAGCAAGCCACGGTGCAACGACTGAATGCGCGCAATGACGTCAGGGCGCAGCAGCTGCGTGTCTCCGCCGATGTGAGTGCAGCATTCCTCTCGCTGACGACGGCGCAGCAGACCGTGCAGCTGCAGGAACAGAACGTACGTACGGCGCGCACCGCGCTGGCGCTGGCCCAGGAGCGCTACCGCGTTGGGGCGATTAACCTTGTGGATCTCGTGCAGGCGCGAGGCAACTTCGAGCGCGCGGAAACCGATCGCATTAACGCGATCTATGATGTGCAACGGCAGTTCACCGCGCTGGAAGCTGCGGTCGGCCGTCCCCTTCGTTAACCGGAATTTTTCATGACCAGCACCGTAAAGTTTGGGATCGGCGGCGTTGTCGTGCTGGCCGTGGGTGCCCTGGCCTACGTCAGCGCGAATAAGAGCAAGTCCAAGGCGGTTGAAGTGCGCACCGAGCAGGTAGAGTCGCGCGACCTCGTGGCCTCGGTCACTGCCAGTGGCCAGATTCAGCCGCGGACGAAGGTGAACGTCAGCGCCGACGTGACGGGCAAGATCGTGCGCTTGGCGGTGAAAGAAGGCGACATGGTGAAGAAGGGGCAGTTCCTGCTCCAGATTGATCCCGAACAGGTCACGGCCGCACTGCAGCGCGCCGAAGCGGGACTCGCGTCGTCGAAAGCACAGGAAGCCCAAGCGCGCGCCAACCTGCTGCAAGCGCAGCGCAACTACGATCGTCAGTTGCAGATCAAGAAGCAGTCACCGGAGCTGGTGAGCGTTGAGCAGGTGGAGCAGCTCAAGACGCAAACAGAAGTCAGTACGGCCTTGCTCGAAGCCGCGGGCTTTAGCGTGGCCCAGTCGATCGCGTCCGTGCGTGACGCACGCCAGGCGCTCACCCGCACCACAATCGTCGCGCCAATGAGCGGCAAGATCACGCGGCTTGTCGTGCAGGAAGGGGAAACGGCGATCATGGGCACGCTCAACAAGGACGCCGCGACGCTGCTCACGATCAGCGACATGAGTGTCCTCGAGACCAAGGTCAAGGTCGATGAAACTGATGTGGCGCGGATCGTGAAAGGCGACTCCGCGATCATTCAGATCGATGCATTCCCGGACACAACGTTTATCGGCCGAGTCGTTGAAATTTCCAATAGCTCGGTCAGCAAGACGGCCGCTGGTGGTGCCAGTGGCGACCAGGCGATCGACTACGAAGTCAAAGTGCAGCTTCTCAACCCGCCAGCGGATACGCGTCCCGACTTTTCAGCGACCGCAAAGATCGTCACTGCCAGTCGGGCCAAAGTACTCTCCATCCCGATCATTGCGCTGACGGTGCGAGAGAATGAAAAGCTGCCGAACGCCGATACGGCGGTGACGGTGGGTCGCGGCCAGCCAACCAAAGAAGTCGGCAAGCGTGATGTGGAAGGCGTCTTCGTCGTGGGCACGGACAACAAAGTCACCTTTCGCCCCGTAAAGGTGGGTATCGCTGGTGAACGGCACTTCGAAGTACTCGAAGGGCTCAAGGTCGGCGAGACCATTGTCGCCGGTACATATCAGGCCATCCGGGAACTCAAGGACGGCGCGCTGATCAAAACGGCGAAACCTGACGACAAAAAGACGCCTGCTCCAGGAAAAAAGCCGTGACCGATACGCTCGACGACATTGGCGTCAGTACCACCGGGGAACGACGTGCAGTCGTTACCGCCCCTGGCGTCGCGCCGGAAAAGGACTGGGTCATTGTCACACGCGGGCTGACGCGCCAATACGACATGGGGGGCGAAATCGTCCGCGCCCTGCGCGGCGTCGATCTGGCGATCCGTCGCAACGAGTATTGCGCCATCATGGGCCCGTCGGGTTCTGGCAAATCCACGCTGATGAATCTCATCGGATGCCTCGACACGCCGAACGACGGCGAGTACTGGCTCAACGGCATGCTGGTGAGTGAGATGTCCGACGACGCGTTGGCGCATGTGCGCAACAAAGAAATCGGCTTCGTCTTCCAGACATTCAATTTGCTGCCCCGCGCCACTGCGCTGCAAAACGTAGAGCTGCCGCTCGTGTACGCTGGTGTTTCGTCGACCGATCGAAAGAAGCGCGCCTCTGAGGCACTCGACCGCGTGCAACTGGGCGAACGCATGGGCCATCGCCCCAACGAGCTTTCCGGTGGTCAGCGCCAACGCGTGGCGATCGCCCGTGCCCTTGTCAATCGTCCGTCCATCCTGCTCGCGGACGAACCGACCGGAAACCTGGACTCGCAAACATCCGAAGAGATCATGCGAGTGTTCAAGGAGCTCGCGCGCGAAGGCCAGACCGTGGTGATGGTCACGCACGAGCCAGACATCGCGGCGCATGCCCGACGCGTCATCGTGCTCCGTGATGGCGTGATCTCGAGCGACGAACGGCGCGAGCAATTCGCGGCCAAGGTTGGCATCGAGGTTCCGCAGCTCTAACCGCGGGGGCACGGTGCCCCGGGCGTTCCCCAACTCTGACCGGCGCTGCATGCGGCGCCTCGAGTCCACGCCGTGCCCATTTTCGAAGCTGTCTGGCTTGCCCTGCGTACCATTCAGACGCAGAAGCTGAAGAGTGCCTTCACGCTCCTCGGTGTATGCATCGGCGTGATGTTTCTTATCTCCGTCGTGTCCATTGTCGAAGGGATGGGACGGTATCTCGAGGATGACCTGATCGGAAAACTGATCGGCGTGAACACCTTTGAGTTGCGCTACCGCCCGAACATTCAAATGGGCGATGTCGATCAGGCCACACGCGACGAGTATCGTCGCCGTCAGCGTCTGGAAATCACGGAGATGCCGCCCGTGGTCGCCGCATTGCCTGCTGACGTGCGCTGGAGCATTACCAGTGACGACAACGTCGTGGTGAGCACGCCCACCGGTGGCAAGCCGCGCAGAGTGCAGGTGACGGCCATCGACGGCGCGTACTTCGAAATAAAAAAGCTCGGCGTCACCCAAGGGCGCATCATGACACCGCAGGAGCTCAGTCGAGGTGACAAAGTTGTGGTGATTGGCCCCGATGCGGCGACTCGCCTCTTCCCGTCGCTCGATCCGATCGGTCGCGACGTCAAGCTCGGTGGGGTGCCCTATCAGGTGATCGGTGTGGCGGAATCGCAGGGCAGCGCGTTCGGCATGTCGTTCGACAATTTCCTCATCGCCCCGTGGCATTCGCAAGCACGTCGACTGCTTAACTCGCGCCCAAACATCGTCGATGCACTGATGGTGCAATCGCCGAGTGACGCGGCGATGAAGGAAACGATGGAGAACGTACGGGCCAGTATGCGCGCGCTCCATCGGTTGCGCCCGTCGCAGAAGGATGATTTCTCGTTGCAAACCGCCGATAGCGCGCTGGAGTTCTGGAACAAGATCAAGCGCTACCTCGTACTGGCAGGTATCGCGTTGCCTGCGATCGGTCTCGTCGTCGGCTCCATCGTCATCATGAACATCATGCTGGTCGCTGTGTCCGAGCGTACACGGGAAATCGGGATCCGGAAAGCACTGGGCGCGCGCCGTCGCGACATCCTCTCGCAGTTCCTGATCGAAGCCTCAACACTCGGCACCGTGGGGTCAGCCATTGGCGTTGCGCTGGGGATCGGATTGGCCAAGCTCATCGCCGCCGTGTCGCCGCTGCCGGCCAGCGTCGCACCGTGGTCGATTTTTGTCGGCATTGCGATCGGTGCGGGCGTCGGCATCGTCGCCGGTGTGTATCCGGCGAGCCGCGCGTCGCGTCTCGATCCCATCGACGCGCTGCGTCAGGAATAGCCGATGACTGCGTTGTCAACCAGACTCTCGGCCATAGGAGAAGGCGTTCGTATCGCGATCGACGCCATTCGCGCCAATCGCGTCCGCGCGGGTCTCACCATTCTCGGCATTGCCGTTGGTGTGTTTGTCGTCGTCGCAATGTCCGCAGCAGTGCACGGAATCAATCAGTCGGTGGCACGCGATTTTGCGAGTACCGGTCCGACCACATTTTTCATCAGCCGGTACCCGATTACGTTCGAGGCCTGCGACGGCTCAGACGACACCTGCAAGTGGCTACGCAATCCCCCGATTCGTCTCTCCGAGATCGACGCGCTGAAACGCGTGCCCACGTTGGAAGTCGTCGGTGCGCGACTCAACTGGGGAGCGTCGGTCAAGTATCGCGATCGTTCGCTCCCCTCCGCCCCGTTGGAGGGATACGGTGCGGAATGGACGGCGATCAGCGCCCCTGAGGTGTTTCCCGGTCGTGCATTCACCGCATCCGAAGCACGCACCGGAGCACGTGTCGCGGTGATCAGCAAGTTGATGGAGACTCGCCTGTTCGACGAGGTCGATCCCATTGGCAAGACAATCTCCATGAACGGCGTGCCGTTCGAAGTCATTGGCGTGTACACCGACAATGCCAGCTTCCTTTCTGGTGGCGAACGACCCAAAGCGGTGGTGCCCGTGCAGACGTTGATTCGCTACCTCGGTGCGAGGCCCAGCAATCTGTCACTGACTGTCAAGCCGCGCGCCAACGTGACGCGAGACGAGGCCGTCGACGATGTGACCGCCACACTCCGCGGCCAGCGCGGGGCGCGCCCCAGAGACGAATCGACGTTTGCCATCATTACGCAGGACAAGCTGATGGAGACCTACGACAAGATCTTCGGTCTCTTCTTTCTGGTCATGATCGCATTGTCGGCCGTCGGACTGATTGTTGGCGGTGTTGGCGTGGTTGCCATCATGATGATCTCGGTCACGGAGCGCACGCGCGAGATCGGCGTGCGAAAAGCGCTGGGCGCGACACGGGCGACCATTCTCTGGCAATTTCTCGTCGAAGCGGCCACCCTCACGGGCATCGGTGGCGCTATCGGGTTGTTTGTCGGGTGGCTTGGTGCGCTGGCCATCCGCAGTTTCACGCCGGTTGAAGCGTCCATTCCACCGCTCGCTGTCGTCGCGGCGCTCGGCGCAAGCTGTGTCACCGGCATCCTGTTTGGCATGCTCCCCGCGAGTCGTGCATCTCGGCTCGATCCTGTCGACGCGCTGCGCTACGAATAGGCGACCACCATGCCACTGAAAGAAGCCATCTGGCTTGCCCTCAACACGATCCGCGTGCAGAAGCTCAAGAGCTTTTTCACACTGATTGGTGTCACCATCGGCGTCATGTTCCTCATCGCCGTTGTGTCGATCGTTGAGGGAATGAGTCAGTACGTCGAGAATGATTTTGCTGGCAAATTGTTTGGCGTGAACACGTTTACGTTGCGACGCTGGAACGACTTTAATACGGACGATGGCATCGACTGGCGGGAAATGCAGCGGCGTCCGCGGCTCTACGCCGTCGACGCGGATCTCGTCAGGAACGCATTGCCGCCAGGATCACAGTCGGCCGTGACCAGCGAAACGTTTCTCAGCGCCGAATCCCCGTTCAACCGCACGCGGCAGGTACAGGCCGTTGCGACGGAGGCGTCGTACTTCAGCATCAAGAAGTTCAACGTCGACAAAGGACGTGCGTTCGGACCGCAAGAGGTGGCCGTTGGTTCGCGTGTCGTTGTCATTGGGACGGAGGTGGCGGAGCATTTCTTCAAGGGACTCGATCCCATCGGCCGAGAGCTGCGCATGGGCGGTGTGCCATACGAAGTGATCGGCATTATCGAGAAGCAGGGCACCGTGTTCGGTTTTTCACTCGACCGGTTGGCAATCGCGCCGTACACGAGCCCACTCGCGCGCGCTATCCGGCCGCGCGGCGATATCGAATCGATGGTCGTCCAGGCACCCAACGCGGATCTGGTGACCGATGGAATAGACGCCGCGCGCGAAGTACTGCGTGCATCGCGCAAACTCCCGCCGGGTAAGCCCGACAACTTCGCACTGGAAACGCAGGACGCGGCGCTCGCCTTCTTTGATGGCATCAAGTCCAAGATGGTCGTCTTTGGTACGGCGCTGCCGGCGATCGGACTGGTCGTTGGCGCACTCGTCATCATGAATATCATGCTCGTAGCTGTCGCCGAACGTACGAGCGAGATCGGCGTGCGCAAAGCCCTCGGCGCTCGACGTCGTGACATCATGTCGCAATTTCTCGTCGAATCGGCGACGCTCAGCCTTGTCGGCGCGGCGATTGGGATCGGACTCGGCATCGGACTCGCCGGCATTATTGCGGCGACCACGCCGCTGCCCGCTGCCGTCGCGCCGTGGTCGATCCTGGCCGCGCTTGTCGTGGGTGCCGGCGTGGGTATTGTGGCCGGTATCTATCCCGCGAGCCGCGCGGCACGACTCGATCCCATCGCTGCACTGCGGAAGGAGTAGCCGATGCGCGTGATCGATCGAATCCTGATGGCCCTCGAAGGCATCGGCATTGCGCTTGATGCGATGCGGGCCAACAAGGTGCGCGCGGCCCTGACGATCGCCGGTGTGGCCGTTGGTGTATTCGTCGTGGTGGCCATGGGTGCCACCGTGCACGGTGTGCGGCAAAGTTTTCAGTCCGATCTCGATGAGTTCGGCGCGACCGCCTTTCAAGTGCGTCGTCGTGGCGTCGGGATCAGTACCTGTGACGGAACCGACGATACCTGCCCCGATCGTCGCAACCCAGCCATCACGATCGACGAATGGACCACCATTCGCCAACTCCCCGAAATTGAAACGGCCACGGCGATTCTCGGTGGCTCCGGTGCGTTTGACTATAGAGACCGGCATCTCACCAACATCGGATACGACGCGCAGAGTCCTGACTGGATCAAAACCGATGTCGCTGACATTTCACCAGGACGAAGCTTTTCCGTGAGTGAGCACGATGCGGGCGCGCAGGTCGTGATCATCAACGATTCACTCAAGAGCCGACTGTTCGGGGACTCCGATCCGATTGGGAAGGAAGTGCAGATTGAAGGGAAGTTGTTCAGTGTGATCGGTGTCTTTCACACCAAGGCAGGCTTCCTCAAAACACTGGATGGCCGCGGCCCCGACAAGCCTCGCGCCATCCTCCCCATGCTGTCGGCCTATCGACATGTCAACGTGTGGCGTCGCGGACTGCAGGTGATGGCCAAACCGCGGCCGGATGTGCCGATTGAAGTCGCGCAAGACGCCGTCACCGCAATGCTTCGCTCGAAACGCGGCTTGAAGCCGGGGCAACCGAACAACTTCGCCCTCGTCGCACAGGACCGCATGATGGAGACGTTCGATCAGCTGTTCGGCGCGATCTTCATGGTGGGGCTTGCGCTCTCGGCCGTCGGCCTGCTGGTCGGTGGTGTCGGCGTTGTGGCCATCATGATGATTTCCGTCACCGAGCGTACGCGCGAGATCGGCGTGCGCAAAGCACTTGGCGCCACGCGCGCGACCATTTTGTGGCAATTCCTCGTTGAGGCGGCGACACTGACGTCACTTGGAGCCTCCGTTGGATTGGCGGTCGGCGCGGTCTTGGCCTGGATCGTGCGCACGAACACTCCCATCCCAGCCTCCATCCCGATGTCTGCCATCGTCTCGGCGATTGGGGCGAGCGTCTGCACCGGTGTGGTTTTCGGCATGCTACCTGCGCTGCGGGCGTCGCAACTGGACCCCATCGCCGCGCTGCGACATGAGTAGGACCGTTGGTCTTCTCCGCCCAGTGGGGAATTCTGCACTGAAGGCTTGACCCAGTTCCGTCGTTACGATAGCAGTCAGTGGTGAAAACTCGTGATGCAATTGGCCTCGCCCTCTCCCAGCTGCGCGTACAGAAGCTGAAGAGCGCCTTTACCCT